>JBALXM010000002.1:140337-146147 GCA_036960695.1 Sneathiella sp.
TAGTCGTATAAATTACTCAAATCCAATATCTTTTCTGCTTCAGAGTAGTTTCGGCAAAGATGGATGTTTTTTGATCCTTCCGTGCTAAAGGATGTATACGCTCTCGCGGTGCCATAGGCGATGTCTGTCGAGGCAACGATAACGATAGTTGATGTTTCATCTATTAAGGGATTTTTGGCGAGCATTTCCACGTAGGGCATTGTTAATTCGAAGCGAATGACTTCTGAGAAATCTATAAGCTGATCCATAGTAGACCTAAATTGATCGTCATTTTTTAGGGTGTCACGAAGGTCTTGGAAATCTGCGTCTGAAAATTCTTCATAGCAGTTTACGACCAAAATATTTTTTTCTGTGTTTATCGAATAATCGTATGACATCAAATCAATATATGGGGAAAAAAGAAAATAGACAATTAATCTTAAATAAAAAAAGGGCTACCCAATGGCAGCCCTTTTACAAGTCTTTGGTTTGTATTAGACGCTGAAATACATATCAAATTCTACTGGATGAGGTGCTTGTTCGAATGTGTACACATCTTCCCATTTCATGGCCACATAGGCGTCAAGCATGTCGTCTGTGAAGACGCCACCCTTTTTAAGGAATTCACGATCAGCATCCAGTGCTTCAAGAGCTTCACGAAGAGAACCTGCAACCGTTGGGATTTCTTTAAGCTCTTCCGCTGGAAGATCGTAAAGGTCTTTATCCATTGCATCGCCAGGGTGGATTTTGTTCTGGATACCGTCAAGGCCAGCCATCATCATAGCAGCGTATGCCAAATATGGGTTTGCTGTACAATCTGGGAAGCGAACTTCAACACGTTTGCCGTTCGGGCTTGGTGCGAACGGAATACGGCAAGACGCTGAACGGTTGCGCGCGGAATAAGCAAGAAGAACGGGTGCTTCAAAGCCAGGGATCAAACGCTTGTATGAGTTAGTAGACGCGTTAGTGAAAGCGTTTAGGGCTTTCGCGTGCTTGATGATACCGCCGATATAGAATAGGGCAGTGTCAGAGAGTTCTGCATAACCAGAACCTGCAAACATTGGCTTGCCATCTTTCCAGATTGACTGATGAACATGCATGCCTGAGCCATTGTCGCCAGAAACTGGCTTAGGCATAAAGGTTACTGTTTTGCCATATGCGTGGGCTACATTATGCGTAACGTATTTTTGCTTTTGCATTTCATCAGCGGCGCCAACGAGCGTGCTGAATTTAAAGCCAAGTTCATGTTGTGATGGCGCAACTTCATGGTGATGCTTTTCAGGAGTCAAACCCATTTCGGCCGCAACAGAAACCATTTCAGAACGGATGTCTGCGCCACTGTCAATTGGCTGAACAGGGAAGTAACCGCCTTTAACCCGTGGGCGATGACCTGTGTTGCCGCCATCGATTTCAGCACCGGACTGGTTAGGTGCTTCAACGTCAGCCAATTTGTAGAATGTATGGTGGCTGTCGTTTGAGAACTGCACATCGTCGAACATAAAGAATTCAGCTTCAGGACCGAAATAGGCTGTGTCGCCGATACCTGTGCTTGCAAGAAATGCCTCTGCTTTTTTCGCAACAGAGCGAGGGTCACGTTCGTAGCTTTCGCCGCTTGTCGGATCAAGAATATCACAGAATAGGATCAATGTTGGACGAGCCGCAAAAGGATCCATAACAGCAGTGGTTAGATCTGGCATCAACGTCATGTCAGACTCGTTGATTGCTTTCCAGCCTGTGATGGATGAGCCATCGAACATAACGCCATCTTCAAACATGTCTTCGTCAACAACATTTGCATGCATAGCAAGATGATGCCATTTTCCTTTTGGATCAGTGAAACGAAGGTCCACATATTCGACTTCGTTTTCTGCAATTAGTTCAAGAACTTGCGCAACCATATTTCTGTCTCTCTATCTGACTTGAATTAACGTAATCTTTGCCCAGTGCATAATAATGAGGAGGGCTTTTTGTTTCTGCTCGTGTTAGACCGCGTCTGGACCTTTTTCGCCAGTCCGGATACGGATCACTTCTTCAACATTTGATACAAAGATTTTACCATCTCCGATGCGACCGGTGTGGGCGGCCGTTTGAATTGCTTCTAGTGCCCGTTCCAGCATTTCATCTTCCAAGACGACTTCGATCCTAACTTTAGGCAAGAAATCAACCACATATTCAGCGCCGCGATATAATTCAGTATGGCCTTTCTGGCGACCGAAACCTTTAGCTTCGGTAACGGTGATGCCTTGTAGGCCTACTTCTTGAAGGGCTTCCTTCACATCGTCCAATTTGAAGGGTTTGATGATGGCTTCAATTTTCTTCATTTGTCACTTCTTCGGTTGGTACGTCGAATAGTGGCACAATTGCCTGTTTAATTGTCTATACCACGACTAAGCATTTGCCGTGCCAGTTCTGTGGTTTTCTATAAAAAACATTAGCCTTAAGGATTTAGCCGTTTTTTGATGCTTTAAAATGCTCTTGCTCAAAAAGGCATCAAAAAAAATGACTAAAAAATATGCAAATGATTAAAAATTAATCAATATTAGAATATTGTCGTTTTTTCGTCCTGATTTGACGTTGGAGTAAACGATTATTTTTTAGGCAAACGTAATTTGTATAGCCCTTTAAAGTCATTAGGGTCTGCAACTTCACCTTTACGAATGATGTCCAAGCGACCTTTACGGGCGAGGCTAATGGCCTGCTGACGAACAGCCGTCATATATTTCCGCCAGACGTCTTTTGGGGCGTCAGATTTTGCTCTCTCTTTTGCTATTTTCTGAGCAATGTGATTTGGCGAGACAAGTCCGCCGCCTTCAACAGCGTTAAGGATGTATGTCACAATCGGATCATCCTCTAAAATTACGTCAGTTGTCGGAGTTTCGTCCGCTTGTTTATCCGTCGCCATATCATATCCTTTTACCGGCCGAAGAAGTCCTCATTATAGAGGAAGATGGGCTTTTAGTGCTTTACGTCAATAAAAGCAAGGGAATGGGTCAATAGTGTGGTGGCTTCTGGGACGCATCGGGCGTTGAGAGGTTATCTTCCAAAGACACTATCCTCTCGCTTGCCACGCTCAATTTTGCCTTTAAGCGCTCAATTTCGTCCCATTGTTTATTGACCATTTCACTCAAGTCCTGAACCATAAGGTCCTGTTCCATTGCCTGAAGTTCCAGTGAATTTAATCTATCTTCAATTTTTTCGCTCATCAATTATACCCTTATTGTCCGCTTAAGTCGCGTGCGACCTTTTCCACGCGATCCATCGCCTTATTAATATTGTCCATGGAATTGGCATAAGAAAACCGGATATAGCCTTCACCGTCAGCGCCAAAACTGGTTCCTGAAATAGCTGCAACGCCTGACCCCGTTAAAAGTTTGTCTTGCATTTCAGAGGATTTAAGACCCGTTGCCGCAATATTTGGAAATGCATAAAATGCCCCTTTTGGAAGAGTGCAGGTAATACCTGGCATTTGATTTAAACGTCCGTGAATGAGGAGGCGGCGCTCATTAAAAGCGGTCATCATTTCTGCCACGCAAGATTGATCGCCTTCTAACGCCTTTAATCCGGCATACTGGGCCGAAGCATTTACGCACGAATGATAATTGACGCATAGTCGGTTTGCAACTTGGACTAATTTGTCTGGCCATAATCCCCAACCTAACCGCCAACCGGTCATGGCATAAGTTTTCGACCAGCCGTCCAAGACAATTAGTCTGTCGCGAATTTCAGGGAAAGACAGCATGCTCACATGGTCGAGACCATCATAGGTCATGCGGCTATAAATTTCGTCCGACAAGATATAGACGTCAGGATGGTTTTTAAGGCCCGCGGCAAGTTTTCTCAATTCATTTTCAGCCACCACGCCCCCTGTCGGGTTTGCAGGGGTATTGAGAATGATCAAGCGTGTTTTGTCTGTAATGAGAGAGAGGACATGGTCAGCATCAAAAGAAAAGCCTGTCTCCTCTAACAAGGGGATCGGGATCGGGGTTGCACCAGAATATTTGATCATGCTTTCATAAATTGGAAAGCCCGGATTAGGGTAGAGGATTTCGGCGCCGGTCTCCCCAAACATCTCGATCGCAAAAGACATGGTAAGCTTGCCGCCAGGCATGATGAAAATATTGTCAGCCGATACGGCGACTTTTCGTCTTTTCAGAATATCAGCAGCGACAGCTTCTCTTAGTTCCTGAATGCCATTGGCCGGCGTGTATCCATGATGACCGTCCCGCAATGCTTGAATGCCAGCCTCGACAATTGGGGCCGGAGTTGGGAAATCAGGTTGACCAATCCCTAGATTAATTACATCGACACCTTGGGCTGATAAGGTATTAGCGCGGGCCAGAACATCAAAGGCGGTTTCTGTCCCCAATTGTGACATTTTGCGCGAGATACCCATGACGATGTCCTTAAATGCTTGCGAAATTGCGAATGTGAAGATATGCCTGTTGAATAGGTTGACTGCAAGGGAAGATTGAGAGAGCCATGGTAAAGAATGTAAATAACGTTTTATCGGGTTTCGGGACAACAGTCTTCGAAGTGATGTCTAAGTTGGCTATTGAGCATAATGCCATCAATTTGGGGCAGGGTTTTCCCGATGTTGATGGAGCCGAGGATATCAGAGCGGTTGCCGCAAAAGAAATCATGGAGGAATCTAATCAATATCCTCCCATGATGGGAACGCCAAAACTAAGGCGTGCGGTAGCGGATCATAATCACCGGTTTTATGGCATCGCGGTGGATCCAGAGACCGATATTTTGGTGACAAGCGGCGCGACGGAGGCCATTGCCGATTGTCTTATGGCGCTGATTAATCCCGGTGATGAAGTTATATTGTTTGAGCCACTCTATGACTGTTATCAGCCATTGGTTCTGCGGGCAGGGGGTATTCCTAAATATGTCCGGCTTGATCCGCCCCATTGGGAATTGAATGAAGATCGGCTTCGCGCGGCTTTCTCAGACAAAACCAAGTTGGTTCTCCTCAATACGCCCATGAACCCGACGGGAAAGGTTTTCACTATTGATGAGCTGCAAATGATCGCATCCGCCTCTATCGAACATGATGCCTACGTGGTTTGCGATGAGGTGTATGAGCATATAATCTTTGGGCTGGCCCGTCATATACCGATTGCGACGCTGCCGGGGATGGGGGACCGCACTTTACGCATTGGATCAGCGGGTAAGACATTTTCTTTAACAGGCTGGAAAGTGGGTTATATTACCGGCTGTACCGAATTGATTGCAAAAGTAGCGAAAGCCCATCAATTTATTACTTTCACGACACCGCCAGCTTTGCAAAATGCCGTTGCTTATGGACTTGATCGGGATGATGAATTCTATGAGCGTTTGCAATTGGATATGCAATCCAAGCGCAATTATATGAAATACGGGCTGGAATCTGCGGGTTTTGAGACGGCCGATTGCGATGGCACCTATTTTATAAATGTTGATATTCGCTCCGTCGGGTTTGAGGGGAGTGACGAAGAGTTTTGCCGCCTGATAACCACTGAGGCAGGCGTCGCGGCCGTTCCGGTTAGTGCATTTTATATGACGGAAAACCCTGAAACACATTTTGCACGCTTTTGTTTTTGTAAGCGCGAAGAAGTTCTGCAAAGCGCCGTCACGAAACTAAGTGATTTTTTTTCAAAGAATTGAAGAAACGTTCTTGACCGACACGGCGATGGCAGCTAAATAGAGCGCTCCTTATGGCGGGTGTAGCTCAGTTGGTTAGAGCGCTAGACTGTGACTCTGGAGGCCGCGGGTTCAAGACCCGTCACTCGCCCCATAAAACCCCTTGAAAACCAGCGTGTTTTCGAGGGTTTTTTGTATCAAATTAA
>JBALXM010000042.1:0-10053 GCA_036960695.1 Sneathiella sp.
TCGCCTTTTTTCGCACACATTAAGGAAATATTGAGGAAACCTTGACAAAAACGTAGTCTAAACGCATTCTTCCGTCGTGTTATTTATAGTTAATCAATACCGAAACTCAGTTTTTATCCGGTGGTGTGAGCAGTGCGGAAGATTTTAGACAAAACAATTTTAAAAAAGTCCAAGAAAAGTAAGGCCATTTTGCCAATGATCGCGATAATCATGGGGAGCGTAATTGGAGCTGTTGCTGCTGTTACGTTAATTCCAACCAATATAATCAATGACACACTATCACCTGTAGTAACTGAGCAAGCAGCAAGCCAAAACGATGGCACTGTTATAGCGTCTCTTAGTAAGGACACAAATACCTCTGGCGATAATTCTGGTGCCAACACTCCCGAGACCCCGCCTACAGAAGCACAAAAAACAGTATCCGTCGGCAAGGGCGATACACTGATGAAGGTTTTAACTAAAGCCGGGGCAGATCCACGAGAAAGCTACGAAGCAATTGAAGCTCTATCCAAAGTGTTTGATCCACGGCGCCTAAAAGTCGGGCAAGACATTACCCTTAACTTTAATACCCAGACCAACTCTGTTAATACGGCGAACTCGAATGAGTTTAGCCTAGTCAGTATCTCTCTCAACCAAGATGTAGACCGACAGGTTGCAGCAATCAGAACACCAGACAATAGCTTCAAAGTGCAAGAGACTGTTATCGCACTCGACAAAACAATGGTCAGAGCTGGTGGCACAATTCAAAATTCATTATTCTTATCTGCGGCAAAGGCCGGAATACCAACCAAGGTCATCCTAGAGCTCATTCGCATATTTAGTTATGACGTGGATTTTCAAAGAGAGATCCAATCCGGCGACAGCTTTGAAGTCTATTTTGAACGGTTTGTGGATAAGACAGGTAGGGCACTTAAAAATGGTAACATCCAATGGGCCTCGATGACATTAAGCGGAACTGAGATTTCTTTATACCGGTACAAAACCCAAGATGATGGCATTACGGACTATTATAATGAAAAAGGTCAGAGTGTTCGTAAAGCCTTGATGCGAACCCCAATTGATGGCGCTCGCCTCACTTCACGCTTTGGTAAAAGAAAACACCCTGTCCTTGGCTATACAAGAATGCATCGTGGCGCTGATTTTGGTGCACGATCAGGAACCCCCATCATGGCAGCAGGAGATGGTTATATCGAAATGGCTGGTCGCAATGGCTCTTTTGGAAAATATGTCCGTATTCGTCACACAGATGTATACAAGACCGCCTACGCTCATATGAAGGGGTTCGCCAAGAACATTAGGAAAGGCAAGCGCGTAAAACAAGGCCAGATTATTGGCTATGTTGGCACGACTGGTCGCTCCACAGGTCCACATTTACATTATGAAGTGCACAAGAACGGCCGCCAGATAAACCCACTTTCTGTAAAACTTCCCGCAGGGCGCAGATTAAAAGGGAAAGTTTTGGCGAGCTTCAAGTCAGTCCGGTCCAACATGGACAAAGAGATTGTAGCCCTTCCACTGGACACTCAACTTGCGGGTTTAAATTGAGCGACAACAAACGCAAAAATGGCGGCCAACTCGGCCGCCATTTTTTTTGTTAATTACGCAACTTCGGCCAACTGGCCATTTATAAGTAATCCAGTATCATCGGTACTAACCGAAACTACACTTCCATCAGCGATTACCCCCTGCAGGATAGAGTTTGCAAGAGGGTTTTGAAGTGACCTTTGTATAACCCGCTTAAGAGGGCGCGCGCCATAAATTGGATCATACCCCTGATCAGCCAGCCAAGTTGAGGCTGAAGCATCAAGGGTCAGTGAGATTTGCCGCTCAGCAAGTCTTGTCCTTAACTGTCCAAGCTGAATCTCAACAATTTTGTCCATATGCTCTCGGCTCAACCGGTGGAAAATGATTTGCTCATCCAATCTGTTGAGGAATTCTGGCCGGAAAGCAGAACGCACCGCTTCCATCACTTTATGTTGGACTAGAGGGTCGTCCGCATCATCATCACCAATAAGATGCTCACTCCCCAGATTAGACGTTAAAATGATGACACTGTTTTTAAAATCGACCGTTCTGCCTTGACCATCTGTCAACCGCCCTTCATCAAGAACCTGCAGCAGGATATTAAAGACATCGGGGTGAGCCTTTTCCACTTCATCGAAAAGAATAACCTGGTAAGGCCTCCGCCGAACGGCTTCTGTAATCACGCCTCCTTGATCATAGCCAACGTAACCCGGGGGAGCCCCGATCAAACGAGAGACACTGTGTTTCTCCATATATTCGGACATATCAATCCGTAATATTGCATGCTCGTCGTCAAAGAGAAATTCGGCAACCGCTTTGGTAAGCTCGGTTTTTCCAACACCCGTCGGCCCAAGGAACAAGAAAGAGCCAATCGGCCTATTCTGATCCTGCAATCCTGCCCGTGCCCGGCGAACAGCATTAGAGATAGAAGTAAGCGCGTCCTCCTGCCCCACAACCCTCGACCGAAGCCTGTTTTCCATATCCAACAATTTCTCACGCTCACCAGAAAGCATTTTATCAACGGGTATACCGGTCCAGCGTGAGACAACACCGGCAATGTCATCTTCTTTTACAGTATCTTTCACCATGGATGAGCCATCAGACTCTTCCGCTTTTTCCAGTTTTTGCTCAAGAGATGGGATCAAGCCATAGGCAAGTTCACCTGCCCGTTGCAATTCCCCTTGCCGTTGGCAGCGTTCCAAATCGCTACGTGCATGTTCAAGCTCCTCTTTGATCAACTGTGCGGAGTTAAGCTTATCTTTCTCGGCCATCCAGATTTTGGTGAGTTTTTCAGATCGGTTTTCCAGTTTAACCAGTTCACTTTTCAAAATTTCCAATCGATCTTGAGATGCCTTATCACTTTCTTTCTCGAGGGCCGACGCCTCAATTTTCATTTGTAAAATCTTGCGATCGAGTTCGTCAACTTCCTCTGGTTTGCTGTCCACTTCCATGCGAAGGCGACTAGCAGCTTCATCCATCAAGTCAATCGCCTTGTCTGGTAAAAACCGATCGGAAATATACCGATTTGATAAGGTCGCCGCCGCAACGAGGGCGCTATCAGCGATTTGAACACCGTGATGTAATTCGTACTTTTCTTTCAAGCCGCGCAGAATGGAAATACTGTCCTCTACTGTAGGTTCTGAAACAAATACAGATTGGAAACGTCTTGCGAGAGCGGCATCCTTCTCAATGTATTTTCTATACTCATCCAGTGTTGTCGCCCCCACGCAGTGAAGCTCGCCCCGAGCAAGAGCTGGTTTTAACAGATTGGATGCATCCATAGATCCTTCAGCAGCGCCAGCTCCGACAAGTGTATGCAACTCATCGATAAAGAGAACGATCTCGCCTTCCAAGGCAGAGACTTCAGTCAAAACGGATTTAAGCCGCTCTTCGAATTCCCCTCGAAACTTGGCGCCCGCAATAAGCTGACCAAGATCCAAAGACATAAGTTTCTTACCTTTGAGGCTTTCTGGAACATCGCCATTTACAATTCGAAGTGCGAGCCCTTCAATAATTGCCGTTTTACCAACACCGGGCTCGCCAATAAGGACTGGATTATTTTTAGTTCGCCGTGACAAGACTTGCATAGTTCTGCGAATTTCTTCATCGCGACCAATAACAGGGTCTAGCTTGCCCGCGCGTGCCGCTTCGGTCAAATCACGAGCATATTTTTTCAACGCATCGTAATTGGCTTCTGCCCCAGCTGAATCAGCGGTTCTACCTTTTCGAATATCATTGATAGCACTATTAAGGTTGCTCGCAGTCAGCCCTGCTTCTTTCAAGATTTTTCCCGTGTCGGATTCCGGCTCCAATACTAAAGCCAAGAGAAGACGCTCAGCTGTGACAAAGCTATCTCCTGCTTTATCCGCAAGCTTCTGTGCTCCGTCAAAAAGCCGAGCTAGTTCTGGCGTAATACTAAGTTGCCCTGCTCCGCTCCCTGTCACCTGGGTCATTTTACCCAGAGCGAGTTCAGTACCCAAAAGGGCAGACGCAGGCTGTCCTCCCGCCTTAGTGATCAAACCACTGGCGAGCCCTTCGGGGTCATCCAAAAGAACCTTTAGGAGATGTTCAGATGTAAGTTTTTGATGGTTTTCACGTAACGCCAACGACTGGGCCGCTTGTATAAATCCACGCGACCGGTCTGTATATTTTTCAAAATCCATGCTCTTCCTCGACACATAGGTCGCTGTTTATCTGTGCGACTGAACAAGATTCCTAGAAACAGGCAATCTTGCGATCAATCCACCAGCGACTTCCTATCTATAAATGTGGGAGTTATTCGTTTCTTTTTCAAGAAAAAAGGTAACTAAAATATCGAATTAGGTCACCAATCAGCAATTGGAAAAAGAGAAAGCATTAATGTCAGGAAATAACAGCGACACTGCCCCAACCCTAAAAACAAAAAAAATGCCCCGCAAAGCGGAGCATTTTTATTAGCGCTAGAATATATCCAACAAACTATTCGGTTGTTTGAGGTTCGTCTTCTTCTGAAGCATCGTCAGAGCGGCGACTGGTCCGCCTGCGCAAACCTCTCGTCCGGCTCACTCTTCTTTTCGACTTTGGCTTATCTTCAGCGTCAGCATCAACTTCATTGTCCACAACAGGATCACTCACGACTGGGGACGCGTCCACTTTGTCGGTTACGACAGGTGCTTCTTCTGCTTTTTCAGAAACAGCTAAAGATTCAGTGGGCTCTAGCTCATTCACCTCAAGAACTATTGGTTCTGGCTTTAGTTCTGGCTCAGCGACTGGTGCAACCTTTTCACGCTCTTCCGAACGAGGGGGCCGTCTATCCGCTTTCACATTCTGTTTCTCTTCAGAAGCTCCCGCTTCCGGCTCAGAATTATTTGGCTCGCTAGTCGTCGCATTCGAGTCATTTTCATCCTCGGTAGCTTGCTCTGCAGCACGCTCTTGTTTCACCAAATTATTGGCCAACATGATACGATAATAATGCTCAGCATGCTGAAAGAAGTTTTCTGCCGCCACATGATCGCCAGCAGTTTGGGCGTCACCAGCAAGAGAAACGTATTTTTCATTCACTTGAACAGCAGACCCTCTGATTTTTCCGTCGGGTCCATTACTGTCGAAATTGCGATTACCGCTATTCGACCGTCTGTTATTATTGTTATTGTTGCTATTATTATTAGACCCACTACGACCACCGGTTTGCCCAGTTCGGCCCGTACTTGGATTAGTTCGGCCACCCCGTGGGCGCCTATTACCACTAACTCGCATTATTCTATTGAATCCGTCAAAATTGAGTTCAAATTTCTTTTGGTCAGATATTTCAGGCAAACATCAATTCGCCGCGAAAAACAGATATCACAATCTGCAAAATAAGACCTTATTTTATGTAAATACCGATCTGTGACCACACACTGGTCTTGGCGCTTGCGCCTGATCTAGATAGACCCTACCTCCGCCACTCGGATTTTCCAACTGTTTTTTTCAATATTATTTTCCAGCCACACCACTAACGCAGCGTTTAATACCCGCAAGATCACTATATTGCCGAATATCTTCAAAATTATTACTCCGCAACAGCAGCTCAACATCGTCCGCCTGACCAGCACCAACTTCAAAGATTACAAAGCCTTGCTTGGTTAAAAAACCAGACGCTTGAGAAATAATATCGCGATAACAATCCAAGCCATCGACGCCGCCATCCAGTGCGAGCCTTGGTTCGTAATCGCGTACCTCCGGCTGTAATTGTTCAATCGCATCTTGTTCTATATACGGTGGGTTGCTGATAATTAGGTCAAATCTACCTTCAACATTGTCAAACCAGCGGCTTCTAACAAACGCCACCCGCTCGTTAACATCCAATGCTTGCGCGTTCTTTTCTGCGACGGTCAAAGCATCGCCACTGAAATCCACGCCAACACCAGTTGCATCCCCCAACTCCTTAATCAGGGTCAAGAGGAGGCACCCACTTCCAGTTCCCAAATCAAGAATTTTTCGGGGGCACGTCTCGTTATTTGCGAAATTTAAAACCGCTTCGATCAGCGTCTCGCTATCTGGCCTTGGATCGAGAACATGCTTACTTACAAAGAAATCCCGGCTCCAAAATTCTCGTTTTCCCAAAATATGGGAGGCAGGCTCTCTTTTGCAACGACGATCCACAAACCCTACAAACCGATCGAGCTCTTTTTCAGTCAGGATTTTTTCAGGTTCGCGGAATATTATTTCCCGGTCCCCACCCAAAACATGTGCGATTAGCACACTGGCTTCTCTTCTTGGGTCACTCAATTCAGCTGCTCGAAGTTTCTCGGCCGCATTGCGTAGTGCTTCTTCGATAGTCACAGCGTCTCCACCTGAATATTAATTTTCGATCTCGGCAAGTCGAGCCGCTTGATCTTCTGCAATTAGGCTATCAATCACTTCTCCCAAAGCTTCACCGGCCATCACCTTATCCAATTTGTACAGCGTCAAATTGATACGATGATCCGTTACACGCCCTTGGGGGAAATTATATGTCCGAATACGCTCTGATCGATCACCGGACCCCACTTGTCCTTTGCGATCAGCGGATCTTACCTCTGCCTTTGCCGCACGTTCAGCCTCATAAATACGAGAACGAAGCACAGACATGGCTTTCGTTTTATTTTTATGCTGAGATTTTTCATCTTGCTGTTGAACAACAATACCGGTGGGGATATGCGTCAGCCGAACAGCGGAATCGGTCGTATTCACTGACTGCCCGCCAGGACCGGATGCCCTAAAAATATCCACACGGACATCTTTATCTTCAATTTTTACGTCGATGTCTTCAGCTTCAGGTAAAACGGCAACTGTTGCAGCAGACGTGTGAATTCTGCCCCCAGTTTCCGTCTCAGGAACACGTTGCACCCTGTGCACACCTGATTCAAATTTGAGTTTGGAGAAAACGCTCCGGCCCGTCACTTTGACGATAGCCTCTTTGCAGCCGCCCATATCCGCCTCAGAGTAAGACATGGTTTCGCATTTCCATCCCATTCCTTCTGCATAACGTTGATACATGCGCATAAGATTGCCGGCAAAAAGGGCCGCTTCTTCACCCCCCGTTCCCGCTCGCAATTCCAAAATTGCGTTTTTCTCATCCGCTTCATCTTTTGGTAGAAGCTGGACTTTAATCTCATGCTCAAGGTCAGGCAGAGTTGTTTTCAGCTCTTCAAGCTCCATCTCCGCCATTTCCAACATTTCAGCATCAGTCTCTCCGCCATCGACCATTTCCTGAAGATCGTTCATTTCCTGAAATGAACTCTGAAACTTCTGAATAGTCTCCACAATGGGTTTCATATCAGAATATTCACGGCTCATTTTGACAAATTCATCAGGCGCGACGTTCCCCATCTCCCCAGCCATCTTGGCTTCAAGCTCCTCAAAGCGGAAAATGATCATCTTTAGTTTTTCTTGTGGTAACATGCCTGTTTCCTTATTTCAGCTTGGCAAGCATCGCAGGCAAATCTGATCGCGCGATTTCTTCTTGTGAGCCTTGGTCAAGATCTTTGACAATACAAGTATCCTTAGCGATCTCATCTTCGCCAATAATAATCGCTGCGCGGGAATTAAGTTTATTTGCGCGTTTCATGCGTTTACCGACATTCCCTTTGAAAGCCATTTCAATAGAAACACCATCAAACCGTAGTTGGTTTGCAAGCTTCGCTGCAATATTTTCGGCCTCTTCCCCAACAGGAATGATGGCAATAGGACGCGGCGCATCGGGCATTTCATCGGCAAGAAGGGCTAAGCGTTCTATGCCCCCTGCCCAACCGATACCTGGCGTTGGCTTTCCGCCCAACGCCTCAATCAGCCCATCATAACGTCCACCAGCGATGACAGCCCCTTGGGCCCCAAGCGCGGTGGTTACAAATTCGAAGGCAGTATGGGTATAATAATCAAGCCCACGGACCAAACGCCGGTTCAGCTCGTATGGAATCCCCAGTAAATCGAGACCTTCAAGAACTTCCGCGAAAAATGTAGTCGAGAATTCATTGAGGTAGTTTGTAAAGATCGGCGCATTTTCCACTAATACCTGATCCCCTTTGTCCTTACTATCAAGGATCCGCAGAGGATTTTTATCAAGCCTTGCAAGACTATCTTTTGAGAGCTGATCTTTATGCCCCGAGAAATAGTCCACCAGCGCCTCGCGGTAAGCTTGCCGACTTTCAACATCGCCCAATGTATTAATTTGAAGTGTACATTTATCAAGCACACCCAGCGTTTTTAAAATCGCAGAGGCCGCCGCAATGACTTCTACATCCGCTTTAGCCTCTAACGAGC
The DNA here is from genome assembly GCA_036960695.1 of Sneathiella sp. Classification (GTDB taxonomy): domain Bacteria; phylum Pseudomonadota; class Alphaproteobacteria; order Sneathiellales; family Sneathiellaceae; genus Sneathiella. The sequence continues at coordinate 8,287 of JBALXM010000042.1, forward strand.
CAATGCACTCCATGTCTATTTGATGGAATTGTCTTTGGCGTCCCTTTTGGGGGCGCTCATACCGGAACATAGGGCCATTTGCAAAAACCTTGAAAGGTACATTTTGCATCAAACCATTACTGATAAAAGAACGACAAATGCCCGCAGTATATTCGGGGCGAAGTGTCATGCTCTCTCCGCTACGGCTTTCAAAAGAGTACATTTCCTTTGAAACCACATCAGAGGTCTCCCCCATTGTCCGGGCAAAGACTTCAGTAAATTCAAAAATAGGCGTCGCCATTTCAGAATATCCAAAACGTGCGGCAACATCACGGGCCGTATCGCGAACATAAGCATGCCGCCTGAAATCTTCTGGCAACAAATCATGTGTACCGCGAACTGGCTGGGGTAATGACACGTAACTTCTCCGTCTTCTTCAATTATTCAAGATCAAGTGAGCTTAAGGCGCTTTATTATGCTTGTTTATTGAGCGCTTCCAGCTCTTCAGCTTTTGCTTCCACCAATTCAACAATATGATCAACCATACCGTCTGTATCAATTTTGTGATCTGTCATACCACTCAAATACACCATATGATTTCCCTTACCGCCGCCAGTAAGACCAATATCAGTTTCTCGAGCCTCTCCCGGTCCATTGACAACACAGCCGATAATCGACAAGGACATCGGTGTTGTAATATGCTCCAAGCGTTCTTCTAGCGCTTCGACGGTCTTGATGACTGGGAAGGCTTGCCGCGCACAAGAAGGGCATGAAATAATTGTCACGCCGCGCCGGCGCAAGCCCAGACTTTTAAGCAAGTCATAGCCAACTTTAATTTCTTCAACGGGATCTGCCGACAAAGAAACACGAATACTATCACCAATCCCGGACCAGAGTAACATGCCAAGCCCAATGGAGGATTTCACCGTACCTGCACGCAAAGCGCCAGCTTCCGTAATACCCAAATGCAGCGGATAGTCACATGCTTCGGCAAGTCCTTGATATGCAGCCACTGACAAGAAGACATCTGATGCTTTCACGCTGATTTTAAAATTAGTAAAATCATTGTCTTCCAGAATTCTAGCGTGGTTCAACGCAGATTCTACCATCGCTTCTGGACATGGTTCTCCGTATTTCTCAAGAAGTTCTCTCTCCAAACTTCCAGCATTCACACCAATTCGCATTGAACAATTGTTATCGACAGCAGCCTTCACCACTTCTCGAACCCGATCAGCAGAACCAATATTTCCAGGATTAATACGCAGGCAAGACGCACCTGCTTCAGCGGCTTCGATACCCCGTTGATAATGGAAATGGATATCTGCGATAATAGGAACTGTTGTTTCCCTTACGATTTCCCGTAATGCTTTTGTGCTTTCTACATCCGGGCAAGAAACGCGAACCATATCGGCCCCGGCCTCTTCCAAGGCATGGATTTGGGCGATTGTGGCCTTTGGATCGGACGTAAGCGTATTGGTCATAGATTGAACCGAGATGGGGGCGTCGCCACCAACCAGAACATTACCGACATTAATTTGTCGGGATTTGCGGCGAATTATATCGCGATACGGTCTAACACTCATGGGGTTTGTAACTTTACACAGCGTTTATAAGGGACAGAAATGCTATCAAGATTCGCGCATAAAATGGCTGTAACAGGCAAAAATATCAAGCATTAGTATTAAACTATGACCAAGACGACCTGTTTTCAAGTCACTGAATGGCTGGGAAACGTTGTTTTAACGCGTTTGGGCTCAAATCCAAATCTCTGACTATTCCACCATAAGT
>JBALXM010000042.1:10153-18469 GCA_036960695.1 Sneathiella sp.
AAGGCAGTACCGCAATGTCTTTTTCAGTATCGGGCGATACCGGTAGTGCATTTTCATTTTTGTCCTCAGTGACCTCTGGTGTAAGGGGCGGTAGCACTGAGATTTCTTCAGGCAATTCCTTTTGAAGGTCAGCAACAATAACCTCGCTGGCTTGAGCTGGTGTCTCTTCCTTAGAAATTTCAGGAGAAACACTCTTTGTTAAAGCGGCTGAAGGGGATACAAGCTCCTCTGATTCCGAAGTTTCCGGTACAATAGGCGCGTTAGCTTCTGGGCTAGTATCAGGAATTACTTCAGCCACAACCTCAGACTCAGGCTCAGCTTCGCTAGACGATAGCGTTGTATCTCCCGCAGCGGGAGTGTCTGCTGTATTGGCACGGACCTTTTCCGACAATTGATGCGGCAAATCAGGCACAAGTTCCAAGTTTATTTTATTTTCGTCTAAGTAAAAATACCATCCGCCGACAGCAACCATTGCCGCAATAGAGGTACCGATCAATATATTTACGCCGGGCTTGCGCCCTTCAGATGTCGGTTGTGGAAAAGCAAGTTGCGGCGCCCCTAAATGTCCCGCTTCTTCACTGCGGTACAGGGCCACGATTTCAACGGCATCAAGCCCTAGTTCATTTGCATATGATTTGAGGAACCCAACGACGAAAGCTTGTCCGGGGAGGCTCCCGTAATCTCCCTCCTCCAAAGCTTTGATCTGACGAGGTCGAAGGCGTATTAAATCAGCCACATCTTGAAGAGAGAGGCCTTTGGCTTCTCGTTCGGCGCGCAATCGGCTGCCAACAGTGAATACGATATTTTCGCCGTATGTTTTTTCTGAGTCTTGAAAACGTGTTGAACTCACACCTTCTTGCTGGTGTTTACCTTTAAGACCCAAACTAGGCTGTTTCTTGTCGTCACCCAATGGCAGATTTTTCTTGGTCGCCATTTTCTTACACCAATAATTCTCAAATTATTCAAGCCATGCCTACCAAATCGGAGAGCACGTACTTCAAACAGAAATTTGCTACTCTGCAAATTATCGGCAAAACTGAATAAAAATCAATGATTTAAATGATTATTGAGTGATCTTTGGCAAAAGCTCTCAATTGTTCTCGTGCTGAGGAATCCTTGGAACTACACAATTTTGAAACGAAATCCTGAATTCGTTCAATATCTGCACTGCGGACCATTTCTTTGACTGGCCCAATAGCATCCATTGACATAGATAAATTTCTGTAGCCCAAGCCAATTAAAGCCATTGCTTCCAGTGGCTTACCTGCTGCATCACCACAAATTGAAAAAGGCACATTAGCCCGCGTACATTCCGTCGCGATATATTTCAACATGGACAGAAAACTTGAACTCAACATATCAAAACGGTCAGTCACCATGGCGTTGCCACGATCCACAGCATAGAAGAATTGCATCAAGTCATTTGAGCCAACGGAAATAAAGTCTACTTCTTGAAGTAAATGAGGCATTTGCCAGATAATGGAAGGCACTTCAACCATAGTCCCGACCTTCACGACTTTAGGTGCGCCGCCTTCACGCTTCGATGCTCTCTCAATTTCCTTATTCAATAACGCTTTGGCTTCAAGAAATTCTGAAAATTCGGCGATCATCGGAAACATGACTGAAAGATTGCGCCCCGCGGCCGCCCGGACCATTGCGCGAAGTTGCGCTTTTAACAGGGCGGGCCGATCGAGCCCTATACGAATAGCGCGCCAACCCAAAGCTGGATTTTCTTCTTCCTTCATCTTCAAATAGGGAAGAGCCTTATCGCCTCCCACATCTAACGTCCGAAAAATAACTGGTCGGTCTCCTGCTTTATCGAGCACTTTTGAATACAAAGTTGCCTGCTCATCAACTTTCGGCAATTTAGAACGCACCATAAACTGCAATTCAGTACGGAACAGGCCAATACCGTCTGCTCCGGCATCTTCAAAATGATCCATATCGATAAGCAGGCCCGCATTCATATGCAAAGCAACATTTTGCTTATCTTTTGACACTGCTTTTTTGTCCCGAAGAGCAGCATATTTTGCTTGTTTCTTAGCACGATGCCGGACACTTCGATCAAAAGTTTGAATAACATCATCACCTGGGCGCAAGAACACTTGTCCGTGTTCCCCATCCACCAGCATGAAATCGCCTTGCTCAATCGCATCAGATATTTCTTTGCATTGACCAATAACGGGAATACCGAGCGCCCGGGCAACGATTGCGACGTGGCTACTGCGTGTTCCCTCGATCAACACTACTGCTTGCAGATGTTCTTGATCATAGTCCAGAAGCTCAGCAGCCCCCATATTCCGTGCAACGACAATGGTATTTTGTGGCAAATGATGACGATCAATTCCCCCATTACCTTCTAAGTGTAAATACAGGCGATTTGCTAAATCATCCAAATCAGATAGGCGTTCCCGAATATAAGGGTCAGAAATCTTCTTCATCCGACTGCGCGTATCATCCTGAACCAACTTGATAGCCGCTTCAGCAGTAAGGCCAGTCTGGATTGCATCTTCCAGTCTCTTTAACCAGCTTTTGTCATGGGCGAACATTTTATAAGCTTCAAAAATGTCCTTGGACTCGTCGCTGAATAACTCATCGGTCGTATTGAGCATCACATCGACCGAGTCTTGCAAGCCGCTGACGGCTGTTTTAAGCCGCAGTAATTCTGCAGGAATATCCTCCGCAATCGTTCTGTTTACAATAATTCTTGGTTCGTGAAGAACGGCATAACCAGTTGCTAACCCTTCAGCCAGAATTCGTCCCGTAAGCCTATGGGGTAAAGTGGCATTTCCAGCCGTATCAAGTAACTCGTTAGAGTTTACCATTTTCTCGGAGCTGATGAGCTCCGCCACCACCATGGCTACAGTTTGAAGGGCTTCCACCTCCTCATCCGTGTAATGTCGCATCGTGCGATTTTGAACCGCCAATACACCAATGACACGTCCTCCGCGCATAATTGGGACACCGAGCAGGGAGTGGTAAATTTCTTCACCCGTTTCAGGGCGATAGGCAAATTGTTTATGAGCTTGCGCGTCCGACAAATTAAGAGGGCGGGCATGAGCGGCTATGTCACCTATCAGCCCCTCGCCAACCCGCAAGCGGGTGTGATGAACGGCGTCTTTTTTCAACCCTTGCGTCGCGAACAGCTCCAACATATCCCCGGCTCTAACAAGGTAGCAGGAGCATACTTCGGCGATCATGTTTGAAGCGATTAGGCCGACTATTGTTTGCAAACGGAGCTCAGCGTCGCCCTTTCCCGCCATCACCGAACGGAGTTGACGGAATAAAATTCTCGGGCCGCTGACTGCCGCGCTACTCATCTAGTCATCAACCTTTCTAGGCATTTTCCTTGGAAAATGCACCGGCTGCTTCAACAATCAATACTTCCAGAATCTCGGCTGTAGGCTGTTCTTTCTTTACCATACCAACGCTTTGCCCTGCCATAACAGACCCATTTTCGACATCGCCATCGATCACGGCTCTACGCAAGGCGCCTGCCCAAAAATGCTCAATCTCTAGCTGAGCGCTTCCAAGATCAAGATCACCAGATTTATATTTGGCAATCACCTCATGTTGGGTTTCAATAAACCGTCGTCCCCCTTCATTATTGAGAGCGCGAACAGGAATAACCGGGAATTGCGGATCAACTTGAACTGTCGTCACAGCGTCCCGCGCATTCGCCCGAATAAACGATCTTTTGAAATCCGGATGGGCGATGCATTCTGTTGCACAGACAAACCGGGTTCCAAGCTGACAACCAGAAGCACCCATACGAAGGTAATTTGTTATTGCCTCACCGCGCGCAATACCGCCAGCGACGAATACCGGAACATCCGTGATATGCGGTAAAATTTCTTGAGCTAGAACACTTGTGGAAACAGGACCGATATGTCCTCCCGCTTCCATACCTTCAATTACAATTGCATCGGCTCCGGAACGAATCAGTTTTTTGGCAACAGCAAGGATGGGTGCGAAGCAAATAGTTTTAGCCCCACTCTCCTTAATCTTTTTGATTGTATCCCGAGAGGGAAGTCCCCCCGCCAAAACGACATGCGTCACGTCATTTTCAATGCAAATATCAACCAGCGCGTCCAAGTCAGGATGCATTGTGATGAGATTCACGCCAAACGGCTTAACCGTCAGCTCTTTCGTTGCTTTTATCTCAGTATCAAGCAGATCGGGCGTCATCGCACCACATGCAATCACGCCAAAACCACCAGCGTTGGAAATGGCTGCAACCAGGTTTCTTTCAGATATCCAAGACATCGCGCCACCTAAAATGGCGTATTCAGTTCCCAGAAATTCACATCCACGGGCCCAAGCATCATTAAGATCTTGAAGCCCCTCAAGCGACGATAAGTTTGTCATGTTTTTAAGCTGCATCCAAGTTAAAGGCGGTATGTAAGGTTCTTACGGCAAGTTCAGTATATTCTTCAGCAATAAGAACACTTACCTTAATTTCTGACGTGGAAATCACTTGAATATTGATCCCCTTCTCAGCCAAGGCACTAAACATAGTTTGCGCAACACCCGCATGGCTTCGCATTCCCATGCCAACGATAGACACCTTCACTACATCAGGATCTGGTACAATTGCCTTGCAATTCACGTCCCCTTTTAAGCCTTCCAAGACTTTCAAGGCTGGATCAAGATCGTTGCGACCGACAGTAAAGGTCAAGTCTGTGGCCTTACCATCTTCGGATACATTTTGTACGATCATATCCACATTAACGTGAGAATCCGCAAGGGCACCAAATACCAAGGCGGCAACACCAGGCTGATCATTCACTTGCTGAAGAGTAACCTTGGCCTCATCGCGCGTGTAGGTTACGCCACTTACTACTTGTTGTTCCACGATGTCTTCCTCATCAACGACTAATGTTCCCGGCAAATCTTCAAAGCTGGACAAAACTTGTAATTTAACACGATGCTTCATGGCCATTTCCACGGATCGCGTTTGCAATACTTTGGCACCTAAAGAGGCTAATTCAAGCATTTCTTCATAGGTAATTCTATCAAGTTTTGATGCTTTTGTCGCGATTCTAGGATCAGCCGTATAAATTCCGTCCACATCCGTGTAAATATCGCAGCGATCAGCATCTAGGGCCGCGGCAAGTGCCACAGCGGATGTATCAGACCCGCCACGCCCAAGGGTCGCAATACGATTATCAGGACCAATCCCCTGAAACCCAGCGCAAACCGCAACCTGTTCATCACTGAACCGCTTGATAATTTCCTCACAATGGATTTCTTCAATGCGCGCGGAACTGTGTATATCGTTAGTCTGGATCGGAATTTGCCATCCAAGCCAAGAGCGAGCGTTCACCCCCAAATCTTGTAGGGCCATTGCAAGCAAACCAACAGTAACCTGTTCGCCACTAGACACAATCACATCAAGCTCGCGAGCGTCATGTAAGGACGCCATATCAGATGCCAGCTTAACAAGGCGGTTGGTTTCGCCAGACATGGCTGAAACGACAACGGCTACCTCATTCCCGGCATCCACTTCTTTTTTTATGCGCTTGGCAACGTTCTTGATCCGATCAATCGAACCAACTGAAGTGCCTCCAAATTTCATTACCAGCCGGGACATGGCCGCTGTAACCTCTCAACCGAGCCTTTGCAAAAAGGCGTATAAATAATATTCAGGGACGGGTACCTTTTCCACCTGAAGGAGCGTATACATATACTTAACAGGGCTTGCTGAGCAAGCATTGCGACCAAATTAAGTAACTTTCGAGCACATTTTTTTCGTACAGGTCATTATGAGCGAAGCTGTAAATTCTAAATCAGTCGATCCAAAAGAGATTTCCAATTTCGCAGCTATGGCTGATGAATGGTGGGATGAGACTGGAAAGTTCAAGCCACTTCACAAGTTCAACCCGATCCGTATTGGCTACATTAGAGACCAAGTTACGCACCATTTTGACATTAATTTGGAGAATGGACCTGCTCTTTTAAAACCGTTTAAGGGACTGCGTTTTCTAGATATCGGGTGTGGTGGCGGGTTGCTCAGTGAGCCTATGGCCCGCTTGGGCGCCGAAATTGTTGCGGCCGACGCATCGCAAACCAATATCAACGTTGCTTCCTTACATGCAAAAAATTCAGGCCTTGATATTGATTATCGCCATTGCACCGCAGAGCAGCTCGCCGAAGCTGGCGAGAAATTCGATGTGATTTTAAACATGGAAGTCATCGAGCATGTTGCGGACCTTGACGCTTTCACAAATGCCTGCTGCCAAATGCTTAAACCTGGCGGAATAATGTTTGTGGCGACCTTGAATCGAACCTTTAAAAGCTATGCTCTTGCCATTGTCGGGGCTGAATATGTTCTAAGGTGGCTTCCACGCGGCACCCATAATTGGAAAAAATTCCTTCGCCCCTCTGAAGTTGTGAAACTTGTTCGATCCAATGGGTTGTTGGTGGAGAATATGTCAGGGGCAACGTATAATCCAATTGCCGACACATGGCGCTTGAGCAATGATTTAAGTGTGAATTATATGATTATGGCTCATAACCCCAAATAGGCATCCCTATTTCCTCATTTGACCTATCCTACCTAAATGAATTATTTGAAGGTAGATTTTAATTTTAAACGAGATACCCCATGTCTTTGATTGTCTCCCCTTTAGCGCCCGCAACTTTTCCAAACTTACCAATTATTGAAGGTGTTCAATTTGCCACCGCCAATACAGGGATGCGATATAAAGGCCGTGATGACGTGATGCTTGCCGTGTTGAAGGACGGCACGACAGCTGCTGGTGTCTTCACAAAAAATTCGATGCCGGGCGCGCCAATAGACTGGGGACGTCAAATTCTATCCAGAGGATCCGCCAGAGGTCTTGTCGTCAACTCTGGGATCGCGAATGTCTTTACCGGAGCCGCGGGCATTAAGACAGTGGAAGACACGGCCGCGAAAGCCGCTGAACTGATTGGTGCAGATGCACGAGATATCTATATTGCATCAACGGGTGTGATTGGGGAATTGCTTCCGACAGAAAGCCTTACAAATGCGCTTGGCCCGATGATGTCGACATTGGATGAGAAAAAATCCAAAGCCGCGGCTAGCGCTATTTTAACGACAGATACCTTTGCAAAAGGGGCTGCTGCATCTTGCTTAATCAATGGACAGACTGTCACGTTGATGGGGTTTGCAAAAGGGTCTGGTATGATAGCACCGGACATGGCGACGATGCTGGGCTTTGTTTTTACCGACGCCAAAATCCCTGCGCCAATCCTTCAAGAAATTTTGAGCGCAGAAAATGAGAAAAGCTTCAATTGCTTAACCGTCGATAGCGACACATCCACCAGTGATAGTGTTCTTTTATTTGCGACAGGCGCTGCAAATAATACGGAACCTGCAACAGCTTCAGATCCAGCGTTATCCGATTTCAGGGAAGCTTTATTATCCCTTATGCAGGATCTGGCCAAGCAGGTCGCCAAGGATGGAGAGGGTGCAAGCAAATTCATTACGGTCAATGTTACCGGCGCCCTGAGTGATGCTTCAGCAAAAACCATTGCTCTTTCTATTGCCAATTCACCGCTCGTTAAAACAGCGATTGCAGGGGAGGATGCTAATTGGGGACGAGTCATCATGGCCGTTGGTAAATCAGGGGAGAAGGCTAACCGCGATGGCATCGCTTTAAAAATTTGCGGCATACAAATCGCTAAAAACGGTGCACCTGATCCTGATTACAAAGAGGAGCAGATTGTCCCGCTCATGAAAAAACATGACATTGTTATTGATGTAGATGTTGCGGTAGGTACAGGCCATGCCCATGCGTGGACGTGCGATCTGACCCACGGTTATATTGAAATCAACGCTGATTACAGAAGTTAAGGCGGACCATATGTCTTCACTCCCCACCCTTCTTGTGGTCGCGGTTGCCCTTGTTGATGATGACAACCGAGTTTTAATCGCTCAGCGACCCGAGGGCAAAAGCATGGCGGGCCTTTGGGAATTCCCTGGGGGCAAAGTTGAAACGGGTGAGACGCCGGAGGCGGCCCTTATTCGGGAATTAAAAGAAGAGCTAAATATCGATATAACCGCCGCGTGCTTGGCGCCTTTCACCTTTGCCAGTCATACTTATGAGAAGTTTCATCTGCTAATGCCGCTTTATGTATGCAGACGTTGGTCTGGAACGCCGCATCCAAATGAAGGCCAAACCTTAAAATGGGTGCGTGCAAACAAACTTAAAGATCATGATATGCCCCCAGCAGATATACCGCTGGTGGCGATGCTGCGCGATTTACTCTAAAGGGGCCTAGCGATTAAAGGATATCGCCCAAGTTTGTTTGGCCACTTCCGCGCCGCAA
>JBALXM010000042.1:18569-31105 GCA_036960695.1 Sneathiella sp.
GTAAGCATATCGACATCTGTGACCGGCAAAGCAAATCCTGCCCGCTGCAATAAGGCCCCAGCATCCCGAATTTCGGCGAATGGCGATATACGAGGGCTTACCCCTCCCCTAACCTCAGACTCAGCTTGCATTAATGACCATTTAAGCTCGTGCAAACTATCCACACCGAAAAGAGCACCCAGAAACAATCCATCGGGCTTCAAGCATCGGGCAATTTGGACAAGTGAGCCTGGTAAATCGTTAGTCCAGTGCAAGCTCAAAACACTTCCAATTAGATCAAAGCTTGCGGGTGCAAAGGGAAGATACTCTTCGTCAGCAACGACTTGCGCCCCACTGCCGCCCATTCCCATCAAAGCCCCGCTCAAATCAGAGGAGACAAGCATATCCACTTTTTGCAGGTTTTCTAAAATCGAGCCAAATGCGCCACTATGGCACCCTAGATCCAAGGCAGTCGGAAAACGACGGTTCACATCAAGTAGACGTTCGGCTAATCGATCGGATACTTCTTCAAACAAGAAACCATGTTTTTGCCAGTCAAGATGCGCTGCGCGATCCCGATGCATACGGACAGCGCCTCGATCAAAAAGAAGCATATCCGACGGATTTTTAGGGTCATTTTTCATGGAGTTCTTATGGCATGCCCGCCAATGCAACTCAATGATAAGATTTTCTACATAAAGGAGTATTTATCCGCACCTTTTTCTCGTAAAGTATCGTATGGACACGATAACAAAAACCAAAAAACTGCTTTCTAAGGGCGGCCAAACACTCCTGAATATTATCTTCCCCGCCCAATGCGCCGGGTGCAACGATCCTGTCGACACTGCGGGGTCCCTTTGCGCTGAATGCTGGCCAAAGATGACTTTTATCAGTCCGCCATTTTGCGCCCAATGTGGGTACCCCTTTGACTATGAAATATCATCGGAGATGCTCTGCGGGAATTGTTTGGCTAGCCCTCCGGCCTTTAGCCGAAGCAGATCTGTTCTTAAATATGATGACAACAGCAGAGATATGGTTTTGGCTTTCAAACATGCAGACAGGACGGACAAAACGCCTGTATTTGCAAAATGGATGGCACGAACAGCAAGCGATATTTTGAAAGATAAGCCTATAATTGCCCCCGTCCCGCTGCATCCTAAACGCCTTATAAAACGGCGCTACAATCAGTCAGCACTTCTTGCGAAATCAATTGGATCCCTATCTCAGTCGAGGGTAATTCCTGATTTGCTCTTGCGGACGAGAGATACAAATAATCAGGGCGGAAAAAGTATCAAAGGACGGCATAGAAATGTCCAAGGGGCTTTTTCAATTCATCCACGATGGGAAAAAGAAATCGTAGGTAAACACATTCTTTTGATCGACGATGTTTATACGACTGGAGCTACAGTTTCTGCATGTTCTGACAGTCTTTTGCGATTTGGCGCGCGTCAAGTAGACGTTCTGACCCTTTGCCGGGTTGTGAGACCGGCAATCTTGTCTATATAAGAGACAAACAAATATTAGATTTAACATTGCGAGTATCTATGAAAAGCATTGAAGTTTACACAACCATGTTCTGCCCCTTTTGCTCACGGGCAAAACAACTCCTTAAAGCCAAGGGCATCAAGTTTAAAGAAATTGACGTCACTATTGATGGGAAAAAGCGTCAGGAAATGGCGAAGCGGTCTGATGGCGCTCATTCAGTTCCGCAAATTTTTGTTAATGACATCCATCTTGGTGATTGCGATTTCATCCATAGACTTGACGCATCCGGAAAACTGGATCAGATTCTGGGCGTTGCTTAATCCCATCACTGGAAATTGACATGACAAAATTCACAGCTGCCTGCGTTCAACTGACTTCAGGGACTGATCCTGTTGAAAATCTTAAAATCAGCTCTGAACTGATCCGGGAGGCCGCGTCAAAAGGGGCTGACTTCATTGCCACGCCAGAGGTATCCAACATGATGGAACCTTACAAAGCAGCCGCGCGGGAAAAAGCCCAATTTGAAGAAGATGATCTGACCTTGAGCGCCTTTCAAGGACTTGCTGATGAGCTTGATACTTGGGTTCTTGCGGGATCCCTTGTCATAAAAAAACCTGACGAAGACAGACTTGCCAATCGATCCTTCCTGATCGCACCAAATGGCGCCGTGGTGGCAAAATACGATAAAATTCACATGTTCGATGTGATGCTCGATAACGGTGAAACCCACAAAGAATCCAATGCCTATGCCCCTGGGGATCAAGCAATGGTGTCTCAAACGCCGTGGGGACAGCTTGGTATGGCAATTTGCTATGATGTGCGATTTTCTCACCTGTTTCAGTCTTTGGCCGCTGAAGGGGGTGCCGAGCTGTTTACCGTCCCCGCAGCCTTCACCTATACAACGGGCAGCGCTCACTGGCACGCACTGCTAAAGGCAAGGGCAATTGAAAACGGGGCCTTCGTTATCGCACCTGCCCAGTGTGGTCACCATTCAGAAAAACGCCAGACCTACGGCCATTCGTTGATTATTGACCCATGGGGCAATATTTTAAGCGATGGCGGGGAAGAAATTGGCATTTCCATGGCAGAAATTGATATGTCCGACGTGAAAAAGCGCCGCCAACAAATCCCTAACCTTAAGAATATTCGGAATTTTTCCTTGGTTAAGACAGATGGTAATTTAGCCGCAGCCGAGTAGCTATCTTTTACGAAGAACAATAGATTGCTTCATCGCGGGGGAAGGTGTCGCGCGATATCCTTCCTCAAAAGCCACAACATCCATGTCTGGAAACGCGACTTTCAATTCCCCTGCCTTTAATAAAAAGTCAGGGCTTTTGGGACGACCATATTTTTCGTTGCCTGCGCAAAATGTATCGTAAATCAAGATGCCACCGGATTTAAGTGTTTTTGACAAATTCTGAAACCGCTTCCGCCAGAGATAATTAACGACGATGATGCCATCAAACTGCTCATGGGAAAACGGCCAAGCCTCTCCTTCCAGGTCAGCCTGAATAACGATTGTTTTCGTCAGATTTCGCTGGTTGATGTTTGTCACATCTAAATCAACAGCTGTTACGTCAAATCCATGTTCTTCAAGAAATTGTGAATGACGTCCATTACCACAGGCAAGGTCCAGTATTTGTCCATCATGAGGCAAATACTGATGGCTTTCCTTTACCCAATTTGAAATTTGTTCCATATTTTGTCTCTGACTGAATAAAATCCGAATTTTTCAAAAACTTGCGTTAGCGAAGAAAATCACTATTTTCCTTATAAGCGCAAAAAACTGTGCGCTCAGTATTAACTAAGTAGCCAAGCTAGATGATCAAATACAATCTTAAATGTGACATAAACCACATCTTTGAAGCGTGGTTTAAAAATAGCGCCGCTTTTGACGATCAAGCAAGCGCTGGCCATGTCTCATGTACAGTATGCGGATCATCCCAGATTACTAAAGCCCCAATGGCACCCTCAGTCCCTCAAAAAGGGAACCGGCAATCTATAAAAGCTGCTGACAAAAAAATATCTGATGATAAACAAGCGGCCCTAGCGCTGAAAGCACTGCGTCAGGTTCGTAAAACCGTTGAAGATAATTGCGACTATGTTGGAACACAATTTGCCGAAGAAGCGCGTAAAATTCATTATGGCGAAGTGAAACAACGCGGCATTTATGGTGAAGCCACAAACGATGAGAAAGCTGAGCTTGCCGATGAAGGCGTTGAGCTTTCCGCCATCCCCTGGGTCCCTAATTCAGACGCCTAACAATTCGCTTAGACAAAAATAAAGCCCGGAAAATCGATCCGGGCTTTATCGAATTAATAAGCCTTATTCAGCTTTTTTAGGTTCAGCGTCTGCCGCTGGCTTCTCTTTTGGAGGCTCAACCACATTTACAGTTGCAGCAGCTTTCAGAGACTCGATAAGTGCGGTAACTGTTGTTGTGCTAAGCGTATCAGAAAGCTGTTTGCGCATCGTATCAAACGCAGGTGGTTGCGTATTACGACGATCATCTAGCTTGATCACGTGCCAGCCGAACTGTGTTTTTACAGCTTCTGCAGTGTATTTCCCTTTTTCAAGCTTGAAAGCAGCTTCTGCAAATTCAGGAACCATGCGCTCTTTTACAAAAAAGCCAAGATCTCCGCCTTGTGGGCCGGAGGGACCTGTGGAGAATTCTTTAGCTAGAGCCACGAAATCGCCGCCCGCATCCAACTTCGCGATGACGTCCTTTGCTTGGGCCTCTTCTTTTAGCAAGATGTGACGCGCGCTTACTTCTTCTACCGTTTTAAATTCAGCAATGGCTTTTTCGTATTCGGCTTTAAGCGTTATGTCAGTGACAGCCGCTTCAATTTTTTGTTGCAAGTAAAACTCTTGCAATAACTGAAGCTTAACATCAGACACACGTCCAAGAAATTCCTGATCGACATCAACTTTCTCAACTTGTGCCGCATTTTGAACAAGACGCATATTCACAAGCTGTTCAATCAACTGACCTTTGATAAAAGCGTAAGGTGCCTGGCGATATTGTTCAGGCAGGCTTTCAAACATGCGCTTTACCTGCGATTCCCTAATGTCCGTTCCATCAACAGATGCAACAACTGCATCGTCAGGATCCGCGGATTCTTCGGTCGCTGAAGCGCCCATTTCCAATCCGGGAAGCCCTTTCATGTCTGTGCCAACAAAATAGCCAACAGCAAGAGACAGCCCAGCCACGACGAGAAAGGCAAGGAAATTCACGAGTTTCATAATCTTTAAATCCCAATATATCAATTCAAGAACCGAGAGAAGAGGAAGGACAATCGCGTCCCGTCTTCAAAAAGTATCGCATGAGAATATAGAATAATTGTTTTCCTGCACAAGGGCTGTTGCAAAAACTCGTCATTATTCTCCTTTTCTGCTCTATCACGACTTCTTATGCTCGGATACATTGACAGACTGGGACTTCCCCCTTATCTGTCACAATATAGGTGAGGAAGTTCCGATTTCATTTTGTGACTTCCAAACCATTTTTTAGATGCCAGTTTGGTATGAAAGCAATTGTCATAAAGTAGTGACTGGAGTTGAGTCGGAAATGTTCGGTGCATTAGCTAAAAAGCTGTTCGGGTCTTCAAATGATAGAGCCTTAAAAACTTTTCGATCAAAAATCGAGGAAATTAACGCTCTCGAAGAAAAGATCTCTCCCCTTTCCGATGACGAGTTGAAAGCGAAAACTGACGAGTTTCGCTTAGCGCTAACAAACGGCAAAAGCCTGGATGATATTTTACCAGAGGCGTTTGCTTGCGTAAGGGAAGCGGCTAAACGATCTCTTGGCGAGCGGCATTATGATGTGCAGCTGCTTGGCGGCATTGTCTTGAACCAGGGCAAAATTACGGAAATGAAGACAGGCGAAGGTAAAACCCTTGTCTCGACCCTTCCGGTCTACTTGAACGCTATTAGCGGAAAAGGTGTTCACGTTGTAACCGTCAATGATTACCTTGCGTCTAGAGATAGTGCTTGGATGGCGCAAGTTTTCGCAAAACTTGGCCTCACAACAGGGTGCATCGTCAACGGAATTCCTGACGACCAACGCCGCGCAGCCTATGCCTCAGACGTTACATATGGCACGAACAATGAGTTTGGCTTTGACTATTTACGCGACAACATGAAGTTTGAGCGGAGCGCTATGGTTCAGCGCGACTTTAACTTCGCCATCGTTGATGAAGTTGACAGTATCCTTATTGATGAAGCCAGAACCCCTCTGATTATCTCTGGTCCTGCAGAAGATACCTCTGATTTATACAAGGCTGTAGACCTACTTATTCCAAAATTGTCCCCTGAAGATTACGAATTGGATGAAAAATCCAAAACTGTAAACTTCTCTGAAAGTGGGACTGAAACTGTAGAAAAACTCCTTGAAGAAGTTGGCCTCCTAAAGAACGGCAACCTGTATGATGTTGATAATATCTCTATCGTTCATCATGCCAATCAAGCTTTGCGCGCCCATCGCCTGTTCGAGAGAGACACCGATTACATCATAAAAGACGATAAAGTCATCATTATCGATGAATTTACGGGCCGAATGATGGATGGACGACGTTACTCAGATGGCCTCCACCAAGCTTTAGAAGCAAAAGAAAACGTTGAGATCCAGCCTGAAAACCAGACTTTGGCATCCATCACTTTCCAAAACTATTTCCGCCTCTACGATACGCTGGCAGGCATGACAGGTACGGCCTCAACAGAAGCTGAAGAATTTGCAGAAATTTACGGGTTGGAAGTTGTAGAAATTCCGACAAATCTCGAGATTTCACGCGAAGATGCTCATGACGAAGTTTATCGGACGGCAGAAGAGAAATACAATGCAATCATTGATACTGTTGAAGAATGTAGGAAACGAGAACAGCCGGTTCTTGTTGGTACTGTCTCCATCGAAAAATCAGAAATGCTTGCTGGTATTATGGAAAAACGTAAAATTCCCCATAATGTTCTGAACGCTCGTTTTCATGATCAAGAAGCCGAAATCATTGAACAAGCCGGACGCTTAGGCGCCGTAACCATTGCGACCAACATGGCGGGACGTGGCACGGACATCAAACTAGGTGGTAATTCAGAAATTTTGATCGCCGCACGCATCCAAGGCGTGACCGACCCTGAAGAAATCAAAAAACTGACCGCCGATGTCCTTGGCGAGATTGCGCAAGAGAAAGAAAAAGTACTTCAAGCAGGTGGCCTTTTCGTTATTGGAACAGAACGCCATGAATCCCGTCGTATCGATAACCAATTACGGGGCCGCTCTGGTCGTCAAGGTGATCCAGGAAAATCACTGTTCTATCTCTCTTTAGAAGATGACCTCATGCGCATTTTTGGATCGGAGAGAATGGACGGAATGCTTCGCAAACTGGGGCTAGAAGAAGGGGAAGCTATTATTCATCCCTGGATCAATAAAGCTCTAGAGAAAGCCCAGCAAAAAGTCGAAGCAAGAAACTACGACATTCGGAAAAACCTTCTGAAATTTGATGATGTCATGAATGACCAGCGGAAAGTCATCTATGAGCAACGGATTTCCTTGATGGAAGAAACTAATGTTTCAGAGACCATTAATGGCATGCGCGAAGAAGTGATCGACATTATGGTCGATACGCATATCCCGCCAAAAGCATATCCAGAACAGTGGGGCACAGCAGCGCTTAAAGCAGAGGTTGCCGAGACCCTTGGCCTTGACCTTCCCATTGATGAGTGGGCAAAGGAAGAAGGGATTGCGGACGAAGAAATTCGAGATCGCTTGAAAGATCACGCCAACCGGAAAATGGCTGAGAAAGCGGCAAACCACGGTCCTGAAACGATGCGTATGGTCGAGAAGAGCCTACTCTTGCAAATCCTTGATCAAACATGGAAAGAACATTTGCTGCAATTGGACCAGTTACGACAGGGCGTGGGTTTGCGGGCCTATGCGCAAAAAGATCCGTTGAACGAGTATAAAAAGGAAGCCTTTCACATGTTCCAGCTAATGCTGGATCAACTGCGCGTTACTGTTACCACCTATTTATCCCATGTTCAGCTTCAAGCCCCTTCAGAGGCAATTCAGCGCAATGAACCTGATGAAAGTCAGATTCATGCAACCCACATTGACCCCACCACGGGCGAAAATGAGATGGAGCGGCAGTTGGATTCCACCCATGTATTCGATCCTGAAGATCCGAATACATGGGGAAAAATTCGCCGAAATGAGGCATGTCCTTGCGGATCAGGTAAAAAATTCAAACATTGCCATGGACACGTATAAACGTTCATTTGAAAATGTGACAGTCGGAGTACGGAAATGCTGAGCAAACTAAAAGCTATGTTTACGGACAACAAGCCCGCTTTAGGTGAGTCCGGAGCAGATGACATACAAGTCGCCACAGCAGCACTTCTTATTGAAGCGGCTTTATCGGATGATGATTTTTCCGATGTAGAACGGCAGGCAATTGCAGACGTTCTGAAACGTCATTTTTCGTTAGGCGATGATGATGTTAAAAAAGTGATGAGTGAGGCGGAAGAGGCTCATGAAAAATCAAATCAATTACTGCAATTCACCCGAACAGTGAAAGAAAATTTTCCGATCGAGAATAGGGTTGAAATTATTGAAATGCTTTGGGAAATCGCCTACGCTGATGGGGAAATCAGTAATTTTGAGGCTCAATTGGCACGCCGCCTTTGTGGCCTAATTTATGTAGACGATATCGAGAGTGGTAAGGCCCGAAAAAGAGTTATGAAAAAGCTTGGTATTACTAATTAATTCCATTTTTTTTGTGTTAAAATCAATAAAAAGGTTGTTTTCATCGAATAATGAAGATAATTCCTAATTTGTCTGACAAGTACGTTAAAAAACAAAAAGCTGGAGAGAATAATGACCTACGTCGTTACCGAAAATTGCATCAAATGCAAGTTCATGGACTGCGTGGAAGTCTGCCCCGTAGATTGCTTCTATGAAGGTGAGAACATGCTGGTTATTCACCCCGATGAATGTATCGATTGCGGTGTTTGTGAACCAGAATGCCCAGCAGAAGCAATTCTACCAGATACTGAGGATGGCGCGGAAGCGCTTCTGGAAGTAAACCGCGAATTTTCAGAAATTTGGCCCAATATCACGCAAAAGGGCGAACAACCTGCTGATGCTGAAAAATGGGACGGTAAGCCAAATAAATTTGCTGAACAGTTCAGTAAAAATCCAGGAAAAAGCTAACATATTATCCGACAGGGTCTGAGTTAAGCTTGTAGAACCTACCTTACGTCCACAATTGGTTAACAAGAATTAGCAATTTCTTAAAAATTGTGCTAGTCTTCAGAATATGGCTAAGGAATCTGGCATTCCTTGGCCTTTTCGCTATTGTAAATTCAAGTATGGCGTATTTACAATAGCGCGAATGGTGACCGTGTCACCTTTAATGGAACAAGCAAGTTTGCAGCGCATACACAGCAGCTGCTCTTTTTTTGCGTCGCTTTGGACAGTTCCATGAATGAAAGAAGGATTTGAATGACTAAAGACTTGGAATTCTCGCCACTTGACCATGTTGTATATCCAACACATGGTGTTGGACAAGTTATTAGCATTGAAGAGCAGGAAATCTCAGGAATGAACCTGATGCTCTATGTGGTAGACTTCTCCCATGAGAAAATGACACTTCGTGTTCCTATTGCTAAAGCAAAAAATGTTGGCATGCGCCCGCTCTCATCTCCGAAGAAGATGAAGAACGCGATGGAAACTCTTAAAGGCCGGGCAAGAATTAAGCGCACGATGTGGAGCCGCCGAGCCCAGGAATACGAAGCGAAAATTAACTCAGGGGATCCTATTCAGATTGCAGAGGTTGTTCGCGACTTGCACCGCAATGAGGACCAACCTGATCAATCCTACAGTGAGCGCCAAATCTACGAAGCCGCCCTTGAGCGTCTTTCACGCGAGTTGGCAGTGGTTGAGCAGATTGAGGCTGATGCTGCGACTGAAAAGGTCCAAAAAGTTCTACAAGCAGCGTAAATTAGTCATTTTGTAGATTATTCTAAAAGCCCGG
Organism: Sneathiella sp.; assembly: GCA_036960695.1. Taxonomy (GTDB): domain Bacteria; phylum Pseudomonadota; class Alphaproteobacteria; order Sneathiellales; family Sneathiellaceae; genus Sneathiella. The sequence continues at coordinate 28,055 of JBALXM010000042.1, forward strand.
ACATGTTCCGGGCTTTTTCTTAATATTTTATTAATTTTTTCATTTGAGGGCTTGCAAAATCGAATCAGACGATTCATTGTGGGCCTCGATGAAACCAAACCAACATAGTGAACGATTCGGATGCTTCTCTCAGACCAACAGAGTCTGGGCAATATCATGCATTCATGGCGAATCCCTCAAATTAAAGCAAATCCATGCCCTCTTAGCGGGACGCTGGCAACATGGTGATCGCCTTGTGTATCTCGGCAATTATCTGGGCCATGGAGATGACATTAAGGGTGTTCTTGATGAATTGCTCCGCTTCAGAATAGATAGACTGTGCCTGCCTGGCATGTCTCCTGCTGATATTGTGTATCTGAGAGGCGCACAGGAAGAAATGTGGCGAAAGCTACTCCAAATACAGTTAGCCACGGATGCCCCTGCCGTACTCGACTGGATGGTCGATCATGGCATCTCCAAAACTCTTGAAGCATATGGTGAGAGCGAAAAAGAAGCCCGCATGTATTTCCGAGAAGGAACAATTGCGACGACACGTTGGACAGGGCGACTTCGCGATAAAATTCAAGGCCACCCTGGACACAACGACATCTTAATCTCCCTCCGCCGGGCAGCCTACACCAAAGGCGGCGAATTGCTCTTTGTCCACGCAGGAATAGATCCGAGCAGGCCCGTGACGGAACAATCAGACACTTTCTGGTGGGGCAGCGGATATTTCGAAGGTATCGACAAACCCTATTCAGGGTTCAAGCGTGTTGTTCGCGGATTTGAGCGCACACATGACGGCGTGACCGAAACCCCTTATACAGCGTCACTAGATAGTGGCTGTGGCTTTGGCGGCCCCTTAACGGCCGCCTGCTTCACCCTTGATGGAGAGATAGAAGATCTTATTAGTTCTGACTAATCGGCTCTGCTATTTTTCTGCTACGGGAAGCTTATAAAGCTGCCCTGCCGAAGGCTCGTTTTTCTGAAACTTTGAATTCAACAACAAAAACAATTCCTTTTTGGATTGCTGTTCTGCCATAGAAGCTAGAAGGTCTTCGAAATCTTCGCCCTCAGAAACTGTCTTTATTGACAGGTGAACTGGTTTTATTTTTTCAGCTTCTGAAAATTGCATAGGACGAAAGCTCGCGTAGCTTATCTCGTACTGCCCTTCTAGATTTTTACTTCTAGTTTTTGAATTATAAACAAAGCGAGCCACTCTATTCGCACCAAAATTTATCGCAACAGCCGTAACGTATCTTTTTGATCCCTTGTTTTTTACTACGAAGCGAGAGATTGCGGCATTCGACCCGCTTACTTCAATAGTCGTTACATTATTGATCGGAGCTTTTTGTAACCAAACACGTTTCATATATTCCGCAGGAGATAAATTGCGAAGACCTTTCAGGTCAAAATCAAAAACCATTTGATTCCCCTTACCATCGCCAGCAAAGACAGCACGCGCACTATTCGTCAGTTTAAAATTTTCAGGTGCGTCAAATTGAAATCGCATATTCGGGTGCAGGAATGTTTGCTTCCGGATAACGCCTTCACGGACATCTTCACCAAACAATAGCCCATCAATATACCCTAGATATGAGACACGCCCCGCCTCTCTGGGCGCCTCATCATCACTGTCAGCATTTTGCGCTAGAGACTTAGCCCGCTCCACACGATCTTCTGTTTGAGGGTGGGATGAAAAGAAGTCAAACCGTCCTTCTTTTTGCTTATCGCCAGTTTGGCCTTTAATATAATCGGCATTGGCTTGCAATTGCACAAGGAATGCCGCCATAGCGTCCCGCGGGTATCCCGCAAGCCCTAGATACTTGACCCCCAGCTTATCCGCTTCATATTCTTGATCTCTTGAATAATCAGCAAGAAACAATCCACCGACAGTTTGCCCTAAGCGCGCCACATCCCCGCTTTGTGTCAATATCCCGGCTATCGCTCCAAGTAGGCCGACCCCAGTCGCCCGCGACTGCCGTCCAGCACCATGCCGGGCAATGACATGGCCAATCTCATGGGCCAACACCCCAGCCACTTCAGCTTCACTATCTGCGATAGCAAGCAGTCCTCGCGTCACATAGACATATCCGCCCGGTAGCGCAAAAGCATTCACCGCAGGGCTATTTAGTATAGTGACTCGCCAAGGCTCACCTTTTCTTTCTGTAACAGAAACCAGTCGCAAGACAACATCAAGGATATAGTCGTTTAATCCTTCTTTGACATATTCCCCGCCATATTGCGCAACGATTCTAGGATGCTGAGCCGCACCTACTTTTCCTTCATCTTTTGGCTCGAAAATTGAAAACAAATCGGCCACGTTATTCGTCGAAGCGTGAGCAAAGGAGACGACTGAAATCAGGGGAAGGGCGAGCAATAGCCGGTGAACACCATTTTTACATTTTAGCAAAAACAAAAGCGCCGTACTCAGTTGTAAAGTTTGCCGCCACATTTCTTTTAATCTCATTCTAATATCTCAACCTGCTCCGGGAAAATCAGTTCCATATAGGGACCATTATATAATCGAATACGCCCTCTTAACCTTACCCACTTATTTACTAAGTCGCTTATTTTCCAGTCCTGTTCCTTAAAATTGATGCGATTTTTTGACGAAACTGCGGCAGTAAAATCACTTTTCCAATCATTTCCAAAATTCAAGTAACTTACACCTCGAATTTTCCGGACTTCCTTCACCTGGCCTTCCACGATCTGAAAACCTTCTCGTCCTGAAAATGCATTAACTTCCGCAGCCGGGATAAGTGTCCAAGAGGCCCACTTCCCTAATTTTAACCCACGGGCATTTTCTTCTGCGGTAAGAAGCGCTTGTTGCATCTCTTGTGGATAGGGTCCTGCGCCACTCACAACGGCTTTGCCCGTCGCAACCCAGTATTTTTGCATCCACCCAAACGGTGGCATTAAAATCGTACCCTTAAGATCGCCATAACGGTTTTCGGTAAATTTCTGGCCTTTACCGTCAATGGGCTGAAACCTAACCTTCTTTCCCACGACATCCCTCCAAGGCACGCCGCCGCCGACCCAAGTTAGCCCTTCCATGTCAATGAATTGATT
>JBALXM010000043.1:0-30874 GCA_036960695.1 Sneathiella sp.
GCAACGATCCAGCTTGCTCCGGCTACGGCGAGGCCTAATTCATAAAAATCGGGAAGCATAAGCGGCGGGATTACTCTGCTGAGCAGGGATAAAAGGATCAAAAAATAAGCGAGAGTTATAGCAGGCTTTATATCAAGCGGGCGGCCCGTATGACCGAGAGCAATGCGAGACATCATTCCCAGAACCATGACACCAAGGCCCCCAATGGTGAACACATGTTGCGCCAATAATTCCGGTATTAAGTCCGTTGTAAAGGCCAAACCTTCTGCGATGAAGCCAAGGCCCATAAGGGCATATCCTAAATGAAGGACCCACATTATAGGATCGCTTAAGGTTTTGAGGCCCTGCCAATGTGCAAGGCGGAAAAGGATCAATGCGCCGGTTAGATAGTTCAAAGCCCCCAACACTAATTCGTTTAAGGGAAAGGCGCCTGCAATTATGGTGATAAGGCAACTTAGAATAGTTGCTGGGGCAATCCAGCTGGGGGCCGATGTGTCGGCTGGGCGGCCCTGTTTTTTAAGCCAATTACTGGTGAAAAAGGGGACAACGCGGCCGCCGATGACAACTGTCATCAATATCAATAAGCCTATGGACAGCTGAATGCCTGTTAAGGCTGTATCTTCCGTCCACCCTATCAAGTCAGCATAAAAGAGAGCATTTCCCGTTGCAATAAGAAGAAGGAGGGGGACAAAGCCGAGGTTTTTCCAGAGCTTTTTGGGGATAATCAATTTTGCAACTGAGAAGGCAACAGCGGGCAAAAACGCAATATCGACTAGTGCGACTAACCATATAGGGATAAAACCAGACGAGAAGATGGCTATACGTCCGGCAAGCCAGAGGGCAAATAGAAGCTTAAGCTCGACTCCCCGTATTCTTGGGCTGCCAGTCCAAACGGGAACCGCGGTGGTAAGGAACCCGGCGACCACGGCGACGATAAAACCAAAGAGCAGCTCGTGCGCATGCCAAAGAGGCAAAGGCATCTGGATCATTTTTTCCAAAATAGCCAAAGCACCAGACATCTGTGCAGACCACAAGGCCATAGTGAGGGCTGCATAAAGGGCGGCAGACAAGAAAAAAATCCTGAAACCGCTTTCAAACAGAAGTCCGTTGCCACGCTTTTGCATATTTCCACTCGCCACAAATAATCAATATCTCAGCGTAACGTTAGGACGGCTGCTGCTGTATTGAAAGTCAAATGCGCTGTACGTGACAATGAGTCGCAAAGGGTGAGTTAGGAAGGGTGATTGATTCCCGTATGGGCCTGATCGCCCCATAACTCTTTAACTTTTGCATCGCGCCCGCAATTAAATCGGTAGAATTTGTAGCGAAGTGGGTTTTTCTTGTAATAATCTTGATGGTAGTCTTCAGAATCTGTCCAAAAGCTCGCATTCAATACGGGCGTTACAATGGGCGCCTTTAGTGTTTTTGAGTTCTGCAATGCTGATTTTGACAGGGTGGCAATTTTTCTCTGTTCCTCGGAATTGGCATAAATGGCAGTTTTATAAGCATTTCCGCGATCGCAAAATTGTCCGCCCCCATCTGTAGGGTCAACTGACCGCCAAAAGACGTTGAGTAACTGATCGTAACTTACGATTTTCGGATCATACATGATACGAACAGCTTCCAGATGTTTTCCGTGATTTCGATATGTCGGATTTTCTAATGTGCCGCCTGTATAACCAGAAACAGCACTTTCAACCCCCGTTACATGCTCAAAATCCTTTTCCACGCACCAGAAGCAACCCCCAGCGAAGGTGGCGATCGATAGTTCAGCGGCGTGCGCTGGGATTGATGTGCCGAGCAGCATAAATGTAAGTAAAGCGCGTGTAAGTCTAGTCTTTTTAAGCATATTATTCCTCCATCTTTCCTTGAACATATTATGTCTCCCGACAATCACAATTCACCAATCGACACGGTTTCGTGATTGTTTGTTAAGGGGCGCTTTTCGAGCAGCCTCACTGAATAGGATCTTTGTTTGGTATAAATGTGTGTTTGTTAGCATTTTCAGGCTAACCTAGTTTTGCGTTATTATTCTTGTGATAACGTGTATCGCTGAACGTCATATTAAGCTTTTTTTTATGGCTTATTCTACCCGCTTTATATAAACCCTTATTAATGCCAGAGTAAATTGGAGAAGAGTGGAATGACGTCGGATCTGTCCCAAAAAGCGCTTGATTATCATCAATTTCCAAAACCCGGAAAGTTGACAATTACGCCAACGAAACCGATGGAGACGCAATCTGATCTCGCACTCGCCTACTCCCCCGGGGTTGCTCACCCTTGTACTCTCATCGAAAAAGATCCGAGCTTAGCAGCCGCTTATACTGCTCGCGCAAACTTGGTCGGTGTGATCACGAATGGCACCGCGGTGTTGGGACTTGGGGCGATCGGTCCTCTTGCCTCGAAACCTGTGATGGAAGGAAAGGCAGTCCTTTTCAAGAAATTTGCGGGCGTTGATGTTTTTGATATTGAACTGGACGAAAGAGATCCGGAAAAGTTGGTGGATATTATTTCTGCCATGGAGCCGACTTTTGGCGGCATAAATCTGGAAGATATCAAAGCACCGGAATGTTTCATTGTTGAAAAGCTGTGCCGCGAGAGAATGAATATTCCGGTTTTCCATGATGACCAGCATGGGACGGCGATTTGTGTGGCTGCTGCGGTCTATAATGGTTTGCGTGTTGTGGGGAAAGATATCAAGGATGTGAAGCTTGCCGCTTGCGGCGCTGGTGCCGCTGCCCTTGCCTGTTTGAATCTTTTAGTAAGCCTTGGTCTGCCGAAAGAAAATATAATTGTCAGTGATCTTCATGGTGTTGTTTATGAAGGTCGTAAGGTGGAGATGGATCCCTACAAATCCGTCTTTGCTGTAAAAACCAATAAACGCAATTTGGCAGAAGCTGTGGACGGCGCCGATATTTTTCTTGGATGTTCTGGTCCGGGCGCGTTGACGCAAGACATGGTCAAGACTATGGCTGAAAAGCCTATTATTATGGCCCTTGCGAACCCTACTCCAGAAATATCGCCCGAAGAAGTAAAAGCCGTGAGGCCTGATGCCATCATTGCCACGGGCCGTTCTGATTATCCAAATCAGGTGAATAATGTCCTTTGTTTCCCTTATCTGTTCAGGGGAGCCTTAGATGTTGGTGCCACTGAAATCAATGAAGAGATGAAGGTTGCCGCCGTTAAGGCTATTGCGGACCTTGCCCAAGCCGAGCAATCGGATATTGTTGCCAAAGCATATGGCGGAACGCAACATAGTTTTGGCCCAGAATATCTAATCCCAACGCCCTTTGACCCACGGCTTTATGTGGAGGTGTCCTACGCTGTGGCGAAGGCTGCAATGGATACTGGCGTCGCCAGCCGCCCCTTCGATAACATTGAACAATATCACGAGCAGCTCTCCAACTTCATTTACCGAACTCGTTTCGTTATGAAGCCCTTGTTTGATAAAGCACGCGAAAAATTGATGCGCGTTGCCTATGCGGAAGGGGAGGAGGAGCGTGTTTTATCTGCCGTTCAAACTGTTGTTGACGATGGTCTTGCTCTCCCAATCCTTGTGGGCCGTAAGAAGGTTATTGAATTTCGCATCGAAAAATTGGGCTTGAGACTTAAATTCGGCGAAGACTTTCAGATTGTTGATCCAGACGATGATCCCAGATATCGGGAATATTGGGAAGGGTATCATGTGCTTCGCGAACGGGATGGAGTGGATCCGGCAACTGCGAAGGCACATATCCGGACAAACACGACAATTATTGGTGCAATGATGGTTCATTTGGGGCACGCGGATGCTCTTATTTGCGGAACTTATGGAAAATACAGTAAACATTTGCGGCGCGTGAGCGGAATAATACCGCTTCGCGCGGGTGTCCGTCATGCCTCCGCCCTCCATCTATTGATCACAGACGGGCGACCTTTGTTTTTCTCTGACACTCAAGTTCGCGAAAGCCACACATCGGAAGAACTCGCTGAACTGGCTTTGCTCGCGGCCGATGAAGTTCGCCGTTTTGGTATTGAGCCAAAGGTTGCTCTTGTGTCCTATTCAAATTTTGGTTCGGCTGAATTGCCCTCTGCCAAACGAGCGCAAGAAGCACTGGCTATGGTGAAAGAAATTGACCCGGATCTTGAAATCGAAGGGGAAATGAAAGCAGATACGGCGTTGGTGCCAGAAATTCGACACACTCTTTTCCCTAATTCCAAGATGGAAGGGGCTGCAAATCTGTTGATCATGCCTGATCTGGAATCCGCAAACATTAGCTATAATATCGCGAAAAGTTTAGGGAGCGGCATCGCTGTTGGCCCTATCTTGGTGGGGCTCTCTAAATCAGTTCATATAACAGTACCATCCGTTACGGTACGGGGCCTTGTGAATATCACGGCCATTGCGGCTGTGGACGCACAAGACCATGAAGCTGGAAATATGATGTGCGGCCCTGTCATTCGGCGCAAATTAATTGAAGGGGCTGATTGATGGTGGCACCGCCAAATCAGCATGAGGTGGACGGCCCCGAACTCGCTCATGAGGACGAGGAAAAGCAATATGGCTTGAGCGATGAGCTATTTCAGGAGATTAAAGAATCTCTTGGACTAGGTCTGGTCGAGCATGTTCGTCAGGTCGTGGCTGAGCTTCATACGGCGGACGTTGCTGACCTGATCGAACAGTTGAAGCCAAAGCATCGGACTATGCTGCTCGAGATCGCTGATGATCTGGTGGATGCTGAGGTTTATTCGGACTTGGATGAGACCGTTCGGGATGAACTTTTTGATGACATGGAAGCCGCAGAAATTGCGGAACTTGTTACCGAGCTTGACCTTGATGCGGCTGTTGATGTTCTCGATGATTTGGAAGAGCATGAACAAAGGAATATTTTAAAAGAACTGCCTGCAGAAAATCGGATTGTCATCGAGGAAAGGCTTGCCTATCCAGAGGACGCCGCCGGCCGATTAATGCAGCGAAATGTGGTTGCTGTTCCAGAATATTGGAATATGGGCCAAACGAATGAGTATCTCCGCAATACTGAAGAGGGATTACCAGAAGAATTTCATGAAATTTTTGTGGTAGATCCTCGTCACAGACCCATTGGCACTATTCCCCTTGGTCGTGCAATGCGCAGTCAGCCTGAGACGCCCGTGAAAGAGCTGATGGATAGGGAGCAAAAACTTGTGCCCGTAGAGATGGATCAGGAAGAAGTAGCGTATTTATTCCAACAATATCGCCTAACTTCGGCGGCCGTTGTAAATGAAAATCATGCATTGATTGGCATGATTACAGTCGATGACATTGTTGATGTTATCAATGAAGAGGCGGAGGAGGATATTCTTCGCTTGGGTGGTGTTGCCGAAGATAACCTTTTTGGATCGATCCTGAACATTGCGCGAACTCGTTTTACGTGGCTCCTGCTTAATTTATTAACAGCAATTTTGGCGTCCGCCGCAATTGGATTGTTTGATGCGACGTTGGAGAAGGTTATCGCTCTCGCTGTCCTGATGCCGATTGTGGCTAGTATGGGCGGCAATGCGGGCACACAGACATTGACCGTTGCGGTGCGGGCCCTAGCGACCCGTGAATTGACATCCAATAATATGTACCGAATTTTGGGGAAAGAAGCGCTCGTTGCCGCGATCAATGGCGCTGTATTTGCTGTTTTGATAGGAATAGTCGCTTGGGTTTGGTTTGATAATTCAACAATCGGCTGGGTTATTGCGGTCGCAATGATCATGAATATGATCGTGGCAGGAATTGCTGGTATGGCAATACCAATCACGCTAGACCATTACGATATCGATCCTGCCGTAGCATCCAGTGTGTTCGTGACGACAATAACGGATATTATTGGCTTCGTTGCTTTCCTCGGGATCGCCTCTCTCGCCCTTCTATAAGGTTTAACGCGCCCATTCCAGATTTTCAGAAGCGCCTTTTTGCGGTTTCCATTTGTGGCTTGTTGCAAAAAGCCGAAATGAATGAATGAGCGCATCCTCATTATTCTTGAGATGGGATAAGCCAATTGTTCTATTGATGTTGATCCCATCGACTGGAATTAATTCAATGCCCGGTGCTGTGATGACATCGGGGAGCATGCAAAGTCCTAAGCCTGCGGCGGTTAAGGAGAGAGCTTTGGCATCCTCATCGGTTCTAAAGACGATATGGGGATTGACGCCTTCGCGGGCGAATGTCCGTGTGGTCTCCACCTCTGTTATGCAATGGCTGCGATGAATGAAATCAAGACTATTTAAAAGGGCCAATGGAATAGAAGAGCGTCCTGAAAAAGGATGAGATTTCGAGACTGCGAGAACACATTTGGTGTTAAATAAATGCTCAAAACTCGTTTTTTCTCTGTCGGCAGGGGCCGTGCCAAGGGCAATATTTATCCGTCCTTCTTCGAGCCATGAGTGAAGTTGGTCTGAAGTCCCTTCCTTAATGGCAATCTGCACATCCGGGTGGGCTTTTTTGAAATCCGCTAAAAGGGAGGAAAGCTCCTGCACGGGGATGATGCGCAGGACGCCGATTTGCAATCGCTGTAAGGCTGTCTTTCTTAAAACCTCTTGCTTCGCGGCATTACACTCATAAATCACCGTTCTTGCCCGCGGCAGAAAACGCTGCCCCGTTTCGGTTAAAGTAATATTGCGTGTTCTCCTGTCGAACAGCTTTGTATCTAGCTCTATCTCTAGCTTTTTAATGCCAGCAGATAAAGTAGGTTGGCTTACAAAAGCGCGCTCAGCAGCCCTTGAAAAATTACGGGTTTCGACGACGGCTAAAAAATAGCGAAGCTGATAAATTTCCATAACTATAGATAATATCTATTATTGCAATCCAAACAAACGATTTCATCTATTGTTAGAAATTGTTTATGCTCTTTCAAAATAACGGGAGAGACGCATGGGCTACGAAACACTGGATTTTGAACGTCACGGTAACGTGGCCGTTGTAACGATGAACCGACCAGATAACGCAAATTCCCTCAACAAGACTATGGGGATGGAGTTGATGGAGGTGTCTATCGAATGTGATGAAAATCCAGATATTCGGGCTGTTGTTTTTACAGGTGCGGGTCGTTTCTTCTCCGCAGGCGGTGATTTGTCTTCTTTTGCGGCGGCTGGTGCTGATACGCCCAAATTGTTAAAAGAGCTTACGGTTTATTTACACGCAGCTTTATCGCGTTTTGCCAGAATGGACGCTCCAATGATTACGGCAATTAATGGCGTGGCGGCTGGGGCAGGCTTTAGCATGGCATGCAGCGGTGATCTCTGTATTGCATCAGATAAAGCTAAATTTACCATGGCCTATACGAATGCTGGACTGGTTCCTGATGGCAGTTCGACATATTACGTTGCGCGGCATATTGGGCTTCGGCGGACGCAAGAACTAATGCTGACAAACCGGGTGCTGACAGCTGATGAAGCTTTAGATTGGGGACTTGTAAATAAAGTCGTGCCTGCCGATCAGGTCATGAATGAGGCCCTCGCATTAGCAACAAAATTGGGGGATGGGCCAACAAAGACTTATGGGAAGGTCAAGGATCTGCTCTTGCAAACATTTAGTGGAACGTTAGAGACACAAATGGAGCTTGAGGCGCGCGGCATTGTATCGGCGGCTGTGACAAATGATGGCCTTGAAGGAATTGCGGCTTTCCTTGAGAAAAGAACTCCGAAATTTACGGGTAAATAAGAATGACTGATTTTGCGCCCAAAAATCCAGATTATGATGCTGTCGTGAGAGATAGTTTCTCGCGTCAAGCGTTCATGGCGTTTATCGGCGCGGATCTTTCTCGGCTATCGCCGGGTATTTGCGATATTTCTGTGCCTCATCAGGCCGGATTGACCCAACAACATGGTTTCTTTCATGGTGGATTAGTCTCTGCCCTTGCAGATTCCGCCGCGGGCTATGCCGCTTTCTCAATTTTTCCTGAGAATAGTACGGTCCTGACGATCGATTTTAAGGTCAATTTTCTAAACCCATCTGAAGGTGACCGTCTTGTTGCACGAGCAAAGGTCATTGGGATGGAGGGTAAGATTTGCCATTTGAGCGGAGATGTATTCGCCGTGAAAGAAGGCATTGAGACCCACTGTTTGACCGGAATTTTTACGATGATGTGTTTGGAAGGGCGATCTGATAATGCCAATCTTGGTCGGGAAAAGGTAGCGTCATGAGTAAGCTTCAGGATTTAGAGCCTTATCGGCACTTAGCTTCCTTGTTTGATAGTCAGAAGTTTATGCGCCACCTTGGTGTTGAGATAACTCATTTAGCGGACGGTCATTGTGAACTGACCCTTGGCTTTGATGAAAGCTGGTCTGAGGCTAATGGCTCTTTTAGTAACGGTATTGTGGGATCACTAGCCGAAAACGTTGCTTGCGCTGCGGCGGCGACTTTGACGCAGCCTGGCGAGCAGTTTTTGACTGTTGAGTATAAAATGAACTTACTGGGCTCCTCAAAGGGAGATCGGCTTCTCGCTGTTGGTGACATTATCAAGTCAGGTAAAAGCCTGAAAATTGTTCGTTCTAACGTTTACGCTATTAATGGATCAGATCGTGTTCATTGCGCTTGTGCAATCGTCACATTGGCCGCCACCTAAATTCTAATGACTTAAGTAAAGGACTTTTCTATGTCTGCAATTCATTTTCCAACTTTAAATTTCGATTTGGGTGAAACCGCCGATATGATTCGGGATACGGTCGCGAGTTTTTCTGCCAATGAGCTTGCCCCCCGTGCGGCAGAGATTGACTCCACAAACGAATTTCCAATGGATGCTTGGCGCAAAATGGGAGATTTAGGTCTTCTTGGCATGACAGTTGATGAAGAATATGGTGGCTCTGGTCTTGGATATTTGGAGCATTGTATTGCCGTTGAGGAAATTAGCCGGGCGTCAGCTTCTGTAGGTCTTTCTTATGGCGCTCATTCTAACCTGTGTGTGAACCAAATTCACCGAAACGGAACCCAAGATCAAAAATCAAAATACTTACCCAAACTAGTCTCCGGTGAGCATGTTGGCGCCCTTGCTATGAGCGAGCCCGGCGCGGGATCTGACGTGGTTTCCATGCGATTAAAAGCCGAAAAGAAGGGTGATCGTTATATCCTGAACGGTAATAAGTTCTGGATTACGAATGGACCGGATGCAGATGTCCTTGTGGTCTATGCAAAAACAGAACCTGATGCCGGACCGCGCGGTATTACGGCTTTCATTATTGAAAAAGACTTCAAAGGTTTCTCAACGGCGCAAAAACTGGACAAGTTAGGAATGCGTGGATCGAACACATGTGAGCTCGTCTTTGAAGATTGCGAAGTCCCTGAAGAAAATGTTTTGGGCCCGCTTAACGAAGGCGTTCGCGTGTTGATGAGTGGTCTTGATTACGAACGAGTTGTTCTATCTGGCGGCCCGCTAGGTATCATGAATGCTTGCATGGACGCAGTGATCCCGTACATCCACGACCGGGAACAGTTCGGACAACCAATTGGCACTTTCCAGCTGATGCAGGGTAAAATCGCTGACATGTATTCCACGATGAATGCTTGTAAGGCCTATGTATACACGGTTGCAAAAGCCTGTGATCGCGGTGAGACTAACCGTAAAGACGCCGCTGGTGTTATCTTGTATGCAGCGGAGAAAGCAACCTGGATGGCGCTTGAGGCAATTCAGGCCCTGGGTGGCAATGGTTATATTAATGATTACCCAACAGGCCGTTTGCTCAGAGATGCGAAATTGTATGAAATTGGCGCTGGAACAAGTGAAATTCGCCGTATGTTGATTGGTCGTGAATTGTTCAATGAAACAGCGTAAAAAAGAGATAAGCAAAAACAAAAATTTGTAAATTGGAGAGAATTATGACAGACGAAGCTATTGTAATCGTGGGTATGGCCCGCACCCCAATGGGTGGTTTTCAAGGCGATTTGGCGGCTGTAAAAGCGCCAGCCTTAGGATCCATTGCTATTGAAGAAGCTATGAAACGCGCAGGCGTTACAGGCGATGATATTGATGAAGTCATCATGGGGTGTGTTCTCCCCGCAGGTCTTGGTCAAGCGCCTGCACGCCAAGCGTCGTTTGGTGCCGGAATTCCTGACAGCGTTGGGTGCACGACCGTGAACAAGATGTGTGGTTCTGGTATGCGGGCTGCAATGTATGCTCATGATGCGATTAAAGCTGGTAGCGCCGATGTTATGGTTGCTGGTGGCTTCGAGAGCATGACGAATGCTCCCTATATCTTGCCAAAAGTACGCGACGGTCTACGCCTCGGCCATAGTGCTGTAAAAGATCACATGTTCCTTGATGGGTTGGAAGATGCGTATGAAGAAGGCCGCCTAATGGGCAGCTTTGCTGAAGAAACTGCAACATTGTATCAATTCACACGGGCCGATCAAGATGCCTATGCCATTGAATCTTTGGCCCGCGCAAAAAAAGCGACTGAAGATGGCAGTTTTGCCAGTGAAATCGCACCTGTCACAGTAAAAACCCGCAAAGGGGAGACTGTGATTGATCAGGACGAACAGCCCCTTAAAGGCAATCCTGATAAAATCCCAACATTGAAGCCTGCTTTTGCAAAAGACGGCACTGTGACTGCGGCAAATGCCTCTTCCATCTCAGATGGCGGGGCAGCTTTGGTTATGATGACTGAATCTGAAGCCAAGAAGCGCGGCTTGAAGCCAATCGCGCGTTTCCTTGCTCATTCAACACATGCCCGTAAACCCTCTGAATTTACGATGGCCCCAATCGATGCAATCCGTAAAGTGATGGATAAAGTCAATTGGACCAAAGACGATGTTGATCTATTCGAGATCAATGAAGCCTTTGCCGTCGTTGCTATGGCCGCGATGAGAGACCTTGGTCTCGATCATGACAAGGTAAATGTTCACGGCGGTGCCTGCGCCTTGGGTCATCCTGTTGGCGCATCCGGAGCCCGTATTGTTGTGACGCTTTTGTCCGCCCTTGAAAAATATGGCAAGACACGCGGCATTGCGGCTCTTTGCATCGGTGGCGGCGAAGCCACGGCAATGGCTGTAGAGCTTGTGAACTAACTAAAAGTTGGATACCAGACGATAGGATATGTAGTACTATGATCTTGAATGAAGAACAGACCATGATCCGTGATATGGCACGGGATTTTGCAGCCAATCGTCTGGCACCAAACAGTGCGGCTTGGGAGCAGGCCGCCGCTATCCCTAAAGAAGTTTTTGATGAAATGGGTGCCCTTGGATTGATGGGGATGACCATTCCAGATAATTATGGCGGGGCAGAAACAGATTTTGTCTCTTATGCCTTGGCATTGACAGAAATTGCGGGCGGTGATGGCGCGGTCTCTACGGTTATGAGCGTGAATAACTCACCTTGCTGCGCTGCTTTACTAAAAGATGGCACGGAAGCACAAAAACAGGAATTTCTTGTGCCTCTCGCTAAAGGTCAGATGATTGGTGCTTTTTGCCTGACAGAACCCCATGCGGGATCTGATGCGTCTGCCTTGAAAACCAAAGCCGTAAAAGACGGCGGAGAGTATGTGATAAATGGGACTAAGCAATTTATTACATCTGGTAAAATAGGCGGGATTGCGCTGGTTTTCGCCGTGACGGATGTGGATGCGGGCAAAAGGGGCATTAGCTGCTTTATTGTGCCGACAGACAGTGATGGATATCGCGTGACATCTGTTGAAAATAAGTTGGGACAGAAAGCGTCAGATACCTGCCAAATTGATTTTGAGAATGTGCGGGTTTCCGCGGAAAATATGCTCGGGGCCGAAGGTGCTGGTTATAAAATTGCGCTGGCTAATTTGGAAACTGGTCGCATTGGTATTGGCGCGCAAAGCGTTGGTATGGCACAAGCCGCTCTCAACCACGCAATCGATTATGCAAAAGAGCGAGTCACTTTTGATAAACCGATTATTGAACATCAGGCTGTTGGGTTTCGCCTAGCAGACATGGCGACCAAGGTAGAAGTCGCTCGGCAAATGGTTCTTCATGCGGCAACTTTGAAAGATGCAGGCCTGCCTTGCTTGACAGAAGCCAGTATGGCCAAACTCTTTGCCTCCGAAATGGCAGAGGAAGTCTGTTCAGCCGCCATTCAGACATTAGGCGGTAACGGGTTTATTGCAGACTACCCAGTTGAGAAGATCTACCGGGATGTTCGAGTTTGCCAGATTTACGAAGGCACATCCGATATCCAAAAACTTGTTATTGCGCGAAATCTTGCGGCTTAAAGGATATCAAGATGTCAGAGATTATTGAATTCTATTTCGATTTTTCTTCTCCCTATGCGTATTTGGGCAGCAAGATGATTGAAGCTGTCGCAGAAAAGCATGGGCGTACTGTGGAATGGCGTTCTTTCATGCTAGGAACGGCCTTCAAAGGGGAGAATACAGGTCCGTTGACGATCTATCCCCGCAAAGGTGAATATTCTCTACTGGATTTTGATCGTACAGCCCGAAAATATGACATTCCTTTCAATATGCCGTCGGAATTTCCTAAGCTTACAATTTTGGCTTCGCGTGGCTTCTATTGGCTTTGCGGAAAAAATACTGACTTGGCGAAGGAATTCGCCCAAGCTGTATTTGCAGCTTATTTTGTCGAAGGACAGGATATATCAAGTACTGAAGTCATTTTGGATATTGTCCGAAAGCTTCCCATTGATGAAGATGTGTTTTCTGAGGCTGTTCAAGATAAAGATCTAAAGGATGCCTATAAAACATCTGTCGTGGAAATTGTGGATGAAAAGAAGGTTTTTGGCGCTCCCTTTTTCATCGTCGACGGAGAACCTTTCTGGGGTGCCGATCGTATTGTTCAAATTGACGAATGGCTCTCAACAGGTGGATGGTAATGGAAATGGCCCTTAAAACTAATGGAAATAATAATAATGAATGATCCAATTGAGTTCTTTTTTGAGTATGTCTCTCCCTACGCTTATATAGCGGCAAAGCAGATTGAAGAGGTCGGCAAGCGGCAGGGCGTAGAAGTGATTTGGCGTCCCTTGTCACTGGGACATGTATGGAAAGCAATTGGTGCCACCAATGTTGGGCCGAATGCTCTTCCTCAAAAATCAAAGTATATTCTGATGGATGCTGGGCGTTCTGCTAAATTAGCGGGCCTCCCAATGGCACCTCCTGCCGTATTCCCTGTGGATGCAAAACTTGCTCGTTTAGCTTTTTATGCCGTGAGCGAAAAAGACAGTGAGATGGGCAAGAAATTTGCCGAAGCAGTATTCGAGAAATTCTGGGCAAAAAGTGAAGAGATCACTGAGCTTTCAGATCTTGAAGGCATAGCAAAAGATCTTGGTATCGATTTTTCTTTGATTGAAGGGGCCCTTACTAATGGGGATGCTAAAGCAGCAATGATCGCATCAACCGAGGCGGCTGTGGAAAGTGGTGCTTTTGGAATGCCGTGGTTCCGCGTTGGAAAACAGGTGTTTTGGGGAGCAGATCGTATCTCCCACATAGATCAGTATCTTGGTTTTAAAGCAAAGAAGTCTTGAATAATTCCCGGCACCGTTAAGGGGCCGGGATCATCTCTGTGGCTGTTAGAATAAGAAATAGCCACCATCAATAAGGAAAGTATCGCCCGTATGGTACGAGCTGGCATCAGACATAATGTAAACTGCGATACCGCCGAAATCCTCGGGCTTGCCCCAGCGACGGGCGGGAATACGGGGCTTCACATTGTCAGCAAACTTATTCCAGTTGAAAGCGGGCTCCGTCATGGCCGTTTCGATCCATCCGGGCAAAATGGCGTTGGCTGTGATGCCTTTACCGGCGAACTCAACAGAGATCGCTTTAAGCATGGAAATCAAACCGCCTTTAGTGGCAGCATAATGCTCATTCCTTGCGGCGCCAGAGATAGCAGCAAGGCTTGCCGTACCAACAAGACGTCCTCCGGGGTCTCCATTTTTCGCGCGCTCGACCATATGTTTAGTGGCTTCTTGCAACGTGTAAAAGGCGCCATCCAGATTGACATTAATTATGCGCTGCCATTCTTTTTCTTCGATGTCCAAAAAGGACGATTTACCAGAAGAAATACCAGCATTGGCAAAACATCCGTCCACACGCCCAAAACGGTTGAGAGTTTCAGCGAAGCAGTCTTGAACTTCTTTCTGATCTCCCACGTTACACGTCAATGCGTCGACTTTTGTGCCAAAGGGTTTCAATTCTTCGATCGCCGCAGCGTTCTTAGTCTCGTTCGTTCCCCAAATGCAAACGTCACCGCCAGCTTCTGCAATTGCCTTGGCCATGCCAAGTCCAATACCGCCGTTACCACCTGTTATGAGGGCGACCTTTCCGCTAAGGTCAAACGCTTTATAGGCCATTTTTGGCTCCCTTATTGTTCTTTGTTAAGGCTAGGAGGCCTACCACAAAGCCTCGCCGCCGCCAAGGACTTGATAATACAGAAGTACAAAATACTAAATATCACTGATCCCGTTTATCCCATTTCTGCAAAAAGGAATTTTGCGTAAATGTCTGTTTTAAAAAGCAATCTTAATACTCGAAGCGACGCCTTTAAGGCGAATGCCGATCATATGGAAGGTCTTGTATCCGACCTTCGCGAAAAGGTGTCGCTTGTCAAACAAGGTGGCGGCGAGCGCGCCCGTGCAAAACATCTAGCGCGCGGAAAGCTCCTCCCGCGAGAGAGGGTGCGTAAGCTTCTCGATCCAGGGTCTCCTTTCTTGGAGCTGGGTCAGCTCGCAGCTTGGGATATGTATGGCGGAGAG
Source organism: Sneathiella sp. (assembly GCA_036960695.1). Classification (GTDB taxonomy): domain Bacteria; phylum Pseudomonadota; class Alphaproteobacteria; order Sneathiellales; family Sneathiellaceae; genus Sneathiella. The sequence continues at coordinate 14,676 of JBALXM010000043.1, forward strand.
ATCAGTTCAGCCGGTATTATTACCGGTATTGGGCGTGTCTCCGGTCGGGAGTGCGTCATCGTTTGTAATGATGCCACGGTTAAAGGGGGAACATATTATCCCTTAACCGTGAAAAAACATCTTCGTGCACAGGAAGTGGCGCAGCAAAATAACTTGCCTTGCATTTACCTAGTCGATTCTGGCGGAGCCAACCTTCCAAATCAGCAAGATGTTTTTCCTGATAAGGAGCATTTTGGCCGGATTTTCTACAATCAGGCTAATATGTCTGCAGAAGGCATTCCGCAAGTCGCTGTTGTGATGGGTTCATGCACCGCGGGCGGTGCATATGTGCCCGCCATGTCGGACGAAAGTATTATCGTTAAAGATCAAGGGACGATCTTCCTCGCAGGGCCACCCTTGGTGAAGGCTGCGACCGGGGAGGTTGTCTCCGCTGAAGATCTGGGCGGCGCGGATGTCCATTCAAGAACATCTGGTGTTACGGATCATTATGCCGAAAATGACCTACATGCGTTGGAGTTGGCGCGGAATATTGTGGCTACTTTCAATAAACCCAAGCCAATGCCGCTTGATATTCGAAAACCAAAAGAGCCACTCTTTGATCCCAAAGAGATTTATGGCTTAATTCCTGAAGATACGCGCCAACCGTTTGATGTCCGGGAGATTATTGCACGCCTTGTGGATGGCTCTGAATTCGATGAATTTAAAAAACTATATGGCACGACTTTGGTGACGGGCTTTGCCCATATCCACGGATACCCAGTAGGAATCATTGCGAATAACGGAATTTTATTTTCAGAATCGTCGCAAAAGGGTGCCCATTTTATCGAGCTTTGCTGCCAGCGAAATATCCCCCTTGTATTTTTACAGAACATCACCGGTTTTATGGTTGGTCAAAAATATGAAAGCGGGGGCATTGCTAAAAACGGTGCCAAGCTCGTAACGGCAGTTGCTACGGCAAAGGTGCCTAAATTCACAATGATATTTGGTGGATCGTTTGGCGCTGGAAACTACGGCATGTGTGGCCGAGCTTATAATCCGCGTATGCTTTGGATGTGGCCTAATTCTCGGATTTCCGTTATGGGCGGAGAGCAGGCAGCGTCTGTTTTAGCTACTGTAAAGCGGGACGGAATGGAAGCGAGAGGGGAGAGTTGGAGCGCAGAAGACGAAGCTGCCTTTAAAGCACCCATTCAGGAACAATATGAGAAGGAAGGTCACCCTTACTTCTCAAGTGCACGGCTTTGGGACGATGGTATTATTGATCCTGTTGATAGTCGGCGGGTTTTGGGACTTGCAATCTCAGCTGCGTTAAATGCCCCAGTCGAGCCAACGAAATTTGGCCTCTTTAGAATGTAAGGACCGTATTATGAGTGAAGAATCTGCTGTATTGCATTTCTCCAATGAGGGAATTGCAACTGTTACGTTAAATCGTCCAGAAGTGCATAATGCGTTTGATGAAGAGCTGATCGAGCGTCTGGGCGACATATTTGAAGATCTCGCCAATCAAGAAGGCGTCCGCGCTGTTGTCGTGGCCGCAGCCGGTAAAAGCTACTGCGCTGGTGCTGACCTTAACTGGATGAAGCGGGCTTCTGGCTTTACTGAAGACGACAATCGTGAAGATAGTCTTGCCCTTGGCCGTATGCTTAAAAACCTACACGCCATCCCAAAACCAACCATTGCGTTGGTTCAAGGGGCGGCTTATGGCGGAGGTCTCGGTCTGGTTTCAGCATGTGATATTGCGATCGGCGTTAAGGCATCAAAATTTTGCTTGTCAGAAGTAAAATTGGGTCTCCTTCCCGCTGTTATCTCCCCGTATGTTGTTGAAGCGATCGGTGTTCGCGCCTGCCGCAGGTATTTCCTGACTGCAGAAGTCTTTAATGCGGAAGAAGCGTATCGTTTGGGACTACTTCATGAGCTGGTTGAGGATGTTCATCATCTGGCAGAGGCACGGGATCGTATCCTAAATCAGATTATGGCAAATGCGCCGGGTGCAATGGCAGATTCAAAAGATCTTATTTACACTGTTGCGGGGCGCCCAATTGAGCAAGACGTGATCACGGCAACGGCATATCGTATTGCCGCACGCCGCAAAACTGACGAAGCGAGAGAGGGCATTACTGCGTTTCTTGACAAGCGCAAAGCCTCCTGGAATAAATCCTAATAAAGGTGAATTAACCGGTGTTTCAAAAAATACTCATTGCAAATCGCGGCGAAATTGCCTGTCGCGTCATGGATACAGCCCGCAAGCTCGGCGTTAAAACGGTTGCGGTTTATTCAGAAGCAGATAAGGCCGCACGTCACGTTCAGATGGCTGATGAAGCTGTGCTCCTCGGTCCCGCTGAAGTGTCTTTGAGTTATCTCAAAGCAGATGCAATTTTGGAAATTGCTAAGAAAACCGGGGCGGAGGCGATCCATCCCGGCTATGGTTTCTTGTCTGAAAATGCCGATTTTGCTGAAAAATGTAAAGCCGCTGGTGTTGCGTTTATTGGACCCCCTGCCGATGCCATTCGCGCTATGGGACTGAAAGATGCTGCAAAGGCCATGATGGTCGAGGCGGGCGTCCCTGTGGTGCCTGGCTACCATGGGAAAGATCAAGATCCAGCTCTGTTGGCGGAAGAGGCCATCAAAATTGGCTATCCGGTTTTGATCAAGGCCGTTGCGGGTGGCGGCGGGAAAGGAATGCGCCGCGTTGACAGCGCAGATGAATTTTCTGACGCCCTAGGCTCAGCCATGCGGGAGGCTGCTAATGCCTTTGGAGACGATCGTGTTCTAATCGAAAAATATCTGATTAAACCACGACATATTGAAATTCAGGTTTTTGCCGATAGCCATGGAAACGCCGTTCACTTGTTCGAGCGGGATTGTTCCCTGCAACGGCGTCATCAGAAGGTCATTGAAGAAGCGCCTGCGCCAGAGATGCCCGAAACCATGCGCGCTGCAATGGGGGCGGCGGCTGTGGCTGCTGCCAAAGCTATTAGTTATGAAGGCGCTGGTACAATTGAATTCATCGCTGACGTTACGGATGGCTTAAAGGATGACGGCTTCTATTTCATGGAAATGAATACTCGTTTGCAGGTAGAGCATCCCGTGACTGAAATGATCACCGGGCAGGATTTAGTTCACTGGCAACTGGTCGTAGCGGCGGGAGGCAAGCTTCCGCTAGCTCAAGAAGAATTGTCCATTTCTGGTCACTCCTTGGAAGCACGTCTGTATGCAGAAGATCCGGATAATGATTTCTTGCCTGCTACCGGACCACTTCTTCGGTTAAGAGCACCCGTTGAAAGTGACGACGTTCGGGTTGATACAGGTGTTCGCGAAGGGGATACGGTTACCCCTTTCTACGATCCTATGATTGCGAAGCTCATTGTGTGGGGTGAAACTCGAGATATAGCGCTTCGAAAAATGCAATCTGCTCTTGGATCCTACGAAGTTGCAGGTCTTGCCACTAATCTTGAATTTTTGAAGAATGTTGCAAGTCACAGGGCATTTGCCGACGCGGATTTGGATACAGGGTTCATTGAACGGTTCAAAGACGATCTAATTCCAGAAAAACCACCTGTGACGGACGAGCATGTTGCCTTAGCCGTGCTGCAGCTTCTTCTCAATGACAGGGATTTGAACGCACAAAAAGCCTCAGATTCTACGGATCCATACTCACCTTGGAACGATATCAGTGCATGGCGCATGAATGATATTGCCCATGTGGATTTTACGTTTGCTGGAATTGAGGATGATATTCACGTCGCGGTCGAAAGCCGCGGTGATGATTATATTATGTCCCTACCATCGGGCGATATGGTGGTCTCTGGTCATCAAATGGCAGATGGGAGCCTGCGGGCTTCCATAAACGGCCATATTATCTCGGCAAGTGTTGTTCTGGACGGTTTGCGACTGGTTGTCATCTCTGGTGGCAAACAAGTGGATGTTATCCGCGTGGCCGCTGATTTCGACGGTAGCGGCGATGATGGTGGGGTCGGTGCGATTATGTCACCTATGCCTGGTAAAATCATTCAAGTGTCCGTTGCTGCCGGTGATGCGGTGACTAAGGGCGATACGTTGATCGTTATGGAAGCCATGAAAATGGAACATACATTGATGGCGTCGGTAGACGGCGTTGTCGCCGACGTATTTTTTGAGACCGGCGATCAAGTGGAAGAAGGCATCCTTCTTATTCGCTTCGAAGAAGAGGAATAAACCAAATGAGTTATCCATCTGCTGTCCGGTTATTTGAGGTTGGGGTCCGTGATGGTCTTCAAAACGAGGCCGGAATCGTTCCCACCGCTATTAAAGTGGAGTTGATTGAACGCCTTGTGGATGCTGGCGTTACAGCCATTGAAACTGGTAGCTTCGTGTCTCCTAAGTGGGTGCCTCAAATGGCGGATACGGCAGATGTGATGGCGGAAATTAAGCGTCAGGATGGGATTATATATTCCGTTTTGACGCCTAATATGAAGGGCTATGAAGGTGCTGTTGCCAGCAAAGCCGATGAAATTGAGATTTTCAGCGGTGCATCAGAGATCTTCAGTCAAAAAAATATTAATTGCTCAATCGATGAAAGTTTGATGCGCTTCCAACCCGTTGTTGACGCCGCCAAAAAAGACGGTACTCCTGTTCGGGCAAGTGTCTCTTGTGCCTTCGGAAGTCCCTTCGGTGAAGAGATATCGGCAGCGAAAGTGGCTGAGGTTTCGAAGAAACTTTATGATATGGGGGCGTATGAAATCTCCATCGCCGATACAATCGGTGTTGGGACGCCTATAAAAACCCGACGGGTTCTGGAAGCTGTTGCTGATGTGATCCCGCTTGATGTTATTGGTGTCCATTTCCACGACACCTATGGTCAGGCGTTGGCCAATTTACATGCAGCCTTGGAAATTGGTATTACGCGACTCGATAGTTCTGTCGCAGGATTAGGCGGCTGTCCTTACGCACCGGGGGCTACAGGAAATGTCGCCAGCGAAGACATCGTTTATATGCTCGACGGAATGGGTATAGAAACAGGTATCGATTTGAAAAAATTGGTTAAAACGGCCTGGTTCATATCTGATTTTTTGGGTCGTCCACCGGTTTCAAGTGTTGCAAAAGCAATAAAAAATAAACTCGACTAGTGACTGTTGATGAGAAACATATTATCTAAGGCTCTATGACTGTACATTTAATAATAATTTCAGTGGGCGTTACGTCCATAGACCAACTTCGTTCCCTGCAACAGCGTCGCATGATTGCGGGCCCTCTTTGCCATGTCACAACACAGCGTCCTCAGCGTGAGGCTGACCTCCTTGATGGTGGTTCTGTTTACTGGATCATTCAAGGTCATATTGCTGTTCGCCAACGAATTACTGAGTTGGAGATATTGTATGACACCGATGGTGAGAAATGCGGGCTTATCCTAGATCCAGAATTGGTGGAAACTGAACAGGCCGTTCGTAATCCTCATAAAGGATGGCGTTATCTGGAAGTGGAAGACGCTCCGCGCGATCTCCGCGACCTTGTTGAAGAAGTGACCGAAGACGAAGACACCGAAGGCGAAATGTCCCCAGAAATGGCTGCAGAGCTCAAAAGCTTAGGCCTGATCTAACAAAATAGTTAGCCTAAGAGAAGGCTATCGTCAGATAACTCTTCCCCATGAGTTCTCTCAAACATCTGGATAAGATCCGGTACGCCGAGACCTTCGCGCTCGGTGCCGGATACATCCAGTACAACGCGACCTCCATGCAACATCACTGTCCTCTCTCCGTAATCAAGAGCTTGTCTCATCGAATGAGTAACCATGATGGCTGTCAGATTGTTTTCTGCAACAATGTCTCTGGTCAGCTCCATAACAAAGGCTGCTATCCGCGGGTCCAGTGCAGATGTATGTTCATCCAGCATCAGAACACTAGAGGGCTGTAAGGATGCCATCAGCAAGCTCACAGCCTGCCTTTGTCCACCTGATAGTAATCCCATCAAATCTCCCAACCGATTCTCTAGCCCAAGGCCAAGTCGGGATAATTTTTCTCGAAATTCGTCACGAGCAGACTTTGGAACGGATCGGCCAAGTCCGCGGCGACGTCCGCGCATGTAAGCGAGGGACATATTCTCTTCAATGGTCAGATTTTCGCATGACCCTGCGAGTGGATCTTGAAAAACCCGGGCAACTAAACCCGCTCTTTTTGGGGCCGGCCATTTGCTAATATCGATGTCATTAACAATAATCCGTCCTTCGTCCAAAGGAAGTTCGCCAGCGATAGCATTTTGGGCTGTGGATTTCCCCGATCCGTTCGATCCGATAACGGATACAAATTGACCTTTAGGAACAGTCAGATCAAGGCCGCAAAGCGCCTTGGTTTCCATAACCGTTCCTTTGTTGAAGGTAATGCGCAAATTCTCGCAAACGATCATGATTTGACGCCTTTACGGATAAATTTGGCAAAACGGCTGCCCGGTAGGATAAGAGCTAAGGCAACCAAGATGGCCGTTACGAGTTTCAAGTCTTGTGCTTCCAATCCGATAAAGTCGGCATTCAGCGCCAAACTAACGGCTAACCAATAAACGATTGATCCCAGAATGCAGGCTAGTGTCGCCCGCGTTATGGTTCTAGGCGTCAAGAGTGCTTCCCCGCCGATGACAGAGGCAAGACCGATAACAATCACACCAACCCCCATGGTCACGTCGGCAGAGCCCTGGCTCTGAGCAAATAGAGCCCCTGCAAAGGCGACAAGTCCGTTTGCCATTGCCATTCCGAGCAAGATCATCCGTCCGTCAAAAATACCGTTTGCGCGAGCCATTTTGGAATTGGCACCGGTTGCCCGCATGGCAAGCCCCACTTGGGAGGCTAAAAACCAATCAAGAGCGTACTTCACGATGACGGCAAAGATAAAAAACACGATTGGCATCAGGATATAACTCCGAATCTCAAGCATGTCCGCTAGATCTGTAAAGGGCGTTAAGATAGTCTCTTCCGTGATCAGTGCAACATTTGGGCGCCCCATTATACGCAGGTTGATAGAATATAGGGCAATCATGGTCAGGATGCTGGCCAGAAGGTTTAAAATCTTCATTTTTACGTTGAGCCAAGCTGTGATTAAACCGGCAGTGCAGCCGGCTGTAATCGCAATCATGGTTGAAAGATACGGGTCCCAACCAGCAACAATTAGCGCTGCGGATACCGCTGCCCCAAGGGGGAAGGAGCCATCAACCGTCAAATCTGGAAAATCCAGAATACGGAAAGATATAAAAATGCCCAGAGCGACCAAGCCATAGATAAATCCTAGCTCAATCGCTCCTAAAAACGCTATTAGGCTCAAAATTTAGCCCCTACCCTTATTATTTAACGACGTGCTTTGCTGAAGAAATCACGGAAGCTGGAATTGTCAGTCCCATTTTCTCAGCAGAGGCAGGGTTTACAAACAATTCTAAAATTGTTGGAAGTTCGACAGCCAGATCACCCGGATTTGCGCCTTCAAAAATTTTAGCAACCAATTTTCCTGTCTGGCGTCCAACATCATAATAGTTAAACCCAAGGGCCGCGGCAGCGCCTCGCTTCACACTATCTGTATCCCCAGCGAATACGGGAATTTGACCATCAATACCAACCTTCACGACAGCTTCAAAGGCGGACACAATTGTGTTGTCCGTGGGGACGTAGATCACATCTGCTTTTCCAACTAAGCTTCTGGCAGAAGATAAGACCGCACCACTGTTATTGGCGCCAGCTCGAACAATCGTCAGGCCTAATGCGGGGGCGTCGCGCTCAAGTGCTTCAAGAAGTGTAACGGAATTTGCCTCCCCAGGGTTATAAAGAACGCCCACTTTTTTGGCGTTTGGTACGACAGTTTTGATAAGTTCGAGATGTTTGCTTATCGGCGACATATCTGATGTGCCGGTAACATTTCCGCCGGGTTTTTCTAAATTACTGACGAGTTTTGCGCCGACAGGATCAGTCACTGCCGTAAAAACAACCGCTTGATTTTTTGGTGCTTTTGCGATGATCGCTTGCGCGGACGGTGTAGAAATACCAACAATCACGTCAGGTTCTGCCCCAACGAATTTATTGGCGATTTGCACCGTTGTTGGAATATCCCCTTGAGCAGTTTGGTATTGGACGGTCAGGTTTTCGCCTTTTTTATAACCAAGCTTGGTCAATTCGTCCAATAATCCCTTATACACAGCGTCCAGTGCTGGATGCTCAACAATTGCCGTGACGGCAAGAGTTTTATCCGCTGCGAAAGAAGCCGAAGCGGATAAAAAGGATGCGGCAACCAAGCCCATAATTGCAGCAGATTTTAAGGCCTTTAGTGATTTTTTCATGTCGTCCCCCAATTCGATGATCTTAGTGTACGCTATTCAAATATTGGATAAAGTACATACTCACTTGAAATCGATAATTTTTTATCTACTGCTCTAGTTTTATCCAAACGGCACTATCGTGAAAGGCAGCCCCGCCATTAGGTTTTGCCGCGTCCGAGCCTACGAGCAAATTAATCCCGATTTTTTCTATGAAAGCATCATTTGGCCAGATACCTTCTACAATCACAGTGCCCGGAAGCAATCCATCAAATAAAACAACATGAATTAGCAAAGATCCTTGCGCATTTCCCATGCGAACCAGATCGTCTTGTTTTGCGCCAATAGTTGTTGCATCTTTGCTGTGAAGCATGACAGTAGGTCGCTTTTCTCGTTTAAGAGAAGTGGGCGTGGCTGTAAATGTCGTATTCAAGAAATTGCGTGCTGGCGCTGTCACCAAACGGTAGGGGTGATCGTTATCGGCTTTCATGATCACGTCCCAATGATCGGGAAGGGCCGGCATTCCAGCAAAATCAGGCCCGATTAAAGACCAGTCCGGGGAGAAATGGAATTTGCCGTCGGCATGTCCAAAACCCTCAAGAAAATGGGCCTGTTCAAAAGGTACTTGTGTATTGATCCATTTTTTTGAGCTTACCGTTTCGGCGTCAGGCCAACCGGACACTTTAAGTGTCTCGTCAATGATTTCCATTGATGTCATGTCAAAACCACGATGTTTCGCACCAAGCCTTTTCGCAAGGGCTGTGATTACTTCATGGTTGGATCGGCACTCTCCGAGGGGTTCAATGACCTTCGCTCCCATCAAAATGTGATTTTGTCCGCCGCCTTGATAAATGTCATCATGCTCAACAAAAGTGGTGGCAGGCAAAATAATATCAGCCATCTTTGCCGTTTCGGTCATGAACTGTTCATGTACGCAGACAAACAGATCTTCGCGGGCAAACCCTTTATGCACTTTTGCAAGATTTGGTGCCACATCCATAGGATTTGTACTTTGGATTAACAGAGCCGTTATTGGAGGGCCGTCCCCGAGATCTCCTTCGTCTCCCATCAAAACAGGTCCTATTCGGGATTGATCCAGGATTCTGATATCAGGATCAACAGCATCCAATCCTTCAATAAGCTCCTTATTCCAATGGTAAAGTTCCCCATTGGTATGAAACGCACCGCCGCCTTCATATTGCCACGCACCACTAACGGCGGGGATGGAAAGGGCCGCATGCATATTCACGGCACCATTTCGGCTTCTTGAGAATCCATATCCCAGACGAAAGAATGTTTTTTTAGTCTGACCGACTAATGAGGCAAATTCTTCAATTTCAGCGACACTCAATCCGGTTATCTCAGATGCCCATTCCGGTGTCCGAGTTTCAAGGTGCTTTTCTAGTGCTTCATACCCTTTTGTGTATTTTTCAAGATAGGCGCGATCCGCCATATTGTCTTTAAAAAGCAGATGCATGACAGCGCAGGCAAGAGCCCCATCTGTTCCTGGGCGCAGCATCAAATGAGTATCTGCGGTCAGGGCTGTCGCATTTTTATAAGGATCAATAACAATGATTTTGGCGCCGCGTTCTTTACGGGCGCGTGTCGCATGGGTCATCACATTGATCTGGGTATGAACTGCATTGGTTCCCCAAATCACAACGAGATCAGATTTAGCCATTTCAGTGGGATCTGCGCCGCGATAGGCCCCCGTGCCAGCTTGCCAACCGGCCCGCGCAAGATTGACACAGATAGTGGAGTGTTGCCCCGAGTATTTTTTCACATGACGCAAGCGATCAATACCGTCCCGCTGGACAAGACCCATAGTACCGGCATAATTATACGGCCATATAGTTTCTGAGCCGTATTGAGCTTCTCGTTTTAAAAATTCCTCAGCCACATGATCAAGGGCGGTATCCCAGCTAATTTGCTCCCATTCTCCTGAACCTTTTGCTCCAACGCGTTTTAGCGGATGCATCAACCGATCGGGATGGTGCGTCCGTTCCGCATAGCGGGCCACTTTTGCGCAGATCACGCCGGCCGTATAGGTGTTATCAGCAGCACCTCTGACCCGGCCAATTGTATTGTCAGGGAGTTTTTCGATTTCCAATGCACAAGTAGATGGGCAATCATGAGGGCAAGCTGAATGCCAAATTTCAGGGCGGTCTTGAGATTTCATCAGGAGAATCCATTAGGGGGCGTTAAATTGAGTAACAATATTTACTAAGAAATTATGGCAGAAGGTTAGTGTTTTATAAAGCCTACTGCAATATGAGAGTGAGACCCCTGTTACTGTGTTTAGCAAATATTGTGGAAAAACAACTCCTATCAGGATATATGCATGGTTTATGCATCTGTAGAGGAAGAATGATATAGTGAAGGCGTTCAAGAAATTTCTGAAAAGTGACGGAATGAAAGCTGTGATTAGCAGGCTTTCTGCTGGCTATATCTGGTTTGTTTATCGCACGTCACGTTGGCAAGTTCTGAACAGTGACGTTCCCAACGAATATATGGATCAGGGAAAGCCCTTCATTCTAGCTTTTTGGCATGGGCGATTGCTGATGATGCCAATTTCTGTGCAGAAGAAAACCAAGGTCAATGTCCTTATCTCTCATCATGGGGATGGTGAAATAATAGCACGGACAATTAAACATTGGGGACAAGAAAGCATCCGTGGATCAAGTTCCAAAGGCGCGATGCCAGCGATAAAAGAAATGCTTAAAGCCATTAAGCGAGACGAAGTCGCCGTTATTACGCCTGACGGTCCGCGTGGCCCTAGAATGCGTGTGCAAGATGGCGTCGTGCGTATTGCGGCAATGTCCGGGGTTCCCATCTTTCCAGTAAGCTATTCGACAACAAGAGGACGGCTTCTTAAGAGTTGGGACCGTTTTTTTGTTCCAAAACCCTTTAGTCGAGGGGTCGTGATCTGGGGGGATCCCATAGTTGTTCCAAGGCGGGATGATAATGGGCAATACACTGCTGCCAAGACAATGATAGAAGATAGCTTAACAAAGATTACACAAGATGCTGATACTCTCTGCGGACAAGTGATTGTTCTACCAGAAGACGTGCCCGCAATATCCAAACAAAAATAAGTGGTTTCGTAAATTTATGTATTTATCAATGTACAATGGGCTGCTGTGGATCGCATCCCCCTTTATCAAGCGGCATTTGAATAAGCGTTTGGAAGAGGGGAAAGAAGATGCCAGCCGTTTTGATGAGCGCTTTGGTGAACCCTCGCGTTTGCGCCCAGCTGGGGAGCTCATATGGATACATGCCGCATCGGTTGGGGAGGCGGTATCAGCTCTCCCTATGATCAAAGTTCTGCTCGCACGCAATAGTGACCGGTCTATTTTGATGACTACGGGCACAAAAACTTCAGCTAACTTAATGCAAGAACGATTACCTGCGGGGGCGTTTCATCAGTTTGTTCCAATTGATACCAAAGAAGCGGTCATTCGATTTTTAGAATACTGGCAGCCGCAACTAGCTATTTGGATGGAATCTGAAATTTGGCCGAATTTGATTAATCAGACTGCGCGGCGCGAAATCCCGATGTTAATGATAAACGCACGAATTACGGATGAATCGTTTAATTTGTGGCGCAAAACCGGGGGCCTTATAAAAGGCTTGCTCAAAAAATTTGATTATATCCATGCTCAATCAGATCTTTCTGCCGAACGGTTGAAATATTTAGGCGCAAAAGAGGTTGAAGCTCTGGGGAACCTAAAATTTTGCTCCCCGCCGCTTCCTTTTCGAAATGAACGATTTCGCGACATGAAGGTAGCTGTCAAAGACAGAAAAGTTTGGTTAGCTTCCAGTACTCACAAAGGGGAAGAAGCTATAATAGCGTCTGCCCACCTTGCTATGAAGCCAAAGGTGAAAAAACTTCTGACAATCATTGTTCCTCGTCATCCAGAGCGCGGTGAAGAGATAATGAGTAAATTACAAGATGCAGGCTTTAAAGTGGCTCGCCGCTCTCAAAGACATCCTGTCGAGCCTGACACAGATATCTACCTCGCCGACACAATTGGGGAATTGGGTCTGTTCTACCGGCTGGTGGATGTAGTTTTCATGGGGGGATCGTTAGTGCAAAAAGGCGGGCAAAATTTATTAGAGGCCGCTAGATTGAATTGTGCCATTATGCATGGACCCGACATGAGTAATTTTTTGGAAATTGTCGAAGATCTGAAAAATAATAAAGGTGTAATCGGGGTAAAGGATGGATCTGACTTGGTTGCTGTTACATATAAGCTATTAACAGAGGTACGATACCGTGCGGCGTTATCGGAAAATGCGACAGAAGTGGTGACAAAAGGGGAAGCGCTTCTAGGACACTTGGTTAAACGTGTTGAGGATGCTCTGGTGGAGACGGAATAAGTGAAGGCTCCTAAGTTTTGGAACGAGAGTGAAAAATCAATAATTTCAGCGCTTTTGATCCCAATTAGCGTGCTTTATAGACTTGCGGACAAAATTAAGAGAAAACGGGGACTTCAAAAAAAACTCCCCATCCCGGTTATTTGCATTGGAAATGTCGTTGCAGGAGGCGCTGGTAAAACGCCGGTTGCCCTTTCTATCGCTGAATTCTTGATTGCAGAAGGGTGGAAAGTTCATTTTCTCTCACGCGGTTATGGCGGGCGATATGATGGACCTCTCCAAGTCGTTCTGGGCGGGCATGCCGCTGATGATGTGGGAGATGAGCCGCTGTTATTGGCTGCTGTTGCTCCAACTTGGGTTGCCAAAGATCGAGCGTCAGGTGGTATGGCTGCATACGAGGCCGGTGCTGACGTTATTATCATGGATGACGGCTTTCAAAATAGTGCTCTTCAAAAAGACTTATCCTTTTTAGTGATTGATGGAGGCTATGGCGTTGGAAACGGGCGTATTCTGCCCTCAGGTCCTTTGCGTGAAAGTGTCTCGGAAGCGTTCCATCGGGCCGACGCTGTAACCATTATTGGGGACGGGGCGGATCTTCAATTTCTGACCGAAATCGATTTACCTCTCTTTCGGGCGAAAATTGTCCCTCATGCCTTACAGAATGAATTAGTTGGAGAAAAAGTCGTCGCTTTTGCTGGAATTGGTCGACCAGAAAAATTTTTTAACAGCTTAAGGGACGCGGGTGCGGAAATTGTCGAGGCTGTTGAATTTCCGGATCATCATAAATTCAGTCAGGATAATATTATTAAACTTGTTGAAAAAGCAGCCCTCCATGGTGCCGCATTGGTCACAACACGCAAAGATTTTGTGCGGCTACCAGAAGATGCTCGTATGATGACCACCGTCTTTGATATAGATTTAGTCTATGACAAACCGAAGAAATTACAGAAGTTGTTGATTGATAAGTTGGGGACCCGGCAGCATGCCTGAGGCGAAAAAGACTGAGATTACGCTCAGGTATAAACTGGAATGGTTTGCCGTTCGCTTTGCCTTTTGGTTTTTTCGAAAATTAGGGCGAAAGCGTGCGTCGAATTTCGGTGCGTGGCTGGCCCGTCAAATTGGCCCACTGCTGTCTGTGCAAAAGATTGCAGACGAGAATATTCGCTTAGCGCTTCCCGCAATAACAACTTCCGAAAGACGGAAAGTCTTAAAAAAAATGTGGGATAATTTGGGCCGGAATGTGGGCGAATTGCCGCATACTAAAGAGCTGGATTTCAACTCCCCCGATGTCGAACTTGTTGGCGCTGAGTATCTGGATGACTATATAGCGTCCCCGAATTCGGCTTTCTTTCTGACCGCTCATTATGGGCCTTGGGAGCTGATCATCGGTGCCGTCGGAAAATACTGTAAATCGCCCGTTAGTGTGATTTACAGGGCTGCAAACAATCCATTAGTGGAACAGTTTTTTCAAGCTGAACGGTTTGATGAAGAGTGCCGCTTTATCCCCAAAGGGCAAAAAGGGGCTCGCGGAATTTTGACGGCTTTGAAAAAGCGTGAAGCAATAGCACTTCTAAATGATCAAAAACAAAATACGGGTGTCCCTGTTCCGTTTTTTGGCAGAGATGCTATGACCGCGCCTTCAATCGCCGAGCTTGCGGTAAAAACGAAACTCCCTATTTATCCTGTAAGGGCAGAGCGCTTGTCTTCTGGAAAAATGAGGGTAACAGTATCGGCCCCCATATTTAGTGCAAACTCTGGCGAGCGTGAGAAAGATGTCATGCAGCTTCTGAAATCCATAAACGAGATTTACGAAAGCTGGATAACAGAACGCCCCGACCATTGGTTTTGGGTTCATAATCGCTGGCCGAAGCATCCTGTTTCAGAAAATATAAATTAACCAGCTCGTTTCGAGGTAACCGGGTTTTCAGATTTCTCCTTGCGAACTTGCTCGATCCGCTCCCAAGCAATTCTGTCTGCAACTTCAGCTGTTGGCAGGTTTTCTCTTGTCGCACGTTCGAAAATACGTGTGGCTGTTTCGTGGATACGGGCGACTTCTTTCATGGCAGCCGCTCTGTTAAAATCGGAACCTTCATGGCTGAGAATGATAATACCCCCTGCATTGATGGCGTAATCTGGCGCATAGAGGACGTTGCGCTCCATAAGGTCTTTCCCGTGACGGAGCTCTGATAGCTGATTATTGGCGGCGCCTGCGATAACCTTGGCTTTAATCAAGGGTAGGCTAATGTCATTGAGAACAGCACCGAGGGCACACGGTGCTAAAATATCAACATCATGACCAATGATTTGATCGGCAGGCACGGCCGTAGCCCCCAATTCCTGTACAGCTTTTTGAACCGATGCATCATAGATATCGGCCACAACTAACTCAGCACCGGCTTGTTTTAGATAGCGACAAAGGTCGTAGCCGACATTGCCAAGTCCTTGAACACCGACTTTAAGGCCTTCAAGGCTGTCGATTTTCAGGCGAAATTCAGCTGCAGCTTTCAAACCATTAAAAACGCCCCAGGCGGTCGCCGGTGACGGATTACCAACCTTTCCTTCCCCAATGCCAGAGATGTAGCGTGTGGACCGTCTGGCAGCCTCTAAATCAGCAACTGTTGTCCCAACATCTTCGGCCGCAATATATTGACCGTTGAGACTATCAACAGCGCGTCCAAATGCTTCAAAGAGTTCTTCAGATTTATCGTCTCTCGAATTTCCTATGATGACAGATTTGCCGCCTCCAAGGTTAAGGCCAGCGAGGGACGATTTGTATGTCATCCCTCGGGATAGCCTGAGAACATCTTCCAGAGCCTCGTCATCGCTGTCATAAGCCCACATGCGGGTACCACCAAGAGAGGGACCTAAAGTGGTATCATGAACAGCGATAATTGCTTTTAGTCCTGTTGTTTTATCTTGGAAAAACAAAACTGCTTCATGATCGTCATAATCTTGTGATGCGAAAACAGACATAAATACCCTCGTTCGAAATAGCCATTATTTGAAATTGTATTTCTATGATGATTTCGCTTGTCGGTTAAAAATCAATGGTTTTTAAGGCCAAATTTGAAATTCGCATTAAGATTGCGCCCTGAATTCGGTAATTGTAATATTAGGTGCGGAAACGGGGGGGCTTTGCGCAATTAATTTTTTGATAAATGAATAGTTAAATTACGAGCTTACGTTGGCGCTTCGATTCAAATAGGCTTTCAGGCCTGCAAAATATCTGCCACAAAATGCCCAATACGAAGACTTGATGTCAGGCCGGGGCTTTCCATACCGAAGAGATTTACAAGGCCTTTTAGAGAATGTTGATCAGGCCCGGAAATACAAAAATCCGTCGCGGCACTTGTTGGGCTTTGGGTTTTAGGTCTGATACCGGAATACGCAGCGATGAGGCAATTATCAGGTAAGGTTGGATAGTATCTACGAATTGCGTCGTAAAAATCATCGGCCCGTTTTGGATCGACATCGTAATCAATTGAACTTACCCATTGCTGGTCTGGGCCGAAGCGAATTTGGCCTGCCAGGTCAAGGGTGACGTGAATACCCAAACTTGCCGT
>JBALXM010000044.1:0-26288 GCA_036960695.1 Sneathiella sp.
GCAAGTATCCGAGCCCCTAACACGCTATCCCCCGCCGTTTTCCATTTGGTCACCAGCGGGCCATCCAAAATTGCTTTCAGGCTCCCATCCACATCATCAAATAAAAGCATGGCCCCTTGGACTGATGGCTTGGGAGGAGTTTTGGAAGGGTTATCGGGGTATACAGTTACAGATTTAAGAGCAAGCCCAACCCCATCAATCCACGCTCCTCGACTTAAAAGACTACGATCTTCTTTTGCAAGCAAGAGGTCCCCTATCTGAGCTTTTTGTAGCTTATGACCTTCGAAGAGAGCATCTGCTGTTTCAACCCAGCTTAAAATGGGGTCGGCCTCTTCAAAACTTACATATTTCATGCCGCCCTCTTAAATTTTACTAATCTTGCCCTAAGGCCTGAACCCATTAATTTCAAAAACATTGGAGGATGGCTCCGAGCCCAAAGTTGCCACGAAATTGAACATTTGATACGGTATATAGATATTAATAAGTAGCAGAGGTAGGAAGGAATACCTATGGAAATTCGTGAAGAAACATCCAGCGATATTGATGTCATCCGTTCGATAACACGGGCAGCTTTCTTACCTGTTGAACACAGTAGTCAGACTGAATCTGCAATTGTCGACGCATTGCGCTGTTCAGGAGCTTTAAGCATTTCCCTTATCGCGGTAGAAAGTGATGAGATTGTTGGCCATGTAGCATTCTCCCCAATTACAATTGAAGGTGTTAATAAGGGGTGGTTTGGCCTAGGGCCAGTTTCAGTTCGCCCAGATAGGCAAAAAAAAGGCATCGGAGCAACCTTAATTGAAGACGGCTTGCGACGTATCTCGGCTATGAAAGCAAAGGGGTGTGTTGTCCTTGGCGATCCGAACTACTATGCTCGTTTTGGTTTTGAGGCAGATTCTGAACTCTTTTTAGAGGGCGTTCCTGCCGAATATTTTATGAGACGTATATTCGAGGGAGATATGCAGCGCGGGCGAGTTGACTATCACAAAAGTTTTGACGCTAAATAGCACATTGCAGCAACCGTCATATTTTGGATCAATCAATGTGTCATGACCCAAGATATTTCTGCCATTGTTCATCTGCATCTTTTATTCTCGTCGCAATTCCAGTCGCAGTCCAACGGTCTAGCCCTTCTTGGTGACCAAAGAAATACAATTTCTCCTTAAAAATCAACCAAACCCCAGGATCAATACTCGACAAATTACCTAAACTCATCTGATTAGAGCAATAGCCACCATATTGGGGAGAATATTTGTCTGGATCGCTTACGAAAAGATCAAGGCTTTGCGCATTTGCAAATCGCCAATGCACGCCTTTCCATTCGTATGTAAATTCTTTGGAGCCTTCATGAGAGGAATTGGAGGTGAAATAATTGGCGGCATCAAATCCTTGCAGTGCAAGATCATCGAAATAGCCTGTATTTATTTCATCGAATGCAGAAGCTGGCGTTCCCCATATCAGAGGCAACATAACGCTTAATAAAAATAGAAATCTGGAACCCATTAATAAACTCCTCCAATTAACGTTCCCCAGATTCCTCTATTTTGCATCACTTGTTAAATCAATATCCTGTTACACTTTATTTTTTGGTGCCATCGGCCGATCATAGCCAAGATTGGCTGCCAGAAGCCGTTCGGTTTGCTCCACAGTCAATCCTTTACGGATTGCATAGTCTTCAACCTGATCTTTGGCAACCTTCCCAACCCCAAAATAACGGGCATCAGGATGAGCGAAATAATAACCGGAAACCGAGGATGCCGGTAACATGGCAAAACCTTCAGTTAAGGAAATCCCAATGCGTTCTGGGGTTTCTAAAACGTCAAACAAGCCGGGTTTTTCAGAATGATCAGGACAGGCCGGATACCCAGGCGCAGGACGAATGCCTCGATACGCTTCTTTGATTAATTGGTCATTCCCAAGTTTTTCATCCGGCACATATCCCCAGAGCTCGGTTCTAACCTGCTTATGCATATATTCCGCTGTGGCTTCTGCGAAACGATCCGCAAGTGCTTTAAGCAAAATACTACTGTAATCGTCATGAGTTCGTTCAAAATCAGCAATATATTTATCAATACCGTGACCTGAAGTCACTGCAAATCCGCCGATATAGTCGGCAATTTTCGTATTCTCGGGCGCAATAAAATCTGCAAGACAATGGTTCGCGCGTTTATTTTTCCGGCTCATTTGCTGGCGTAGAAAATGGAAACGGTGAACTTCTTCCTCCCGTTTATCATCAGCATAAAGGACGACATCGTCTCCTTTACTATTTGCTGGGAAGAACCCAACAACAGCTTTAATCGTCAGCCATTTTTCTTTTATAATTTTTGCAAGCATCGTTTGCGCATCATTATAAAGCTCTGTCGCAGCTTCGCCAACGACCTCATCATTCAAAATCTTAGGAAAATGTCCCGCAAGTTCCCATGTACGGAAGAACGGCGACCAATCAAAATATTCAACAACTTCCGCCGGATCGATATCATCAAACTGCTTCAACCCAAGGAAACTTGGCTTCTTAGCTTCAAATCCATCCCAAGTGAGAGCCGCAGCATTATGCCGAGCCTCCGCGATAGAGGATTGGGCATCCGGCTTTTTCTTTTTATAATAATTCACCCGAACTTCTTCATACTCTTCCTTAATATCAGAAATGAGTTTCGGACTATTTTCTGTACTGATCAAAGAGGTGGCAATTCCCACAGCACGAGAGGCGTCGGTCACATAAATAGTAGTTCCTTCATAATGCGGAGCAATTTTAAGAGCCGTATGAACCTTCGACGTCGTCGCCCCCCCAATCAAAAGAGGTTTTTGGAAATCTCCCCGCTGCATTTCGGCGGCGACGGTTGCCATTTCTTCCAAAGAAGGTGTTATCAGCCCACTAAGCCCAATGATATCGACATTCTCCGCGATAGCTGTTTCCAATATCTTGGAATAGGGAACCATGACACCAAGGTCGATCACCTCAAAGTTATTACACTGTAAAACCACGCCAACAATATTTTTTCCAATATCGTGAACATCACCCTTTACTGTCGCTAAAAGGATTTTACCTTTGGTGGAAATCCCCCCACCCTCTTCTTTTTCCTCTTCAATGAAGGGAAGAAGATACGCAACAGCCTGCTTCATCACCCGCGCACTTTTCACCACCTGCGGCAGGAACATCTTACCTGATCCGAAAAGATCCCCAACCACATTCATACCATCCATCAACGCACCTTCAATTACATGGATAGGACGTTCGACCTGTTGGCGCGCTTCTTCTGTATCTGCGAGAATATATTCAGAAATCCCTTTAACCAAAGCATGAGAAAGCCGTTCAGCCGCCGTACCTTCACGCCACGACAAGTCTTGGACCTTTTGCGTATCCTGCCCAACGGCTTGCTCTGCGATTTCAAGGAGACGATCAGTAGCATCTTCTCTTCGGTTTAAAACCGCATCCTCGACCCGCTTGCGCATCTCTTCTGGAATATCCGAATAAACTGCCAACTGCCCAGCATTCACAATCCCCATGTCCATACCAGCCTTTACAGCGTGATACAGGAATACGGCATGCATAGCCTCGCGCATGGGGTTATTGCCACGCATGGAAAAGGACATGTTACTGACCCCACCACTAATTTTAGCGTGAGGGAGTGTTGCCTTAATGACCTTTATGGCTTCGATATAATCAACAGAGAAATTCCGATGTTCTTCTATGCCTGTCGCAATGGGAAAGATGTTCGGGTCAAAAATAATATCTTCAGGCGGAAAACCAACAACTTCTGTCAATATTTTATAGGTTTTTGTGCAGATTTCAATCATCCGCTCTTTGGTATCCGCCTGCCCTTTTTCATCAAAGGCCATGACCACGGCTGCAGCACCATACCGGCGAATTTCCCGAGCCTGACGGATCAGCGCCTCTTCTCCTTCTTTGAGTGAGATTGAATTTACAATCGCCTTTCCCTGAACAGTCTTAAGGCCAGCCTCAATCACAGCCCATTTGGAGCTGTCAATCATGAGCGGAACCCGGCAAATATCCGGCTCAGACGCAATCAGCTTCAAGAATGTGGGCATTGCTTCTTCGGCTTCCAACATGGCGTCATCCATGTTCACATCAACAACCTGCGCACCGTTGATCACCTGATCTCTGGCAACATCCAACGCAGCGTCATAATCACCGTTCATAATCAGTTTTTTAAATTTGGCAGAACCCGCAACATTGGTTCGCTCTCCCACATTCACAAAGCCAACCGTCTCATCCAAATACAATGTCTCCAGACCACTTAATCGGGTAATCCGTTGGTTGGTTGGTAAAATACGGGGTGATTTACCAGCGACGCTTTCGGCAATTGCTTTAATATGCTCCGGCCTTGTCCCGCAGCAGCCTCCCACGATATTGACCAAACCGCTTTGTGCAAATTCACCAAGTTGTTCTGCCATGTAGGATGGCGTATCGTCGTAATCCCCCAATTCGTTGGGAAGCCCCGCATTTGGGTGAACACTAACGCCAGTAGTTGCAATGGCAGCCACTGATTGCACATGTGGCCGAAGATCCTTCGCACCAAGCGCACAGTTAAAACCGATACTAATAGGGTCTGCGTGTGCAACGGATGCCCAAAAAGCCTCCGCCGTTTGACCAGAAAGTGTCCGGCCGGAGGCGTCCGTGATGGTCCCGGATATCATCACCGGGTAGCGGGTTTCAATCTCGTCAAAATATCTCAAAACAGCGTAGATTGCGGCTTTACAATTGAGACTATCGAATACGGTTTCAATCAAGATGATATCAGCGCCACCGTCGACCAGTCCGCGAAGTGCTTCATCGTAAGCCTCAACCAGCTGATCAAAGGTTACATTTCGAAATCCCGGGTCATTCACATCCGGCGAGATTGACGCTGTTCTATTGGTTGGCCCCAGAACACCCGCAACAAACCTCGGCTTGTTTGGTGTTTTATTTGTCCAATTATCTGCTACTTTTTTAGCAAGTTTTGCCCCTTCAAAATTCAGGGCATAGACTTCTTTTTCAAGACCATAATCCGTTTGCGCAATTGATGTCCCACTAAAAGTGTTCGTTTCCAGAATATCAGAGCCAGCCTCTAAAAAGGAATCATGGATAGCCTCAATCACATCAGGGCGCGTGACCGTCAGAAGGTCGCTATTCCCTTTAAGATCAATTTTGGAATCCTGATATCGATCCCCCCGATAATCATCCTCACCTAGGGTATAGGTTTGAATCATCGTCCCCATAGCACCGTCAAGAACCAGAATCCGTTCCTTCAGAGCATCTTCGATTTTAAGAAATGAGGCTGATTTTTTCATGATCTCAACTATCCGATTTCAAACATAAATATTCTAAAATTGATTGGGGTATTCCCGGTAACGTAGCTTAAGCGACTTCTGGCAGCGTCGTGGGCCGGACACCAAGTGTATGGCAAATGGCATACACCAAATCAGCCCTATTAAGAGTATAAAAATGAAAATCCATCACACCAGCCTTTTGCAATTGGCGACATTGCTCTGAGGCTACCATAGCCGCCACAAGATTACGTGTTGCCGGATCTTCATCAAGCCCTTCAAACAAATGCGTCAACCAAGCAGGAACCTGAGTTCCGCATTGCGCGCTGAATTGGCGAATTTTCGAATAACTCGTCACCGGTAGAATTCCCGGGATGATAGGGATATTGACACCTTGCGCCTGCGCTCTATCGACAAATCGCAAATAGGCATCTGGTTCAAAGAAAAATTGTGTGATTGCCCGCGTAGCCCCTGCATCGATTTTGCGTTTTAGATAATCAATATCCGCGATACTCGAAGACGCATCAGGATGGATTTCCGGGTAGCATCCGACGCTGATTTCGAAATCATGCATCTTTTTCAACTTTTCGATAAGTTCCACCGACCCCTTAAAACCGTCGGGGTGAGGAACAAATGCTTGTCCCCCTTCTGGTGGATCACCGCGTAAAGCGACAATATGCCGTATTCCGCTTTCCCAATATTGCTCGGCAACCTCTTCAACTTCGGACTTAGACGCACCAACACATGTCAAATGTGCAGCAGGAGCAAGATCAGTTTCATTTTTGATTTTGCTGACTAAGTCATGGGTGCGTTCTCGCGTTGAGCCGCCAGCACCATAAGTTACAGATACAAAATTTGGACCCAGCGGACCAAGTCGCTTAACAGTTTCCCATAATTTATCGACCATTTTCTCCGTTGTTGGCGGAAAAAACTCGAATGAAATATTCACCGAATTGCGATTCTCGACATTCAACGATCGTGCACCATCATCATTTTGCAGTGAAGCGTTCATTACGCCACTCCTTTAGTGTCAGCGGGTGTATCTGCGACAAACACCCAAATATTTACTGTCAAAGGATCACCCTTTAAGACATGCGTGCTTACTTCTTTAAGATTGGCTGTATCGCACCACTCTTGAACTTGCCTCATCCCAAAACCCATTTGACGATGCGCATGGTCCTCTTTCAACGTTTCCACGTCGTGGATGGCAAAATCTGCGATAATAAGTGTTCCGTTTGAGCGCAAAACGCGCCTCGCCTCTTCAATAACAGCCAAAGGACGTTCCGCATAATGCAGTACCTGATGAATAACGACGACATCTTGAGAGGCATTTGCAAAGGGCAGAGTATACATATCGCCTAAACGAACCTGGCAGTTTCGCAGCTCGGCTTCTTCGATGGCAGTCCGTGCATAGGCTAACATTTCACGACTACTATCTACGCCCACAGCGAATTCAACATGGGGGGCAAATAGCTCTAAAATGCGGCCTGTTCCAGTACCAACATCCAGAAAATCAGTAACCTCTTTCCCATTGATCGCCTTAAGAAGTAGTTTTTCCACTTCTTCATCAGGTACATGTAAAGAACGGATTTCACCCCACCGAGACGCATTTTCTCTAAAATATTCTGCGGCAGCATCAATTCGCGTCTGTTTAAGAGCGTTCAAGCGTTCTAAATCTCGAACAACGACCTGATCATATTCAGGCACCAAATCGACAAGATAGCGCGCTAACAATGATGCCTTACTCCGGTTTGCGATACGGTAGTAGACCCAACTGCCTTCTTGGAAACGATCAATTAGCCCAGCTTCACATAGTAACTTAAGATGCCGTGATACCCTCGGCTGGCTTTGTCCCAGAATTTGGATAATTTCACTAACAGTCAGCTCTGCATGGGCACAAAGAACCAGTAATCGCATGCGCGTTTCTTCACCAGCAGCCCTCAAACCTTGCAATAATGTTTCCATCTGACCTCGATTTTTAATATTTTACAGATATAAACATATATTTATATCTTTGTACAGTTCTTATTAAAGCGACTTTTTAGCAACATTGACTATATGAATATTTTTCTTGCTCAGCCCCACGACTGGTGTTTGGTTTTACCCTGTGATAGGTAATCAAATGTGTGGAAAAAAGTGGTCTATTAGTGCATATTTAGTGTATGCAAAATAATATATTGCTGTATGTATTGTCATAATTAAAGAATATCGTAACGGTTGATGTGCTTCTATCTGTTCGATAGTAGGAAACCGAAACTTAAGAATTGGGTTAATCATGAGTTCAAGTAAATTCAGATCGTCACTTCTAGGCGGGTGTCTGCTTTTATCTTCTTTTGGTCTGCTTGGAGGATGTGCAACACCTCCAGGAGAAGACGCTAGTGCTGTGGTCTATACTGAAGTCAGTGATCCGATCGAACCTCTAAATCGCTATTTCTTTGATGTGAACAATGCTATTGACGCTCTTGCTCTGAAGCCTGTAGCCCATATCTACCGGGATGCGCTTCCAGATGCCGTTCAAGACAGTGTTCGAAATTTTCTGAATAATCTCGCACAACCCTTCAACTTTCTCAATAATGTGGCACAAGGCGACTTCGATGGCGCCGGCGATAATATGGGAGCCTTTTTCACCAATACACTTCTTGGTGTCGGCGGTCTTTTTGACGTGGCTCAAATCGATACCGACGATGAGGATTTAGGTCAAACAATGGCTGTTTGGGGCGTGCCAGAAGGACCGTATCTTGTTCTTCCGATTCTAGGGCCCAATACGACCCGGGAAGCCGTTGGCCTTGTCGGTGAATATTTTACTGATCCTGTAAACCTTATTGCCGCCAACAACGATATCGCGAATGTCGCGCTCTATCGAGCGGGTGCGAATGCCGTTGATTTTCGGGCACAATCGATCAATGATCTTGATGAGATTGAGAAAAATTCTATAGATTTTTATGCGGCTATTCGTAGCCTTTATCGTCAAAACAGAAAGAACCTGATTTTGGATGGAGATGTAGAGACAACACCTCTTCCTGATATTTCTTTCGATTTTGACGACGATGCACCAAAATCGTCTGATAGAGTTTCCCTACTTTTCCAAGAAGACGAATCTTCTGTGAAGAACACAGCTTCATCGTCAAATTAAGCTGAGGGTATTAGGTATGAAATCTAGCAAATTTCTTTTAGCTTCTTATGCGGCCTTATTTTTGCTGGCAGGCATTCCTACTATTTCCGTAGGCACCGCCTCCGTCGCAGAAGCTACTTCAGAGAAAAAAGCTGTTGGCCTTGTCGAGAAATTGGGCCAGGAAGCCGTCACGTTACTATCGCGACCAGATCTGGATGACCACGCAAAACGTATAGGCTTTAAAAGCCTGGTCGACCGAGATTTCGACATGAAACTCATCGGCAGGTTTGTTTTAGGAAAACACTGGCGCAAAGCAACAAAAGAACAGCAAACCGAATATTTGGTACTTTTTAATGACTACATAATTACAACATATCAAAGGCGTATTGGCCAATATGCAGGCGAAAACCTTAATATTGTCAAAGCGACCAAGCTGAATAAAAAAGAGACCTTAGTTAAAACCCTAATTATGAGACCAAAAGGCCCTTCAATCAAACTGGATTGGCGTGTTCGGCTATCAAAATCTGGCGAACAGAGAATTGTCGATATGATTATAGAAAATATCAGCATGGCCCTCACCCATCGCGATGAATTTTCGGCTGTTGTCAGTAAAAATAATGGCGATGTTGAGGGGCTTCTTGCTAAACTTCGGGATCATTTGGCTAAAGTAAACTGAAACTAATATCTCAGCGTTCGCTTTCAAACTTCTTTTTCAAGACAATATCCTACGGCCCTGACGGTGCGAATTAGATCGGCGTCTCCCGCCTCATTGAGGCATTTACGCAAACGCCTAATATGAACGTCCACGGTTCTGTCTTCTACATAGACATTCTGTCCCCAAACACCATCAAGCAACTGCTCTCGCGTCAGAACACGCCCTGCACGCTCCA
Source organism: Sneathiella sp. (assembly GCA_036960695.1). Taxonomy (GTDB): domain Bacteria; phylum Pseudomonadota; class Alphaproteobacteria; order Sneathiellales; family Sneathiellaceae; genus Sneathiella. The sequence goes on from JBALXM010000044.1 coordinate 9,268, forward strand.
TGAAATATCGTAAAAGCTTAAACTCTGTGGGCCCTAGATGAAGGTCTCGCTCATTTCGGCGAACCTTGTACGCAACCAAATCCATGACCACGTCGGCAACTTCCAGCGTATCCGCCCCGATATTTGGATTATGCCGACGTAATACGGCCCTAATTCGCGCCATAAGTTCAGCGGGAGAGAACGGCTTAGAGACATAATCATCGGCCCCGACATCTAATCCACGAATTCGGTCATTCTCTTCTGTCCGTGCGGTGATCATGATAATTGGCAGGGATTTATGCTCGGGGCTACGCCTTAAGCGTCTGCAGATTTCCACACCTGAAATTTTAGGCAGCATCCAATCTAACAACAAAATATCCGGTTTTTCCTCGGCGATTGTCACCATCGCTTCTTCACCATCTAGTGCCGAACAGACTTCAAATCCCTCACTCACCAAATTGTACCGTAGAAGCTCAACCATAGAAGGCTCGTCTTCAACAATCATTACTTTCATCTCAATACTATTCCTTAGGCTGGCCGGATAATTGACTATCGATCATAGTCATACTTGTATTATCTCCTTTTGGGCGTTTTCCCAAAGGAGCCTGTCCTGTGATTTGGTAAATTATCATCTCCGCAATATTTGTCATATGATCGCCAATGCGTTCAATATTTTTCGCCATAAAAATTAAATGCGTACAACTGGTTATGCTTCTTGGATCTTCCATCATATACGTGAGCAATTCCCGAAACATACTATCATAGAGTAGATCAACTTCTTTATCCCGCCGCCAGACATCAAAAGCCAGATCTACATCTTCTTGGGCAAAGGCTGTCAGAATATCATCGATCATATGCCTGACGAGATCCGCCATTCTTGGCAATGCTGACACAGGACGAATAATAGGGACCATATTCAACGCGATGACGCGTTTTGCCAAATTGGCTGCATAATCGGCCACCCTCTCCAACAGAGATGAAATTTTCAATGCGGAGATCACCAAACGAAGATCGTCAGCAACCGGATTTCTCAGCGCAAGCATTCGAATGGCTAGCGCATCAATATCCTGCTCCATTTTATCAACAATCGCATCAGCGGTGATTGTCTCTTCAGCAAGTCTGCTATCGCGATCCGTTAAAGCACGAATTGCATTGGTGAGCTGAGCTTCTGCAAGTCCCCCCATTTCGATAATTGCATTCCTCAACTCCTGAAGGTCATCATCGAACGATCGAACAATATGCCCTGTTTTACTCATTTAATCTCTCCTATGACCCGACAATATATCAACCAAAACGCCCTGTAATATAACCTTGCGTTCGACTATCTGAAGGGCTTGTAAATAGCTGTTCTGTATCCCCAACTTCCACAATCTCTCCTAAGTGAAAAAACGCAGTTTTTTGAGAAATCCGTGCTGCCTGCTGCATAGAATGGGTCACAATAATAATTGTGTAATTTATCCGTAATTCTTCAATCAGCTCTTCCACTTTGGCAGTTGCAATCGGATCAAGCGCTGAACAGGGCTCATCCATCAAAATGATATCGGGCTGAACAGCAAGCGCCCGCGCGATACAAAGACGCTGCTGTTGCCCGCCAGACAAGCTGGTGCCCGTTGAATTAAGTCGATCCCGCACTTCGTTAAGCAAGCCAGCCTTCTCTAGGCTGGTTAAGACAATGTCGTCCAACTCGTCCTTGTTACGAGCAAGGCCATGAATGCGCGGCCCGTATGCCACATTTTCATAAATTGATTTGGGAAACGGGTTTGGTTTCTGAAACACCATACCAACCTTGGCCCGAAGCAATACCTCATCCACGCTTGGTGCATAGATGTCCTGCCCCTCCAGTGTGATCAATCCCTCTACCCGGCATCCTTCGACCGTATCGTTCATTCGGTTCAAACATCGAAGAAAAGTAGATTTTCCGCAACCAGATGGCCCTATCAAGGACGTAATCTGATTTTCAGGTATATCCAGACTAACAGAATTCAGTGCTTGCTTATCGCTATAAAACACACTGACTTCTTCTGCTGAAATTACGACATTATTTTCCAGCATTTCTTGGTTCGTGATTTCTGCAATCATTTGCATCTCAGTAATTCCTCCTACCAGCGGCGCTCAAATTTGCGGCGCAATAAAACAGCCAACGCATTCATAAAAACAAGAAAAGCCAATAAGACTAATATGGCTCCAGAGGTTTTCTCCACAAAGGCCCTCTCTGGGCTATCCGCCCATAAAAATATCTGTACGGGAAGCACCGTTGCCGGGTCTGTTACATTTCCCGGAATATCCACGATGAAAGCGACCATCCCGATCATCAAAAGCGGCGCAGTCTCTCCCAGGGCCTGAGATAAACCAATTATGGTTCCGGTCAGAATACCAGGCATGGATAACGGTAAGACGTGATGGAAAGCAGTTTGTTGACGCGATGCGCCTAGCCCAAGAGCTGCATTCCGAATACTGTCAGGCACAGCCCGAATAGCCGTCCGTGCAGAGATAATGATAATGGGTAGTGTCATTAGAGCGAGCGTAAGCCCGCCCACCACAGAGGCCGACCTTGGAAAGTGCGCAACATTCAGAAACAATCCAACCCCAAGCAACCCAAAGACGATAGAGGGCACAGCGGCTAAGTTATTAATGTTCACTTCAATAATATCGGTAAGGCGATTTTTTGGCGCAAACTCTTCCAAATAAATTGCCGACATAACACCTATAGGAAAGGCGATCGCGAAGGTGATCAATATAGTATAGAAGGAGCCAACTATTGCCCCCCAAATCCCAGCGATTTCAGGTTCCCGACTATCCCCAGATGAAAAGAAACCCCAGTTAAATACTTTTTGGGTTGCACCCTTAGCAGCCAATTGGTCAAACCACTTGATTTCATTATCTTTTATCCGTCTGTCGGCTTCAACGACATTGCGCGGAATATATCCTTTATTAAACATATCCATGTCGTCGCTGGCGACCAACCAAACAGAAATAGTCTCACCAATTACCGCTGGATTTTCCATCACCATAGTGCGGAGCTGTCTTGATGCCCCTTTGCTGACAATACCAAAGAGTGAGCGAAGCTCCCGACGCGCCTTTACATCTGGAAATTCGGCCCGCAGTGCCTTGCGGATCAAAGTGCCATAGGATGCACCGCGTACAGCTGGAACACTACTATCCCCATTTGGATGTATAACGGCTTCATCTAATGTCACAGTCAATTCAAAGCGGGTTTGAACGAATGCGCTATATCCCTTACTTCCAATGCTCACAAGCAAGGTTGCCAACATGGAAAGTGCAATAAGGATTGCCCCTAAGCCCAGAATTTTGAACCTGCGTTCAGCACGATGCCGTTTTCCAAGCCTGGCTTTTCGCCCTTCCGACACCCATTCATCACGGGACTTCAAGTCAGAGATATCAGTCATATTTTTCTCGATATTTACGGACAACGATCAGGGCAATCACATTCAGCCCCAGAGTTATTAAAAAAAGAACCAACGCCAGCGCAAAGGCTGCGAGGGTTTTCGCACTGTCAAATTCCTGATCGCCGACAAGCAAACCAACAATTTGAACAGTGACAGTTGTGACAGCCTCAAGGGGGTTTGCTGTTAGGTTTGCCGAAAATCCAGCGGCCATAACCACAATCATCGTCTCCCCTATGGCACGACTAACGGCCAAGAGAACGGCGCCCACTATCCCGGGCAAAGCGGCCGGCAAGATGACCTTCATAACAGTCTCTGATTTAGTCGCACCAAGAGCATATGATCCATCCCGCAAGCTTTGCGGAACGGCTGTGATTACGTCATCACTAAGGGAGGAGATAAAAGGAATAATCATCATTCCCATGACGACGCCTGCAGCCAGAGCACTTTCGGATACCACGTCCAGACCAATTGTACTGCCCACATCCCGAAAGAACACACCAACAGTCAACGCCGCAAAAAAGCCGTAGACAACAGTCGGAATACCCGCAAGGATTTCAAGGATGGGCTTTACTATTGCCCTGAAGGTCTTAGAAGCATATTCCGTCATATAAATCGCGCTAAACAAGCCCAACGGCACTGCAACTACCATAGCAATTAGGGTAATGAGCATCGTCCCTGCGAAAAGCGGGATGGCGCCAAAAGCACCTGATGAGCCAACTTGATCTTCTCTTAAAGCCGTTTGCGGGCTCCAGTGCAGTCCAAGTAAAAAATCAAAAACTGGAACTTTTTCGAAGAAGTGCAATGTCTCAAACAAAAGCGAGAAGACAATCCCAATCGTTGTGAATACGGACACCGTGGATGCCAATATTAAAAGGGAATAAACAACAAATTCAAGAGTTTTACGCGTGCGTAATCCTGATTTTATCTTAGTGATTGCCGCGTAACATCCCAGTACTGTGCTCAAAATCAGTAAAACTGGAAAAATAACCTGATCAATTTGATCAAAAATGGCATTCTCACCGTCCCCAGACATTAAGGAAAATATGGACCAAAGGATGAGGAGAAATACGGGCGGAATTGTGCCCCAAATAACAACGAAAACACCGAATTGATGGGGCCTACCGATGCGGGCCTGTCCGCGTTCCGGAACAATTGTCAGCGCCTTTTTGGAACCAAACCAATATCCTGCTGTGCAGATTGCAAGCAGTAGGATTATCAGGGGCGTAAAACTCATTATAAGCACTCGATTTTAAGCTTAATCTTAAAAAGGAGACGGAGCGACATCATCATGAAGCCGCTCCGTCTTAGCAATTACATTAATTTCAAATTTGATAATTTAGCCGCTTGGCTACGTACAATGCCCCGCTCTTTTTCGGAAAGTGGGATCAAGCCTTTTTCCGTAAGATATCCAAATTCACCAAAAGCATCTTCACTGGTAAATTCTGCAAGATATTCTTGAAGGCCAGGCACTTTGCCAACATGTGCATTTTTCACATAGAAGTAGAGAGAACGTGAAATACCGTAGTCCCCGGCTGAGATATTCTCAAATGTTGGCTCTACGCCCCCAATTACTCCGCCTTGGATGCGATCCGCATTTTGATCTAGAAAGCTAAAACCAAAGACACCGACAGCATTTTTGTTCGCTGTGAGCTTCTGTACAATCAAATTGTCATTCTCGCCGGCCTCAATATAGGCACCGTCTTCACGAATAGTGTGAGCAACTACCTTAAAGGCTTTTTTGTCGGATTTTTTAAGGGCTTTAAGGCTTGGGAACTTCTTCGCGCCGCCTTCCATAGCAAGCTCAACAAAAGCATCCCGCGTCCCTGAGGTTGGTGGGGGACCTAAAACTTCAATTTTAGTATTTGGAAGGGATGCATCCACATCTTTCCATGTCTTATAAGGATTTGCGACCAACTTCCCATTCACAGGAACCTGTTTAGCCAATGCCATAAAGATTTGTTTTTTTGTTAAATTTACAGCTGAAGTCGCCTTTGAGTTAGCAAGCACAATACCGTCAAAACCAACCTTCACTTCCGTGATGTCAGTAATGCCCGCTTTTGCACATTTCTCTACTTCAGATTTTTTAATGCGACGCGATGCATTCGCAATATCAGGATGCCCATCACCAATACCAGCACAGAACAGTTTTAACCCGCCGCCAGAGCCTGTGCTTTCAACAACTGGCGTTTTAAAAACACCTTTATCACCAAAAGTTTCGGCAACCGTTGTTGCAAATGGAAATACTGTAGAAGAGCCCACTATTCTAATCTGATCGCGAGCAACTGCCTGTCCGGTTAATACCACTGTCGCAATGACAGCTAATCCAAGTGTTTTCTTAATCACGTTTAGTCTCCGTTCAATGAGCGACAGCATTTCCTGCCGATAACAAGGAAAATGCAACTCGACGGTGACCGGAGTACTACAGTTTTATGACACTATTGTTACAGCGCATTTGAATTTGGGAAATCAGCCGCCTCTGCGCCCATAAAAGGTAGCCCAACCTTAAAGGTAGAGCCTTTTCCCACAACTGACTTAATATCAAGGCGCCCGCGATGACGACTGACAATATGTTTAACAATAGCGAGTCCAAGACCTGTCCCCCCTACATCTCGACTTCTATTTTGATCAACTCGATAGAATCTTTCTGTCAATCGGGCCAAATGTTCACTTGGTATTCCGTCGCCTTGATCCGTGACTGAAATCAGAACTTCACGCCCGACGATACTCAAGGAAACAATGACAGATGTATGATTGCCACTATATTTAACCGCGTTATCTACCAGGTTCGTAAAAACTTGAAATATCTGATCTTTCTCGCCCACCACAAAAACATTCTTCTCTGGAATATCTAAAACCAATGTTTTTCCCAATTCTTGAGCTTTAGCACCAATCAGATCGGCAACACCGCGAAGAAGCGAGGTTATTTCCAATTTAGCGGATGGCTTTGAATGTTCGTTCATTTCGATTTGAGACAAAGATAGCAAATCATCGATTAGTCTGGACATGCGAGAAGATTGGGCATGCATCATGCCTAAAAACCGTTGCTGTGCCTCGACATCATTTGCAGCGGGTCCTTGCAAAGTTTCAATCGATCCAATTAGAATTGCCAACGGGGTTCGAAGCTCGTGTCCGGCATTTGCAACAAAATCGACCCTCATTTGGTCCAATTTTTTAGCGGTTGTCAGATCATGAAGCGTTAAGATAATTCTAAGATCGTCCGCGTTTTCATCTTCCAGATTAACAATTGTGACGGCAATATATCGCGTAACTTTCCCAGGTAATTCAAATTCAACCAGTGTATTGCCCACGATCCCGTTCAATGCCGCGTCAATCCCAGAAATCAAAGATGGATGCCGCAAGTATCCTGTAACATCTCCTTGCATGTCATCTGTTACAAAGAATGATTTTGCCGATTGATTACAACGGCTAATCACTCGGTTCTTATTCAAGGCAATGACAGGGTCAGGCAGCATATCGAATAAAAGAGAGGCGTCTTCTTGCTGATTATCGGCATCTTTAAGCATATGCTGAAATACACGTCGATACTGCTGCATATTCACCAACAGATCATTCACCGGTAACAAGCCGGAACGCCCAACATATTTATCTTCTTCATTTGAGGACGGCTTCTCCGTCAGTAGTTCCATGCGTTTTGATAGTGTTATAACCTCGCGCAACAACCGGTTATAGATGAGAATTCCAGGGCCCACCGGCGTCAAAGTCAGCAACACAGCATATTCGGGGGCGAGCAAATTTTGCGTGACCATCCAATAGGCTATAATAGCGACCGGTAGGGTCACCATTAAAATGAACGTCATCATTTTTACAAAAAAGCCAGTCGTCGTTAACATTTGTGTTCTCAACCCGTTTCACCAAAGGATTTGGATTCTATTTTTAAGGTTTCTAACCTGAATTAGATTGCTTACAAATTTGTGACAAGGGCAAGAGTTTCCCCAATCTCTTCGTTTAGAGTAAGCGTTGTATAGGGATCCAGCGGTGTCGATTCCCTATTCAAGATCACTAGATCAGCGCCATTTTGACGGGCGATAACAGGAATATCTGCCGCTGGATAGACCACGAGGGAGGAGCCAATAGCTACGAACAAATCGCATTCAATTGCCTCTTTTTCCGCTCGTTGCATTTCTGGAATTGGCATCGCTTGACCAAAGGAGATGGTCCCCGTTTTAACAATACCACCACATATCTGACACGTGGGGAGTGTTTCATTATCATCGAAAATGACACGCACCTCACCCAGTGTCATTCGTGTCTGACAATCTAGGCATTTTGCGTAAGTGGTGTTTCCATGTAACTCAATGACATCTTCATCCGTGACCCCGGATAATTGATGAAGGCCGTCAATATTTTGGGTAATAACCGCTGATACTTTTCCCGTTTGATACAAATTCGCAATGGCTAGATGACCGACATTTGGCTTGGCACCGGCCAAAACGGATTCCATATTGAACTTACGTCTCCAAGACTCCCGGCGGGCTTCTTCAGATGCCATAAAATCAGAAAAATCAATGGGCCTATTTTTCTCCCATAAACCGCCTGGGCTTCGAAAGTCAGGAATGCCGGATTCAGTACTGATGCCTGCGCCGGTAAAAAAAACAATCCGATTACTCTGGGCAATCAGTTCGGCGAACTCTTCAATTTTCGTCTTCATTTCCGCCCGTCCCTTTTTTACTCATCATGATAGCTCAAATAAACGCCATTGCCATAACTTGAGCAAACATTTTTATTCACATACATCCTTGTACAGCGTCATACAGCAGAATCTTTTTAATAAACGATATTCGACCCAAAATGTTGGAGATGAGAAATGAGTGAAGAGGCTACGAACAATATCGTCGCGAAAGAATTATCGGATGCAATGGCCAAATGTAAACAGAAAGGAGTGGATGAACAATCCCTTCGTACCGGGCTGCTAACAATCACCATTGCAAATTTCGTACACCGTCTTGGTATGGCCAACACTGTGGCTTTGTTCGAAGCGCTGCCAGCCCAAGTTACGTCTGGCATCTTTGATCAATATATTGACCCTAACACGAATACACTCCCCATGGGATCAAGGCCTGGATTATCTCAGCCACCGCCCTACCCTGCTGGACCAGGTTATACAAATCAGACTCAGCAGCCCGCTGCAGTCAGCTACCAAAACCCTTCCCTGCCACAGAACTACATTCCGCCTTATCATGGCCAAGCATCTCATCCGCAACAGCCAATGGCACACCCTTTAGCAATTCATCCGATATCTCACGCCCAAAGTAGAAGAAGGCTGCCCGATTAATACGAGTCCGACAAGTTTATAGAAAACTTTAGGTTAACATTGTTGCTAATATTAACAAATTATAAGGACAGAGCCGCTATTATTAAGGCTGATATATTATATGGATCAAGGAGGCGCTCGCCGTGCCCCAATTAAAAAACAAGTTGAGCCTAAATAAAACTGCCGTTTTAGTGGCAACCAGTATTTTTATATCTGGCTGCAACACCACTTCGCAATCAGAGACGTCAGCAAAGAATGCGCCTGATCCGATTGTCGCGGAATCGTCAGAAGACAAGAGTGTAAAAGGGCTATCCCACAGCAAGCTGATGAGTGTTGCAGCGCGTGCGTGGGAAAGAGGAAACGCCTCAACGGCCCTTCGGCTATATAATATGGCCGCTCAAAAAAAACCCGCTGATATATCACCTTACCTAAAGATGGCTACGATTTTAAGGAAGACAAAGCGCACGGATGCTGCCATAGAAATCTATAATCGACTGCTAGAACACAAACCCAATTTGATAGAAGCCCATACTGGTCTTGGATATAGTATCCTTAACCTGAACAAGCCGTATCTTGCCGCTCAATCATTTGAAACTGCACTTTTGATAGAACCCGAAAACGCGCGTTCTCTTGGCGGGATGGCCGTTGCTTTGGATACCGCAGGAGAACATGACAAAGCACAAGATTATTATCGCCTTGCTATCAAATCAGATACCAATAATTTAATTTATCAAAACAATCTGGCCCTTTCATTGGCGCTCGTGGGTCGCTTAGAGCAAGCAATTGCTATGTTTGAAATTATCACCGCACATCCCAACGCAATCGCTCAACATAGACAAAATTTGGCCCTAGTTTACGGTATGGCTGGAAAGTCGGCTGACGCAATGCGCTATTCAAGAATGGATCTGAGCGAAGGTGATGCCCGCAATAACGCACTTTATTTTCAGGCACTAAATAGTACCCCCGCGGCCTCCCCTTCTGAAGAAGAAGGACAGGCACTATTGATGAAAAAAGAACAACATGCTCAATCAAGGCCTTTAGAAACTTCACGGCAACCCTACGAGCCCCTCATCGCGCGGTCTGAATACACAGAACTCAATACAAGGTCTGCGCCCGCAATCATCGCGGACGAACCTCCGGTAAGGTTGCACCAAAACAACGAAATCAGGCATGCCCGCATTCCGCTCACAGCGGCAGATTTAATGGCGAACGCAACAAACGAAAAGCCCGTTTCACAAGACGTGGCTGCGGTCCCCTTATCGCCAGTAACAGAGTCTCCCTTAAGTTCCCCAGAGCAATTACCAAAGGCTGACGTCCGATTACCAGCAATGGATGCGAAAGCGGCTGCAATTGCTCCAGCCCCAAAGGCCGCACAAAATATTGTTGAAGCAGAACTCGTTCCTGCCGTTCAAAAGGTCGGAAAAGTTAATATTGCGCAAAACAATCAATATGGTGCAGCTCAGTCCTACTTTGCTCAACTTGGATCTTATCGATCAGTCGAGCGTGCAAAATATGGATGGAAACTGCTGCTCAATACTCATGCTGATTTGTTATCTGACTTCCAACCAACTTATACGAAAGTAGATTTGGGATCGGAAAAAGGGATTTTCTACCGCGTTCGTGTTGGCGCCTTTAATAGTAAAAAAACGCCATTAGAATTATGCCAAACACTTCGGAATAGAGCGCAAGGGTGTTACATGCCAATCACATCCAAAAATTCGCCTATTATGATTAAAAAGGCGCCGGACACAAACCCCATGGCTGATGAAAAATTGAGAGAAGTTAATTTGAAAGATGAGGCGCCATTAGGCACACCCTTTCTGATTTCTTACAGGAATGTTAAAGTAGCGAAAAGTAACTCCTTAAGCTCTGCAATTGCATCTTACTAAGCGGGCTCGCGTTTTCGGGCTTTTAATTAGACACGATTTTAGCACGACTATTTCTAGTCTTTGGAGCGTATACTTTCAACCCAACGACTTTCTTCATTTTTCGCGGGCAAAAGTTTTACTGCGAGCTGGTAAGTCGATACATCGGTTGTGCCAACCTCATCAACAACCCATAATATTTATGGCAAAGCTTTAACTGATTTCACCCTAAAAAATCAAACTATTACGTCCTACTGAGCGGGTTCCCTGCTTAGTAGCACTTCCGCTTCAAGTCCAAGTTCATTGAAATTCACTTTCGACAATGCTATCGGTAATTACTTTGGAGACATCATATTTTCTTTAAACTTTTGAACAGCTGTTGGTATTTTAGTTCCTCTGGCTAATGATCTTACGCAATCAATCAGTGTCGCAGATCATGTCCTCCGTTTTGAGGTGTTCAATGGCTAGGATGCTAGTTTGGAAATTGTCGGCAATGCAATTAAATTTACTTATGGTGCTGGATTAGCTTTTCTTGGCTTCTTTGCCTGGAAGCGAAGAAGGAGGATTATGACTTCAATCCTAAATCCGGTTTAACAGCTAGAATATATTAACGACGGATATCGCTGAGTTTAATAGTTTTCTAATTGGGGAAGAATAATCCCCTGTTCCCCAATCCTAGAGCTACGGAACATCTGTGGCGATAGATACTCCTTCATTGACAGTAGAAGCCCAATTCAATATTACTTAGTACAAATTTAAATACCCACTCGATATTTTTTCGGTGAGCAAAAGGACTTAAAAAACTTCTTAGCTCATTTTTGTCTCCAGTTCTTCGATAGGGCATTTTATGAAAAAATGGATAACAATCTTTTGGTTTTCCGCGCTTTCGATGTTCATCACACAGCCTCTTCTGGCCGATGATTACACTTTTGCAGTTGCCGAAAATACGGTTGATACAATTGTAAGCGAAGTAATTATCAAAAAAGCTTACACCATTCTAGGACACACAATATCGATTATCCGCCTCCCCCCGAAAAGAGCTCTTAATGAAGCAAGTTCAGGTACGCTAGATGGAGACGTTCAACGCATTTATAGTGTTGGTCATACCTATCCAAATCTGATCCGCATTGAACCCCCAATCAATTATATATACGGTACCGGCTTCGTCCTTAAAGGGTCCAAGGTTGACGTAACAACATGGGAAGATCTTAAAAAATACAGAGTTGGCATTATTTTAGGAATCCGTTTTGCTGAGACCAACGTCCCAAAGAAGAATTCCTTTGCTTATTACAGCTATAAGAAGCTGACAGAGGCTCTAAATGAAGGTAAAATTGACATCGGCATTTATCCTCAAAGTAACGGAATTTATCAAACCCTACTCTTTGGTGAGAAAAACATTATTCCTATTAAAACACCTCTTTCCAAATTCGACCTTTATCATTACGTTCACAAAAAAAACAAACATCTCGTTAAAGATTTAACAGATATTTTTAGGCGATTTGAAAAAAATGGGGTCCTGGAAAATGTTCGACAACATGTGTTAGACATCTCCTTTGATCGCGCAAAAAAGGGATTAGAGCCATGCTTTAAGGACTATGGCTGTTATCAAAAAATTTGGAAGAACGAATAGTGTTTAATGGACGTATTTTTCTATAATCTGACGATATTTCGGCGTCTTCCTAAATACAGCGAAGGCTTTTTCCACAGCCTTCGCGACTTCAGGTTTCTGCTTTGGGACAACGGCATATCGTTTAACATTTTCGAAAGACGGTCCAATCCGCTTAAACGACCCAACTAAGTTGAGTCTTTCAACGGCGGCCGAAAAAGCAGTTTCATCGCTTAATATGAGATCATAACGCTGCAAATATACAAGCTTTGCCAACATTTCTGTATCACCAGTTAATAATGTTTTGTTCAAATAGTTCGCATCTTCAAATGCTTTCGGATAAGCAAACCCAGAAATCGCAGCAATTTTTTGATCTTTTAGATCTTCAAGATTATGCCAAGTTAATGAGGAGTCTTTTCGGGCCCAGAAATATGTACCGCTCCCTTCATCGGAAAACGGACCGATCATATTGTATTTTTCAAACCTCTCTGGCTTATAACGCCACGGGAGGGAAATATCTAACTCGCCAGCATCGGTGATCTGGATCAACCGTTTCCAGGGCATAAGTATTATTTCAAATTCGATACCCGCATGGTCCAAAGCACCTTTAGTAATTTCAACATGAAGGCCCGATGCCTCGCCATCATCCCCTTTATATGAATAGGGAGGAAAAGACCAATCAGCCATAATCCGCAACGGTGTTTCTGCTTGCGCAACACAGGTGAATATGAAAAACGATAAAACGATGGAAAATAGTCGATTAAAGGTTGTCATTAAAAAATCCGTTCCCATTTGGATCAGAGCGTTTGGGATGATTATTCATACAAAGCTAAATTAGAATTTTTTTCCGTTTCTTACAGCGGCTTTTATCGGCTCGAACCCTCATTAAATTTACATTGCCTTCAATAACACTGCCATATTGGATTCCAAGCTCGGCACCAACTGTAATATCTATAAGATCAGCTACCTTTGCTCGTATGCGGTGGCCTGGCAAAGTAAATACATAAGCTTTTGCCACATACAATGAATGCGTTTGATAGAACCCTTCATATTTAGGAAAGGAATCACGATCAATTGGGGTTATGCAATCGGCCTTCTCCTCTTCAAACAATGCTCGCACCCTGTTTGGCGGGTGATATTCGACAGTCAGGTCGATACCAGTGCGACGGGATAGCTCATTCAAGATAGAACTATAAGTCGCCTCAGGGGTTTCATCCAAGATCCCAGGAATAAGACATGCCGCAATACTAATGGTTTGTTTTGCGAGACTTTGATCAGCAAATGCTATTTTACTTGCCAGTAATAACACCCAAAAAGCAGCGATTTGATGACCAGAAGCCTTCATGATAGATACGCTCTAGCTTTTAATAAAAATTTCCTGTCTAAAATTCAAAGCACAAAACCAATAATCTACATTTATACGGTCGTCTTCTTTACATAGTGCCAATTTATTGATTAACAAACGGCACTAATACCGCCCTTTATGAAAAGGCATCAATAGCTTTTAGAACTGCAGGCCCAATCAAAACAATAAACAAGGAAGGTAAAATGAAAAGGATCATTGGCACTGTCATGATAGCAGGAAGGCGAGCGGCTTTTTCTTCTGCTTTCATCAACCTCTCTTCTCGCATTTCAGCGGCAAGCACCCGAAGAGCCGTGGCTAAAGGCGTACCGTATTTCTCTGTTTGCAAAAGAGTATTAACGAAAGTTGTCATGGATTGGAATTCAACGCGTTTTGCCAAATTCATCAAAGCATCTTTTCTATCTTGCAGAAAGCCAAGCTCAATTGACGTTAAACCAAATTCATCCGCAAGCTCTGGCGCTGAGTTTGAGATTTCACGGCAAACACGATCGACACCACTATCCAGATTCAAGCCGGCTTCCGTACAAATCACGAGTAAATCAAGCGCATCCGGGAGGGATTTTCTCATGACTTCATAACGCTTACTTCTTTGATTTTTAAGCAAAATTTTTGGTAATAAAAACCCAACGAATGCTGTCCCAATAGCAGCCATTATTGAACCCCCAATTGACCATTCAAAAGGGTTTGTACCCAGAAAATAGACCGCTCCAAGTCCCCCGAGCACAATTGGTAGAAAAACTCTGGCAAAAAGATACGTGACAAGCGCGTCTTTGGATCGCCAACCCGCCTGCGCTAGATCGGCGGATATCAACTTTGCCCGCTCCCCCTTCATCAATTGAAGTTTTTTAACAATTCGATGCATCAGGTTTTCACGAGAGACTAAATGACTACGCTGACGCGTCTCATTAATCAAATCTCCCCGTAGTTTGGTTCGGCGTTTTTCCAGGTTTTTAATACGATCAGGCAAGTTATCTTTTACAAGTAAAGCGTTCCAAATCATCAAAAAAGAAGCAAGCGCAGCGCATCCAGCGATTAAGGCCAGCACATCTTCGGACTGAAGCCATGAGGGGAGCAAAGTTGTAATATCCATTATCTTTCCCCTATATCTCGAACCGGACCATCTTGGCCATAACACCGACACCGGATGCAATCATAGCTAACCCCACACCGAGCATATAGACACCCCGAGAGTCATCAATAAGTGCCATAATATAGTCAGCATTCGCCAACCATATTAGACCAAACATAATAAAAGGCAGGGACCCAATAATCCATGCACTTGCTCTAGCTTCGGAAGACATAGCCTTAATTTTTAGTTTAATTTGGCGACGTTTGCGGAGCGTGTTCGCAAGCCCGCCTAAAGTTTCCGCTAAATTACCCCCTGTCTCTCGTTGGATAGAGATGGCAATGATAAGAAACTTAAAATCAGGAAGATCAATACGTTTGGAGACATCCCATAAACCTTCTTCGATGGTTCTCCCCAATCGGACCGCGTCAGCTATCCCTCTAAACTCTGCCCCTACAGGTTCAGGAGAATCCTTTCCCACGGTTATAATTGTCTCGCTTATAGGCAATCCTGCACGCAAGCCACGGCACATAAGCTGAATCGCTTCAGGGAAATTCTTTAAGAACTTATTCACCCGCCTTTTCCCTAGATATCCAAATATCCAATGGGGAAGAAGTAAACCGGCCGCGACGCCCACTGGGATAGATAAAAACAACCCAAGCCCGTAGACAAGATGCATAAAAACAACAATCAAAATAACGAGAACTATTGTCAGCAGTGAATATTCAGCAATAGAAATTTTAAGGCCCGTTTTTTCCAGCCTGCCGCGAAGTTCTGCGGGTTTTGGCACAAATTTTCGGACTAATACATCAAGCGCTTTGATGCTGCTTTGCTGGTCATTCAAGCGGGCAGAACTTCGATGCATTGGCTTCGCAGACAGAGTGGACCCGCCACCGCTACTGATTTCCGACAATCGACGTTTGGCATCCGCAGAATTGCTGTTGCCACCGGCAAAGGCAAATCCTAAGAATAGTGTTACAATCAAGGTTCCGCCGCCCACAACAAGCGCCAGCATAAGTTGATCATCTACGCCAAACATTACATCGCTCCTATTAACATCTTGTCCAATCCAAAATACGCGGCTCGCGGCGCAAAATGGGGTCTTAGACCAGAGGATTTAAATTCGCCGATGAGGCGTCCTCCTTTGTCTTCACCTTTATACTCATACCAAAACAAATCCTGCATGGTGATCACTTCTTCCTCCATGCCCACCACTTCAGAAATATACGTAACGCGCCGAACGCCATCGCGCATTCGACTGACTTGCACGATCAGATCAATGGCGGATGCAATTTGGCTGCGGGTTGCTTTTGCGGGCAAATTAACCCCAGACATACCCACCATGTTTTCAAGACGGGTAAGGGCTTCTCTGGGTCTGTTCGCATGGACGGTCGACAGGGACCCATCATGGCCGGTATTCATGGCTTGAAGCATATCAATCGCCTCGCCGCCCCGAATTTCACCGAGGATAATCCGATCTGGTCGCATACGCAGGGAGTTTTTCAGCAAATCTCTCATGGAAATTTCTCCGCCCCCTTCCAGGTTTGCTGTTCTGGTCTCCAAACGAACGACATGAGGTTGCTGCATCTGTAGTTCCGCGGCATCTTCGATCGTCACAATTCGCTCACCGGGATCAATAAGTTGAGAAATGGCATTGAGCATCGTTGTTTTACCCGATCCCGTACCACCCGAGATTAAGATATTAAGTCGGCAACGTCCTGCCACCCGCAAGACAGTTGCAGCTTCAGGTGATAAATTCCCCTGCCGCTCCATAGTATCCAAAGTAATTTTTTGCTTCGCAAATTTCCGAATTGAAATACTAGGTCCATCAATCGCTAGGGGCGGAATGATAATATTTACGCGACTACCATCTGCAAGACGCGCATCCACAAGAGGGCTAGACTCATCTACGCGCCGCCCTACATGGCTCACAATGCGACTTGCAATACTCAAAACATGAGCGTTATCTCTGAACTGACAGTCTGAGAGAACAAGCTTTCCCTTTTGCTCAACGTAAACCTGTTTGGGGCCATTAACCATTATATCTGTAATGGAATCATCGGCGAGCAACGGCTCTAATGGTCCCAACCCCAGCATATCATGCATGAGGCTTTCAATCAGTTCCCTCTGTTCCCGCTGGTTTAGCTGAATACGCTCATCAAGCAATATATCGCTAACGATATCTGAAATATCGCGGGCAAGGTCAAGGCGATCCATTGTCACGGCAGCACTGATATCGATGCGTTCCATGAGCAAGGGTTGAATTCTTCCCTTAATGACGTCCGTCTGTTTTTCAGTTCGCGGGGAGCTACTATCGACAAATGCTTCCAAGCGGACCAGATCAGCACCATTTTCGGTATTGTCTGTGTGACTATCAGTTTGCGCTTGGGGTACTACTGGTTCAGAAATTTCTTGCTCGAACTCATCAGATTCGCTAGATGGCGAATGGGGTTCCCATGCATC
>JBALXM010000044.1:26388-30815 GCA_036960695.1 Sneathiella sp.
TTTCTTGCTCGAACTCATCAGATTCGCTAGATGGCGAATGGGGTTCCCATGCATCTGGCTGCTCAAATTTTGCAGTAACTTCTACTGGTGCAGAAAGGTCTGCCCCAAAGACTGTAATTCCCTCTTCTGGGATTTGAGTGACACTCGGAATCGTTTCAGCAAAGGGGTCCGAATTTTCCTCAGGAACCAATCTTTCAGTGGCACTCTGAATTGGTTCTTTGACTTTCCGACTCTCTTCAATCTCCAGCCAGAGTATTTTAGAGAGTTCTGAGACTAGATCACGCTGTTCTAGAACATTCAGCTTCAGTCTCTGTTTTTCAAGGTTTTCTCGCGTAAAAGATTTGATGGCCTGAGTTACGTCCGATGCGGTTGCATCTTTAGAAAAAGTATCAATCAGCTTCTCTCGCGCAAGGTCTGCTATACTGCCAATAAGGTTGCTGTGAGGGCTTTCGGCTGCCACTTTGTCAGCCGACGCTACTTTGGTTTTCTGGTTTGATAAGGAAGGACGCCACAGACTCACGTTTTATCGTCCTCTTTTTTTCTCTTAGGTCCCATCATACGACCAAACAACCCTTTGCTTTTGGGTTTTTCATAACCGGAGACGTTTTCAGCGAGGTCTCTCAAAGCTTTGG
Organism: Sneathiella sp.; assembly: GCA_036960695.1. Classification (GTDB taxonomy): domain Bacteria; phylum Pseudomonadota; class Alphaproteobacteria; order Sneathiellales; family Sneathiellaceae; genus Sneathiella. The sequence continues at coordinate 27,021 of JBALXM010000044.1, forward strand.
AAATTGGCGCTTTTGGAGCAACAGAAGTAATAGATTTTCCAGCATTTGCACAAACTGTTAAAGTTTTCGCGTCCTCAGGGATTGTGTAATTAACAGGTTCACTTAACGCGCGCGCAAAATCGGCTTTGGATACTTGCAGCGCCCGCTCTCCCCCCACACGACTGACGACACGCAATATCCGTCCTTTTGTGGATAAGGCCGTCATAGCTTGCGTTATGCGATTAATATCCCGTATTCCAGCCAAGGTTTGATCGGACACGAGGATTACAGTATCGGCAGATGCGAGCAGTGCGCCTTGGGTTGGCAGAAGATGCCTTGGAAGGTCAACAATGATCTGACTATAATCCTGACTGATTTCCCCAATAAGCGTATCGATAGACTCAGGGTTTACATCAACGAATTCTTCAATAGGCTCTTCTGTACCAAGGACCGCCAGATTATCTCCTACCTTTGAGATCGCTCTGTCCAGGAAAAGCTTATCAAGACGATGGGGGTTCTCCAAAGCCTCGCGAAATCCGCCGCCTGTTTCCAGATCGAGTGCTAAAGTAGACGTCCCGAAATGCAAATCCAGATCAAGTAATGCGGTACGAAGATTTTCCTCACTCGCCATGATCCAAGCGAGATTAGTTGCAATGGTAGATGCACCAGCGCCACCTCTCACCCCTATGACAACAGTCAAACGGCCACTTTGCGCAACTTGCGCGGCTAACGCTTGCCTGTCGACATTTTCGACGGCATCTTTGAAAACTTCTGCAGTAAGGGGCTTAACAAGATAATCTTTGGCCCCCAAAGCAATCATCCGACGAAACACACTAACATCGTTAGAGGTCCCAAGAATAACCAGTGAATTTTCTGGCCCAATTTTGCGGATCAACCGCGTAATATCCCCCTCAGGATCAATGCTCCGGCTAATATCTGCGACTATTACTTTTGGGGAATTGCCAGGCTCTATTCTATCCAGTGCCATCGCAATGCCACCATCTTGAACAGCATCCGCAGGCCAATGAAGGTCACTTGCAACTTGACGACAGACACTCAAAGAATCTTCATCATCAACAAAGGCCATCAAGTCTTCACATACTTGAGTGCCAAAAAGAGTACTTAAATTTGATGCTGCGCTTGCCATTTATAAAGCCTTCCCAATAACTCGAACCGAATTAATCCTCACTCGGTTCACTTTCTTCGCTGCTACCGCTAGATGATGAAGCCCCTGACCGGTATTTTACAATAGACAGGGCTGCACGTTCACCGTCGTAACCGCCCATGCTATTGGGAGCGATTAAATCTTTAGGGTTTGCAATCATTTGCGCCAAGGCTGATGCGGTAGAACATCCCATATGCGGCAGCGGGAGGTTTTCATCATCTAACCCTTCTGGTCGATGCCAACCTTTCGCGCATTCAGGATCAACCGTCGCGATATATTTTGTAAAATATACTCTGAGTGAATTTTGTAATCCGTCACGGGTAATTTTCGGTTCCACCTGGAAGCCTTGATCTTCCAAAAAGCTGCCAATGGCACCATATCGTGTCTCGTTCACCCCTTCTACATCGGAGAAGGAAGGAAGTTCGACACCGAGCACATCCCCAAACTCTGCCTTTTGAGCTTGAATAAAGCCAATCAGTCGCCCTTTTTCCATATCAGTGAAGACGTCTTCATGCTGATCAAATCTCGTCACAAAGATCGGAGACAATTTCTGCACGTTAATTTGTTTAGTCATAAATGTATTTTGGGGATTGGCCGTAAGCGTAACATCAACCGCATCGGGATCCAAAGCCGCGCACCCTGATATTCCCAATGCTAGAACGACACCAATCAATCCAGCTTTTTTATGAGATAATCTATCAAAATTTTTCATGTGATCACTCCGTAATAAAGCCAGCAGGCCCAACCAGTTTAATATCCCGATTAGCCGTAGAGGTTGCAGGTATATCGCCTTTATCGCTCTTGGCACCAAGCGTCGGACGGAAATTTTCACCTTTTAAATACCGATCTTTATCATTGGGTACGACATACCCATCGGTTGGCAATGCAATCCGTGAATTAGTCGGCTTCACAAGGTATGGCGTTACAATAATTACCAGCTCAGTTTCATTTTTCTGAAAATTGGTTGACCGGAACAATGCCCCGATTATGGGAATGTCCCCCAGCATCGGTGTTTTAGAAATATTGTTATCAGAATCGCTGTTTAAAAGACCACCAAGAACAAAACTCTGACCGCTAGCAAGCTCAACTGTTGTCTCTGCCCGTCGTGTGAGGAGGGACTGTACAAACACACCCCCAACATTAATGGCGGAGGCTGAAGAGAGCTGGCTCACTTCCGGCCGTACTTTTAAGTTAATTCTGTTTTTACCCACAAGATTTGGCGTAAAATCTAAAGAGACTCCGAAATCTTTATATTCGATACCAATGGCGCCATCTTCTTGGGGAACAGGAACAGGGAACTCACCACCAGCAAGGAAGCTCGCAGACTCGCCCGATAATGCTGTCAAATTCGGTTCGGCAAGAATAGTTATCAATCCTTCATCTTCCAGCGCATCAATTAATGCATTAATGCTGGTTTGCCCGTCATTAAACCCGCCAACGACAGTTGATAGACTACCATTTCTTGAAATAGTCCCCGCAGCGGCATTAATAGCATCTCGACCCTGTGCAAAACCAAAAGTAAAATTATCAAAAAGACTTATATTCTCCCAATTCACGCCCAATTGTTTTGTGACAGACCTTGAGACTTCAGCCACTTGAACCCGTAAATTGATCTGGTTTGCACCTTCAACAACTAGCCGATTGAAAATAGGGCCACCAGAGGAATAAAGGGCGCTAATACGCCGCGCATCTTCCGAAACATTTGCTGTGGGAACCTGCCCCGTCAAAACAATACCCTCACGCATTGAGGTTGCCTTGATTTTGAGATTGGGGTCAAGATCGCGCAAAGCTTCCTCTAAGGACGCAACATCGTGCTTTATTTCTACCGGGGAATTAATAAGAACGTTCCCCTTGCTATCCAACGCGAACAAATTTGTACGCCCAGGTTTTTTGGCAAAGATATAGATGATCGTCGGTGATTGAACATGAACGTCTGCAAGTGCTGGGTTTCCTACAAAAACGGAGGTTGCAGCACTTTCAAGTTTCACTAATTTACCTGCATTGAGAACCAGATCAAGTGGATCGCCAATATCGTTAATGACCTTTGCAGCCTGTACCGATGCATTTTGAAATGCAACCAAACCCAAAGTTAGTCCTATTGTCAGCAATGCCTTGAAAAATTTGGGCATCATTTTATTCCCCTTAGTCGAAGGACTTTTGTTTTACATCTGCTGCCCGAACGACAACAACGGATTGCGCGGCTTTTCCTGATTGATGAGGTGCGGAAATGAGGGAGCTTGCTTCGCTGTCCCATGTATAACCGCGTCCTCTTTCTGCTTTGATAACCGTTTTGCCGTTACCTGATTTTTCTTCATCCTCTGTCCTTGCAATACTACGAAGGGATAAGGACAATTTTCCAAGCTCCCGTGCAACAGAGACAATTTCAACTTCCTTAGGATTAACCTCCAAGGTCGCGATCCCACGAACGGCTGCCTCTTGTGTCTGGTCATCCGTTGATTGATCCATTGCAAGGACGCGCACGTCTGTTAAAATAGTTTCACTCGCATGCCTTGGTCTTGAGGTTTCCTCCCCATCCCCTGACACATTGAATGTTAGGATCAGATCCACCCGATCCCCCGGAAAGACAAACCCAGCTACGCCAGACGTCGCGTTTATATTGATCGAAATTGCTCGTCGTCCCGGCTGCAAAA
>JBALXM010000045.1:0-8714 GCA_036960695.1 Sneathiella sp.
AAAAATGGTGGGTGTAACAAGATTCGAACTTGTGACCTCTGCCATGTCAAGGCAACGCTCTAACCAACTGAGCTATACACCCTCTTTGTTCGTGTAATACCGAACAGGAGTTGGCGTTTTATAAAGCGCCGCATATCGCTTTGCAAGCCCCTTTTCGGGGGTAACAGAAAATTTGTATGTGTTTCGTTCAAGAAGGGGCATTGTCGCAGAGAACGCGATCGACGGCCTCCACCAGTGAGTTCAAGTGAAAAGGCTTGGAGATCATCTGATTTATTCCCCCTACGCTTTCAATAGCTTTAACATTCACGGCTGAAAATCCGGTAATAAAAATCACCGGTAAGCTGGCTCGAACCTTCTTTGCCAATCTGGCAAGTTCAATCCCATCCATACCTGGCATGACAATATCAGTTATGAGAAGATCATAGGGACCAGCTTCCAACACAGGCAGAGCATCTTCGCCATCGGCGAATGCCATCACTTCATGGCCCGCATTTTCAAGACTACGGGCTAAAAAATATCGGACTGAATTATCGTCTTCTGCTAAGAGAATACAAGCCATATGGTTTTACTATACGCTTTACTGTTTTAATTAAATTATCGAACCAGAATATACTATTGGCTTTCAGTTGGCAAAGAAGCACCGCACAAACATAATGGTCATCACAATATTACTTAAAAATTAAATTCGCGTTTTTAAGAGACAATATGAACAGAAAAAATACTTTCAGCACGGTTGAAGTCGAGCGACCTGTGGCGTGGTCGCTCCCTGTCATTTTTTCATCCCCCCATAGTGGCGACTGTTATCCAGTGTCCTTTGTTGAACAATCTCCGCTGGATCCGCTTACTTTGCGGCAATCTGAAGACTATAAAGTTGACGCGCTTTTCTCCTCAGCCCCACATTTTGGAGCCCCAATAATCAAAGCTACTTTTCCTCGCGCTTTTTGCGATGTAAACCGAGCGGCTTATGAACTTGATCCAGAAATGTTTTTGGCGCCCCTTCCTGATAATATCGTTACGTCAACCCCAAGGGTTAGGGCAGGCCTTGGAACCATTCCTAAAATCGTTTCTCAAGGACGCTATATTTATTCGAATAAACTAAGGTACTCAGAAATCCAAAAACGACTGCAAGATTGTTATTTCCCTTATCACCACTCTCTTAAAAGTCTTATTGATGAAGGGGTCCAAAAGTTTGGCAACATCCTTCTCATCGACTGCCATTCAATGCCCTGCCCCATCAGATCAGAAGCCATGCAGGCTTCTTTACCAGACTTTATTTTGGGGGACCGATTTGGGCAATCTGTCCACCCCGACGATAGTGCCCATATTTCCTCTAAGCTGAAATCCTTCGGGTATACAGTGCGTTTTAACGCCCCTTATGCTGGCGGGTTTATTACTCAACATTACGGCACACCGTCAACCGGGGTCAGCGCCTTACAAATTGAGATTAACAGAAACTTGTATATGGACCAGCGAACCATGACAAAAACCAACAAATTTCAACAGTTGCAGGATCATTTAAGCGCGCTAATAGAGAGCCTTCAAACGACGCTTTTCCACCAAAAAACTGGATAATTCGCACCGGCTCCGTTCCGGCACACTTCTTGCTTATATTTAAGTAGGAGTGAGCTATATGTCCAAATCAATTTATCTACTTTTATTAACGATAGTATGCATAGCGGCTAGCCCAGTCTCTGCTGCGCAATTTCCCGCCAACGGCGCGGAATTCCTGGCTACATGTCGGTCAGCAACGGCGAACACGGAAAAGAAATTGCGCTTGCCTAAGCGGCTATTAAACGCAATTTCCTTAACCGAAACTGGTCGTTGGCATAAGAAGAACAGGGAAACTATTGCCTGGCCTTGGACAGTTTATTCCGAAGGTAGGGGGCGATATTTGCCCAGTAAAGCCGCCGCGATCAAAGAAGTCAAAATGCTTAAGGCTAAAGGCGTCAAAAATATTGATGTAGGCTGCATGCAAGTGAACCTTCATTGGCACCCAAAGGCGTTTTCATCTCTAGAAAATGCGTTTGATCCAAAGATTAATGCGGCTTACGCAGGCGCTCTGCTGTTAAAGCTTCGGAATGAAAGCCGGTCCTGGAATGTCGCTATCGCTCATTACCACTCACGGACAAAGAAATACAACATTCCTTATCGGAAAAAAGTACACAAACTTTGGCAAGAAGAGAGACGCCGGGATACTAAAATTCGTATGGATAAGGCAAGAGAGAAATATCGGGCCAAGAAAGCCATGCTGAAAGCAAGAAGAGAAGAAGCGCTAAAGAAGAAAGCGATGGGGTAAAGGCAAAAATGACAATCTTCACACCAGAATACTCCTATTCAGAATAATGAAGCGTCTGAAACTGCATGATTTGGAAGCCTGTAAACGTCTGGTGAATTTAGCCATACGTCTTCACTTCTCTCACGCCGATCCTGTGGCTATTCATGCATTGTCAACAGCCGCTTATAAAGGCCTTCGCAAACTCTCTATAAAAACGAAATGCCCTGATATTGTTCCAGAATACCTTCCCTACCTGAAGTCTGAGGGTCAGCAACTCTTTTGGTCCAGCTTATCCCTTCATGATCCGGTGCCAGCGACAGCTTTTCACAACACCTATGAACAACCGTTTGAAATTGCAGAAGAGATTACTGATTTATATTTGTTTATTTCTTGCGCCATGTATCGCCGACTAAACGCTTCTCATACGCACGAAATGAAAATTTTTATCATCTGGTACAAGGCAATCAACCGCCTGCGGACAACAACAGACCCCATCTATAACGCCAATACAAAAGAGGGCTTCGATTATCTTCAAAGCCTTCCCCGAGACAAGCAACTAAAGCTTGGATATGACGCCTTGAAAAATCTCAATTCTTCATCGCCTGGCACAAACGACAAGTACTAGAGCCCGTAAGCATCTAGCCTGCAAGCTCCCATTCCTGCAAAAGCTCTTTCCTCTCCAACCCCCAACGGTAACCATGAAGCTTGCCATCGGATCCAATGACACGATGGCAAGGAACAATCAGAGAGACCGGATTTGTCGCACACGCCCTGCCAACTGCCCGAGATGATTTCTCCGCCCCCAAACTCGTTGCAACTTCCTTATATGTTTTGGTGTCCCCTGGCGCAATTTTCAACAATTCCTGCCATACCCGCCGCTGAAAAGCAGTCCCAAACATATCAAGGGGAATTTCCGGCACAGCTGAGACTTTGTTCGCCAGAAAATCAGTGATTTTAAGCGTCCATTCAGCCATGCCTCCTATTTCAGGGGCAATTTCAGCTTTTGGAAATTCCAAATGCAACTCATCAAGCAGTTTCTCATCATCATCGCCAAAATAGACGGCGCAAACACCCTTTCGAGTTCCCGCCACTAAGATACGACCTAAAAAGCAATCTACGACCGAATAGGCAATCTCAGCCCCTTTCCCACCTTTGGCATAAGAGGCGGGTGTCATGCCAAGCCGCTCGTTCGCTTTCTCGTAAAGTCTGCTGGAAGATCCAAAACCAGCGCCATATGCCGCCTCCGAGACTGACTCACCTTTTTGTAAATTTTCTTTCAACTTTTTATTTCGCAATGTGTCGTAATATTCAAAAGGGCTAATTCCCATCACTTTTTTAAAGCTACGAGCAAGATAATCTTCATTATAGCCTGACTCCTCGGCAAAGACGGCAAGAGATAATTTATCACCAGCCTGTAAGTCCAAATGACTTTCTATGCGACGGCATACCTGCCGCGTAAGCGATAAAATTGGATCTTTTACATTGGTCAAGTCCGGCCGACAACGGCGACATGCCCGAAAGCCTTTAGTCTCCGCTTGCTCTGGCAAATCAAGAAACACAACATTTTCTATCTTCGCATGACGTGAAGGGCAAGAGGGTCTGCAATAGATTCCAGTTGTTTTCACGGCATAAACGAAAGATCCGTCGCATTCTTTATCTCTTGCGGCGACCGCCGCTATCATGGCTTGTTGGTTCATCTAAACTCTCCGCTCAAAATAACTTATGAGAAAGATATAGGCGGAAGTCACAATACAAACTATCCGAATACCGAAGTGAAATTTTTAACGCCCCAAATCCAATCAGGTTGATGTTTTTTCAACCCCAGTGTCTTTTTCAGGTTCTTCATCTTTGTGTTTACGACGAATAATAATATCTCCGTTTTCCAATATCTCAGGGGCTTCAAACTGAGGAATTGAATCCATAAAAACGCTCAAAGCGTTAATAAGTTTTTCGAGCCCTTCCGCTGCGAGCTCATCGGCCCCCTTCTCCGCTGACATCGCATTTGCCGGGATACCAGTAACCAGAAACACCGCCAAAGCAGCACTAATTAGACTGCGCTTCATTTTAATCTCCTAAGTATTTTCATTCGAATATTGTTTAATATGTCGTTAGACATTTTGTCATTTTCATGGTCGGCAACGAACAAATTGTAATCTCTTTTAAATCCATCATACTCGATTTTCGAAAAATACACTAAACACCGGGGCGAATTTACCATCTTTGATCTTATTGCCGTAATCGATTGGTCGGCAGCTTCGACGCCAGGACCGAAAAAACCGAGTGCCGATAGATGTTGGATTGCATGGAGTGATGGAAAGACAGCCGCAAACGCTGAATATTTTCGCACAAGACAGTCTTGCATGAATAGGCTGCTTCAATTGACGGCCAAGGTACAGGGCAATGTCCTTTTAGCTTTCGATTTTCCCTTCGGATATCCGACAGGCTCAAAAATTGGCGGGGGACGTAGGGCCGCAGAACTTCTGTCTCAGCATCTGACAAGCTCGGATACCGACAAAAATAACCGCTTTGAAGTGGCTGATATTCTGAACCGAAAGATGTTTGACGCCCCTGGCCCCTTTTGGGGACATCCAAAAGCGATGACTTTTCAAAACTTAACGTGGTCTAAGCCAGCATTTTTACATGATGGATTTAAGGAATGGCGACACGCTGAACACCACTTAAAAGCCGCTGGCCATAGAATAATGAATGTATGGCAATTGCTTGGTCAAGGCTCGGTTGGCAGTCAGACATTAACAGGTCTTGCGGCCCTTTATGATTTCAGTCAAAAAGTTGAGATAAAAGAAAGGATTTCCTTTTGGCCGTTTGATACTGACTGGGATAGATCATTAGACGGTATTATTCTCGCCGAAGTCTGGCCAAGCTTAAATGACTATAACCAAGTAGATCATCCGATTAAAGATGCCCGTCAGGTTTTAGCTTGTTTGGATGCGCTCTTACAACAAAACAAAGAAAATGAAATTCGCCCCCTCTTCGCAGCTCCAATGTGCCTGAACGAGGAAGAACGTGCTCAATGCCTACGAGAAGAAGGCTGGATCTTAAGCGTTGTTTGAAGGCATTTCGGACAATAAATCGTCCTGATTTAATGCAAAACCACTTGCTATCCAAACCTCTTCGAGCCGCCTTAATGTAAGCCCAAGCTCAGGCCCTGCAGCAATGCCAATTTTCAGCAAATCTTTTCCTGCAACGGGACATTCGGGAATTTCCCAACGATCCGCCAGAGTTAGATAAGCCGCAAACTGCGTATCCCCTGGGCGCTGAGACCAGCCCAGCAACACCCGATCTTTAAAGGTCTGCGCTCTCAGTTTATAGAGTTGAGACTTTTGGGCCAGCTCGTTGATTTCTGGCGGCATGATATCACCGCACATAAGTTTAAGCCGTCTATCGGCCTTTGCAGATAACCGTAATTTTTTAGAAATCTTTATCGCACGTTTTGGGTCGCCGTCTAAAAGCGCCGACAGCCGGGTTAGGGAATCACTGGCAACGGGAAGTCCAAGCATAGCGTCAAGAGTGTTCAACGAAACCTCATCGTCAAACAAAGCTTTCAAAACCCCTGTTAGTCGCATTTGCGTTAAAGCTTTTATCGGGTCCGCCGCCCCTAGGATTTGTAATATTTCCCGTGAAACGCGTTCAGCGGACAGTTTTCCCAACTTATCAGAAGCATCCTTGCATGCGTTTAATGAACGGGCATTGGGCGCATCCACGCCATAGCGTCCAAAAAACCTAAAAAATCGAAGGACCCTCAAATAATCTTCTTCAATACGATTATGAGCATCCCCTATAAACTGAACAACGCCATTTTTCAGATCAGATAGTCCGTCGAAATAGTCATAAAGCGTCCCAGATATTTCCATAGACAGCGCATTAATCGTAAAATCGCGCCTTGCAGCATCGTCTACCCAGCTTTTCGTATAAGCAACTGTCGCGTGACGACCAAAAGTCTGAACATCCACTCGTAATGTTGTTATCTCGAATTTATGGTCGCCGATGAGCGCCGTTACAGTGCCGTGTTTTAATCCAGTAGGAATAACTTTGAGCCCAGCGCTCGTCAGCACATCTAAAACAGTCTCTGGCGGCAGATCCGTGCATATGTCGAGGTCATCATTTACCAGCCCCAAGAGCGCATCTCGGACACAGCCCCCAACAAAACGTGCCTGGCCGCCAGCAGCGCTCAATTCAGAAAATAATTTGAGACTCTCTGGGTAGGTTAACCAAGGGGGCGGGAATAAGGCCAGATCAACGAGTTCATCCAAGGATTAATCCCCTAATCCTTTTTACTTGGTATTATTTCGGCGCCAATAAGTTTTCCGTTTTCAAAGCGCGGCGGCACGTAAGTACCTTCAATGGAATCCCCGTTAAACAAACCAAGGACAACCATGCTCATGGCCATTAGAATCAGCCCGATTAGCGTTGAAATCGCGATTGATTTCCCCTGCCACGTCTTATCGCTGCCAGCTTTTTGGGCGAAATACAAATAAATTGCATAAACGACAAACGGGATAAGGAGTGGAATAAGGTGGAAAAGAAATCCTCGTATCATTTTAAGATCACTCTTTCTGACATATCTTTGATCATTCCGGCAGTTGCGCCCCAAATATAGTAATCATTATAAGGCATTGCATACCAAAATCTTTCAATTCCATTGTGAAAACCACTATGCTTTTTATGATTTCTTTTATCCAACAGAAAACGAAGTGGGACTTCAAATATTTCAGCAACTTCCCCTGCGTCAGGGGCCAACTGAAAGCCAGGCTCCACAAAACCAACAATAGGCGTCACAGAATAGTTAGTAACAGTAAGATAGGTATTTAGCGTACCGATAACATCAACCAACTCAGGATTGAGCGAGATTTCTTCTTCACTTTCCCTAAGCGCAGTTCCCACAGGACCTGCATCTGTCTCTTCAGCCCGCCCACCGGGAAAGCTAATTTGGCCCGCATGTTTATTGAGATGGCTTGCCCGTTTCGTTAGGATTATGGTCGGATCATCCCCATGCATAACAATTGGTACCAAGACAGCCGCAGCCTTATAGACGGCATCCGTTTTTGGGGCGCTTGCCGGATTTAAATCATGGTCGCCGCGAAAATGTCCATTGTCGTCAAGCACCTCCCCGTGACTTAAAGGAACGGGGTCCAAGAAAGAGGAGAAGGTCTCTTTTAAGCGACCTCTATTATTCTTTAAAAATATCATTCATCAAACCAAAATCAAAAAACTGACCGCTACTCCATACACCGAAATGCGGCACCCCTTCTATACTCTCTTCAACCCCAAGCTCAACCAAATCATAAAACACAGATCGGACAATCAACGCTTCCAGATTACTGCGAACCAAAATATAGGGCGAAGGTTCTCCGCTTTTTTCATCTACGGTGAGCCTTAACGGGTGGTCAGCATCAGCGATCACGAAATCGTCAACATGGGTTCTAAAACTTAACACCTGATCTTTACCGGGATTTTCACAGAACATTTCAACGGCAACAAAAGGGGCATCTTCGACGGTGATTCCAATTTTTTCAACCGGTGTGACAAGATAATATTTGCCGTCATCATCATACCGAATAACGCCAGAAAACAAGGTAACCAGCTGTTTTCGACCAATCGGAGATCCTAAATAATACCATGTACCATCGCGGGCGATGTGCATATCAAGATCCCCGCAAAAATCCGGGTTCCACAAATGGACAGGGGGATGCTTTTTGTCTTTAATATGCTTAATAATCGAGCTTAACCCGTCCTGAGTTTCAGCACCTGTCATAATTTGACCTTACCCTAGGTTAGTTTATTGTTATATTTACGAAAGATTACCTGTTTTTCAAAAGGATGCTACCGTGCCAATGGAAAATATTAATACCATAGAAAGCAAAATTCCCGAACAAGTAGAAATGCTTTCAGAAAAGCTTAACAGCCTGAAGAGGGCAATCGGGGAACAAATTTTTGGGCAACACGCCGTTGTTGACCTTACGCTTGTGACCCTTTTGGCTGGTGGACATGCCCTGCTGGTGGGCGTTCCGGGGCTGGCTAAAACAAAACTGGTTGAGACCCTCGGAATTGTCCTCGGCATGGATGACAAACGCATTCAATTCACACCAGATCTTATGCCTGCCGATATTCTAGGCTCAGAGATTCTTGAGACGGCCGAAGATGGCAAACGACATTTCCATTTCCTCAAAGGTCCCATATTTACGCAACTTTTAATGGCCGACGAAATAAACAGGGCAAGCCCCAGAACCCAATCGGCATTGCTACAGGCTATGCAAGAACGATTTGTAACCATAGCAGGTGTGCGGCACGAACTTCCCGCCCCATTCCATGTCCTCGCCACCCAAAACCCAATTGAGCAGGAGGGAACATACCCGCTGCCCGAAGCGCAACTTGATCGTTTCTTAATGCAAATCGATGTGCCTTATCCAGATAAGGAGAC
>JBALXM010000045.1:8814-30698 GCA_036960695.1 Sneathiella sp.
GCAAGGGCTTTGGCACTGCTTGATTCAAGATTAAGTCCTTCTATTGACGATATAATCACACTAGCACGCCCAATCCTGAAACACAGGATGGCTTTGTCATATTCGGCAAGGGCTGAGAATATTACAGTGGATCAGGTCATCTCCTCCCTTTTAGAGCCTCTGGCATAGACATGTTCTCTTCCAGAAAATCCGAACAGAAAAAGAGAGACGAGAAATCACAAGCCGAAAATCTCGCAAATACCCTGCCTCCTCTTCTTTTGAGTGCAAAAAAACTGGCGCGCGGTTTTGATCCCGGCATTCACGGCCGGAGGAAAGCCGGTGTTGGTGAAGATTTTTGGCAGTTCAAGCATTATTCTATTGATACTCCTGCCAGTAAAATTGACTGGAGACAATCTGCAAAGCGCGACCAGCTTTATGTCAAACAGAATGAATTGGAAACGGCTGAAAGCGTATGGTTTTGGGTGGATGATTGCCCTAACATGCAGTACCGATCCAATTGGGCAGCGGATTCCAAACTTTTTAATGCCCGTGTCATGAGCCTTGCTGTGAGCCTTTTGTTGAGCAGTAGCGGTGAGAATTTTGGACTTCTTGGTATTTCCGAGCGGGCCACAAACGGTCCCGTTGCTTTTGATCGGTTTGCCCAAGACCTCGTATCAAAACATACTCCGGTTTTGGCAGATACAACGACATTTACAAATTTACCCAAAAATACACGTATTGTTTTAATGAGCGATTTTCTTACCCCGTTCGATAAACTGGAAAAATTAGTGCACTCTTTATCTCAAAATCAGTGTAGCGGTATTTTGGTACATTTTGCTGATCCAGCTGAAATCACGCTCCCCTTTAAGGGGCGCAATAGATTTGAAGGGATGCAAGGGGATTTATCTATTACAATTGGGCAAACAGAAAATATTCAAGAAGAATACCAAACTCTTTTCTCGAACCACCGCGCGTCCCTACAAAAGCTAGCTCAGCAATCTTCATGGGATTACCAATTCATCCAAACGGATCAACCCTTGGGTAATGCTTTTGCAATTCTCTACCGGCTCTTGCAAAGGAGGGGATAAATGTTTGCACTCCTTTCGGGCTTCTCCTTTTTAAATCCATGGATACTGACGGCTCTCATTAGCCTTCCTGCCATCTGGTGGCTTATCAGGCTAACGCCGCCGCCGCCGCAGACCGTCCAGTTTCCAGCAATTCAATTTCTCCTCACCTTAACTAATCGGCAAGAAAGCTCAGCCTCGATCCCTTGGTGGTTACTGCTTATCCGTCTCTTAATTGCTATTTTGATTATTTTGGGAATAGCGGCCCCAGTCTATAATTTATTGCCAACGACAAACGGGAAAGGTCCCGTTGTTTTAATCGTCGATAATGGATGGGCAAGTGGCCCAGGCTGGGAGGCGCGAGAGAATACTATAAACATGTTGGTGGAAGAGTTTTCCCGCCAGCAACGCCTTCTATACACAGTAGCTACGGCCTCCCGAAAAACAGAACAACAATCATCCCTTCTCCCCTTAAAGCCTGAGGATATATCGAAGCTGGATTTCGCCCTCCGCCCCCGTGCAGGAGAGGTAAATCGCGAAATTATAAAGGACCTTCTTCCAAAGTTTCGGGAAATTCCCGATATAGAATTTGTCTGGTTATCAGATGGTGTCGTGACAAATGAGGACCCTACCCAGCTAAGTGAGCTAATGACGTCTCTTTCATCCATTGGACCTCTTACAATTTATAAGGATGAAGCCCCCCTTCCTCCTCATGTCATTGGGACGCCCGAAATTAGTGGCGGGAAAATATCGCTCCCGGTTCACAAGCCTCAAATAAGTTTCAACAGGCAAGGAGTGTTGATCGCACGCTCTGAAAGCGGAAAGATTATTGCGCGGAAGCCCTATAATTTTGGCGATGACACGAAGAGCCACGCGATCCAGCTTGATCTACCTCTCCACATTCGAAACGAGATTGCACAATTTGAAATTTTAAATTCTAAAAGTGCGGGCTCGATATTTCTACTGGATAACCGCTGGCAAAGAAAAACCATTGGTCTTGTTGCGGATGAAAATAAGGGCCAAGGGCAGTCCCTCTTAAGCGAAGCGCATTACCTAGAAAAAGCATTAATCCCTTATTATGACATCCGGAAAAACACACTCGAAGTGCTCCTGAAGGAGGATATTTCTCTCATTGCTCTTGGCGATGCCGCCGCATTTTCTGCAGATATCTCAAATAGCTTAAAAAACTGGATGAAAAAGGGCGGTATTCTTATTCGATTTTCGGGTCCAAAACTTGCTAATTCCTCTTCCGATATATCCCCCGTGCAGTTGCGCATCGGCAATCGAAATCTTGATGGCACTATGTCATGGACAAAACCCGCAAGTCTTGGACCCATGGCAGAAGACAGTCCTTTTGCACGATTAGAAATTGATCCAAAGATACAAGTTTTAAAGCAGATTTTGGCGAACCCTTCCCCTGATCTGAGGGAGAAAACCTGGGCTAAACTGGAGGATGGGACACCGCTTGTAACGGCGGCACGAAGAGGGGACGGCTGGGTTATTCTTTTCCATACGACGGCAACACCCAATTGGTCCGATTTAGCCCTTTCTGGTCTGTTCGTTGAAATGTTAAGAGAGATTGGACAGCTGGGTTCTATAAATAATTCACAAACACTGTCAGCCGCTCAATTACTGCCCTTGAATCTTTTAGACGGCTTTGGGCAATTCGAAGGGAATTTAAAAAACTCACCGCCTCTACTCACTTCAGCTGACGAAATGACAGCCCCCAACGCAGAACAGCCCGCGGGATATTACGGAAGCACTGAGAGGAAATTTGCTCATAATATCGGTGACTATATTGATACCTATCAGGAGATTGATTTCTCCCTAATGGACGGGAACTTAAAAAACTATAGAGCCTCATCCCAGCAGCACTTACGTCCGGCTCTCCTCACCTTAGCCTTTTGTCTTGTGATCCTTGATATTCTAATCGCTTATTTCATTCAAAATGGCCTTAAACTTTTAAGCAAACCGACAGCAAGCGCTTTGTTACTTGTAGCAATTGGAAGCCTTACAGTTTTCACCTCACCGAACCCAGCCCAAGCAGAAGAGGATTTATCTAGGCTATTAGATGCCACTTTGGATACACGCCTTGCTTATATCCTCACGGGCGATCCCCTCGTCGATCAAATGAGCGAAGCAGGGCTGTATGGGTTAAGCAAGCAACTAAGGCGGCGCACGGCCATTGAGGCTGAAAACCCCCTACCGGTAGATATTGAAAACCACACACTAATATTTTTTCCAATGATTTATTGGCCTATCACCCCTTCGTTTCCAGCCATAAGTGATCCGGCTATTTCAAAAATAAATCGCTATTTAAAGGGCGGGGGAACTGTTCTTTTTGATACGCGCGATCAATATTCATCCAGTATTTTTGGCTCAGACAATTCAGGTTCTCCTGAAAGTACAAGATTGCGGCAAATCTTATCTCGACTGGACATTCCAAATCTCTCAATTGTTCCCACGGACCACGTCTTAACCAAATCATTTTACCTGATGCAAAGCTTCCCCGGCCGGTATCGAGACGGAGAGATTTGGATTGAAAACACTCAAGGAGCATATGGTAATGATGGTGTCGCATCCGTGCTTATAGGAAGCAACGATTGGGCCGCGGCATGGGCCACAGATCGAAAAGGCCAGCCACTAGCTGCTGTTTTACCCGGCGGAGAACGTCAGCGAGAATTTGCCATCCGCTTTGGTGTTAATTTGGTCATGTACACACTGGCTGGAAATTATAAAGCCGATCAAGTGCATATTCCGGCCATTTTGGAAAGGTTAGGGCAATGAATAGTGCGTTGGAAGTCCTCAACCTTCAATTTTCCCCTCTTATTCCGCTGACATGGCTTTTCATCCTCGGCTTTTTTGGATTACTGGTTGTTTGTTTTACCCTTTGGAAAAACAGCCGAGGTACTTATTTTCGCGCGCTTCTTCTTGTCAGCTTGATCGCTGCATTGGCCAATCCCTCACTTGTCTCTGAAACGCGAAAATACATTAATGATACAGCATTGATCATCGTTGACCGGACGCGAAGTCAAAACATAAAAGACCGGCCACAGCAAACTGACGAGGCGTTAAAGAGCGTCGTTAAAGAGCTGAAGACTTTTCAGACTATTGACGTCAAGACCATTACAGTGACCAGCCCAACCATTTCTCGGCTAGACAAGACGAGCGGGACCCGATTATTCGAGGAGAGAGAGAAAGCCTTAAAATCACTACCGCCAGAGCAAATTGCAGCGACCATTATCATTACAGATGGTCAGGTTCATGATGCCCCTCAGGAAACCCGATCATCGGTAAAAGAGGCAGGGCCGGTTCATGTTATCCTAACCGGAAACAATGCTGAATTTGATCGGGTCATTAGCATTAAGAATCCCCCCTTATACGGCATTGTTGGGAAGACCATATCCGTTGCCGTAACTGTCACAGATCAAGGGGTAGAGAAAAAATCGCGGGCAGCGATTGTGACGGTATTGTTAGATGGTGCTATCGTTCACAAAGCTGCGGTGGCAGTGGGAGCACAAAATCTTTTTGAAGTCTCTATTGCCCATGGAGGTCACAATTTCATAGAGATACAAACAGAGCCCCTTGCTGGAGAATTAAGTCAAACAAACAATAAAACACTTATAACTGTGAACGGCATCAGAGATCGCCTGAAGGTTCTTCTTGTATCGGGGGAGCCCCATATGGGAGAGCGCGGATGGCGCAACATCCTAAAATCTGATCCTTCCGTTGATCTAGTTCATTTTACAATTTTGCGTCCCCCTGAAAAACAAGATGGTACGCCCATTAACGAACTCTCTTTAATTCCCTTTCCCATAGCAGAACTCTTCGAAGATAAGCTAAGCGAATTTGATTTAATCATATTTGATCGCTATCGGCGGCGCGGTGTACTTGCCCCCTCTTACCTTAAAAATATAGTGACCTATGTGGAGGAAGGCGGCGCACTTTTAGCCGCAGCCGGTCCTTCTTTTGCGACCGCGCTCAGTCTTTACCGAACCCCTTTATCCGAGATTTTACCTGCCCGCCCAACAGGAGAAGTCTTTACGCAAGGCTTCATCCCCGCTGTCAGCAATCAAGGGCGGCGTCATCCTGTCACAGAAAAACTATTGGCCAAAAAGACCGCAGAACCTTGGGGACGCTGGTTTCGCATGATTGATACAGACCCGACAGCTGGCACCACACTCATGACAGGGCCAGAGAAACGGCCTCTCCTTGTTCTTGAACGACAGAAAGAAGGACGGGTCGCCCAACTTTTGTCGGATCAGGCTTGGCTTTGGGGCCGTGGTTTTGAAGGAGGAGGGCCTCAGGCAGAACTCCTTCGCCGAACAGCCCATTGGTTGATGAGGGAGCCTGAACTGGAGGAAGAGCAATTAGCAGGCGACATCATTGGCGATCAGTTAAAAATTACAAGAAAATCACTTGAAACAACAAACTTGCCGGTCACACTCACCTCCCCAGATGGTCTGACGCAACGAATTGAGCTTGAAACATTGGGACCCGGGCGGCAGGAGGGTACAGCGCCGCTCACACAAATCGGTGTTTATAAAATCTCCGACCAGAAATCTTCAACAATGATCGCGGTTGGTCCTCTCAATTCTATCGAGGCACAAGATATCCGGTCGACTTCAGAAAAAGTTGCGCATATTGCATCGGCAACAGGTGGTGGCATTCGACGGATCGCCTCAGCGCAGGAAATTAGTTTCAAAAGAGTCAGTTCAACAGGCACTCAATCTTCTAATTTCTGGCTCGGACTGCGAGGCAACAAGAATTATGAAGTCACAGGCTACACCCAATCTAGTCTTTTCCCTGCACCATTAGCCATATTTACTCTACTGGCTTTTCTGTGCCTCGCTTGGTGGAAGGAAGGACGATAAACTGCCCACTAAGCCTGCGGTTTCTTCTTCCGTTGCGCAAACGCCAGAATGGATAAAAGGCAAGTCCCCACCGGCAATCATACCGCTTACGCCTGATAAAGAACTTTCGACCAGTTCATGAACCAAAAACCGGTGATCCTCAACGGGTCCCGGTAAAATAAGCCCTTTATCAAACGCATTGGTAAAACCAAACCGCTTATAATAATCCGGATCGCCAACCAGAATAACCGCTTTGTGCCCCATCTCTTTTGCAAGGCTCAGACTTTCTTCAATCAGCGCAATACCAATCCCCTCCCCCTGCTTATTCGGGGAGACTGCAATTGGTCCTAAAAGTAATGCCGAGAACACCTCACCAATAACAAGGGGCCAATATCGTATGGTTGCGTGAAGTGTATCCCCCTCAATGGCAACCAAACTCAATTGAGAAATAGGGTTGAGGTTTTTACGAATTTTATAAGCTGTTTTTTCAAACCGATCCGGGCCGAAACACAATTCGAGCAAGGGGTCAATTTTCGCAGCGTCTTCTGGCCGTTCATGGATAATCTGATACATTTGGGACGTCCTGGTCGATGAGGATGTTAGAATTTCATCCCTGCCAGTGTTCGTCACAAAATAAATGCGGGTAGCAAACAGGCAGGATCAATCGGTTGCGCGTTGTCGCACAATCAGTCGTCGTCGTCGTATGATCAGTTTCTGTTCCATCTTTGCGATTTAACACACCTATCCGCCATAAGAAAGAAAATAAACTCTTCCTTGCATCAAGGAAGCTCTCGCTGTTATTTTCAAAACAAATTCAGCGAATTATTTAATCGCCCAGCAGAGAGAATTCAAATGTTTTACGAAACTTCTGAACATCACGGTTTAAAACACAATCCCTTTAAAGCTATTGTCTCCCCTCGCCCTATCGGGTGGGTAAGCAGTATGGATAAGCACGGTGTTCTCAATCTTGCACCTTTCAGCTTTTTCAACGCTATGTCTGATAATCCTCCGACCGTTGTGCTGGGTTTTAGTGGCGGTCATTCTGAAGGGGGAGCAAAAGACACGTTGCACAATATTGAAGAAACCGGTGAATTTGTCTGTAACGTTGTTACCTACGATATTAGGGATGCCATGAATGCCACATCAGAAATGGCAGCCCGTGCGATCAACGAATTTGAGCTTGGAAATTTAACTGCGGTGCCATCCTCTCTTGTCAAACCACCCCGTGTCGGCGAAAGCCCGGTGAATATGGAATGCAAATATTTACAGACAATTGATTTACCAAGTAACAACCCAGAGCAGCCTAATCGTATGCTCATCGGTCAGGTTGTTGGTATTCATATCAAGGACGAAATCATAACTGATGGCCTTGTGGATATGAGTAAATTTCGCCCTCTCGCCCGATTAGGATATAAAGACTACACATCAGTAACTGATGTTTTCCCTCTCCTCCGGCCCGATCAAGTGAAACAAGATCAGCAGCGCTAAACGTCAGCCTTCTACACGCCGAACCATTGGCCTTTTATTTCCCGCGCTAATTTAACTTTTATAGCGCGGGAAAAATCTTTGTAATCCTTTGCTATTTGGACAAAGGACCCACTTCCGCCCGCTACATGTTTTTTAAAATATTCTGCTAAATCAGGAATTTCATTCAAGATTGGAAGGCCATTGATAGTAACACCTTGGGCGACAATTTCATCGCGAAACGTATCCGGCATCGTCCCCACGGAAACCACCCCATCCCCCGAAAGATCAATGATATGTCTCAACCCTCGATGGGAAGAAGATGAGAATTGAGAAAAAGCGTGTTTGAGCGCAGGGTCAATTGCGGTCCCACCAAAGGGAAAACTGCGCGGTAAATTATCAATACGATCTGCAAATTCAAGGGCATCTGATTTACTTGAAAGAACGGCCCAGCCAAGCACCAGCTTTTGTTCCGCCTGCCCGGCCCATTGGGTCATCGCCACAGATATTTGTTTATTTGGCCCCGACATAATAGCTTCATGAATTTCAGCGTCTCGAAATGCCGCAGAATAGCCCCGCATTTGCAAACCAAATTCTTCATAATTCACACTTGAAGATACGTCAATCGCAAGCACTAATTGCAAATCTACATCCTCCGCAATAGCGAAAAACGGATTAAGCGCCGCTCCGAGCCCTGCGAGAAGGCAGAAGAAGAATTTACCCATGCGGCTCCAACGTTTAAGTTTTTAAACTAATATCTTGCAAAGATAGCGTATCACAAAAAAAGAGGCGACAGTATGTCCTGCCGCCTCAATTCCAAGCACTGCTTTTCTATCGTGAATACCCGCGCCAACTATCAATCAGTTCGGGGAAGAATAGCGATATTTGCGGAACATAGGTTATCAATATCAAGAACAAGAGTAGAAGCGACAACCAAGGCAGACACGCCTTAACAACCCACATCAAGCTTCGTCCTGTTATCCCTGCGGTGACAAACAAATTAAGTCCCACGGGCGGCGTTATCATGCCAATTTCCATATTCACCACCATGATGATACCAAGATGGATTGGATCGATCCCATATTGCATAGCAATCGGAAAAAGAATAGGTGCCATGATCAACAAGATTGCTGATGGTTCCATGAAATTCCCGGCAGCCAACAGCAGCAAGTTCATGACAATAAGGAAACCCCAAGCGGGCAGTCCTAGTCCTGTAATAGTCTCCGCAATGAAATGAGGAATCCTCTCAGATGTTAAAACATGGGCAAAAAGCATGGCATTAGCGATAATGAAAAGCAGCATAAAACTAACTTTTGCACCATCTAGAACAACTTTTTGCACATCAGCAGAGAAGAATGATTTGGGAATACTGACAGTCATTTGATACATATTACGGGCAACCGCAATACCAGCATTCTCCCCATCATATCGCCAAGGAACCCCTTTTAACGGCCCCATATCCCGGTAACCTATTACAGCAACTAAAAAAGCATACACAGTTGATACTGCGGCAGCTTCCGTGGGGCTTGCAACCCCACCATAAATCGATCCCAAAATAATCAAAATAAGAATAATGCCGCCTGAGGCACTAAAGGCAGATGCAAAGAACTCTTTTACCGATACTCTCTCTTGCGCAGGAAGACCTTTAAATCTGGCGTAGACATAGATGGCCAGCATTAAAATTAACCCCATCAGAATGCCGGGAACAAGCCCTGCCATAAACATACGAGCTGCGGATACTTCCGTGGCAGAGGCATAAACCAACATCACGATAGACGGCGGAATTAGAATACCAAGAGTTCCCGCATTAGAGATAACGCCTGCGGCGAAATCTTCCGGATAGCCTGACTTCACCATGCCAACAATCACGATAGAGCCAATGGCCGCGACAGTTGCAGGTGATGATCCTGATACGGCAGCAAACAACATACAAGCAAGGACTGATGCCATCGCAAGACCGCCTCGAATATGTCCAACGCCCGCCGTTGCAAAACGAATAAGTCTGGCAGCAACACCACCAGTCGACAAAAAGGCACTTGATAGAACAAAGAAAGGGATCGCAAGCAGGGTATAATGTTCAGACAAGTTTTCCATGAACTTTAAGCTCATGGATGCAATACTATCATCCGACAAAAAGAATATGGTCACCACACTTGAGAAACCAAGCGCAATCGCGATTGGCATCCCCATGAACATGCAGCCAAAGAGGAGTGCAAATAAGACAGCAGCTGTCATTTTTTGTCTCCTTCTTCAATATGGCTGGTAAGCCCAACTTCTTCTAAGGCATCCTTCGCTTCATCCGCCAGATGGAAGCTATCGGTCTCACCCTTTATCATGCTCCAAAGAAGTTCCAGAAAACGAATTGCTAACATTCCAAAACCGATGATCAAAATTGAATGAGCGATCCACTTTGGGAAAACAACATCTTCAAGTTCAATCCCGATTTGGTACATTACATCCAAATATCGCCATGAACCGGCCAGAAGAATACCGCAGTAGACCAGACATAGAACAACGGCCAACATAGACACCCAACGGCGTAACTTTGGGTTCAACAGCCGCACAACGGCATCCACACCGATATGAGCGCCAACTTTTACGCCATAGGATGCCCCTAAAAGGACGAACCAGGCGGAAACGAGCAAGGTAACTTCCTGCATCCAAAGAAAGCCGGAATTAAACCCAAACCGTAAGACAACCTCTACAAAGACAAGTAAGGTCATAGTAACAAGAAGGAGGGAAATTAATCCCTCCTCTATGCGTTGAAAAATGTGACTAAACACATGATCCCCCTGTCTCTTTTAAGACAAATAAATTGATTAGTTTGACGCGACAGCAGCGTCAATCAGGTCCTGGCCGATTTCGCCAGCAAATTTGTCCCAAACTGGCTTCATAGCAGAGACCCATTTCGCACGATCTTCGCTAGACAGTTGCAATATCTTACTCCGTCCGGAGTCAAGAATGAGCTGACGATCACCAACTGCTTTTTCACTGGCAATTTTATTACCGTGTGCAATGGCTTCCTTCATAGCGCCGTCAAGCGTTGTGCGAACATCCGCTGGCAAGCCATCCCAGAAAGGAGCAGAAGTCACCACAAGATAGTCGATCAAACCATGATTGGATTCAGTAATATTTTCCTGAACTTCAAAGAATTTCTTTGAATAAATGTTCGACCATGTATTTTCCTGACCATCGATAGCTTTTGTCTGCAAAAGCAGGAACACTTCAGAAAATGGCTTTTTCAGAGGAAGTGCGTTCACAGCTTCAAACTGAGCCGCGATCACATCTGAAGCCTGAATGCGGAATTTTAAACCAGATGCATCTGCTGGGCTGCGAAGTTCTTGCGTTGCTGAAAGCTGCTTCAAACCATTATGCAAATAACCAAGGCCTTTGAGACCTTTTTTATTCATGGAGTTCAGAAGCTCCTGACCCGCTGCACTGCTTTGGAATTTGCCAACAGCATTCATGTCTTTAAACAGGAATGGTAAATCAAAAACCTGCAATTTTTTTGTATATTTTTTAAATTTTGACAGCGATGGCGCTGCAATTTGCACATCCCCTAAAAGCATAGCTTCCAATACTTTGCCGTCACCAAAAAGCTGTGAACTTGGGAAAACTTCGACAACAACTTTGCCCGCTAACCGTTCTTCCGCTAATTGCTTAAATTTCAAGGCCATCTGACCTTTAGGGGTATTTTCAGACACAACATGTGAAAATTTGATTTTAATTGGTTCTGCTTGAGCCACAACACTGGCTAGCATAACACTTGCTGCAATGGCAGCTGCTGTAAATAAACGCATTCCGTATTCTCCTCCACTATCGACTTTAAGGTAGTTTTTTATAATCACATCAAATTTGACACGACATGACTTGGCTTTACTAAAGCAAACGACGTGCCACTTTAACAATCCAATTATTGTTGTAAAAAACTACCGCTTTTCAATGGTTTTGGCGAGGTTTATAATTTTCTAATAAAATAATGTGCGGATTTCCGCACATACAAAAATATCAATGCGCGGAAATCCACACATATCTAAGCCGATGACGCGCTATATTCGAAATTATTCAATAAAATTTTGGCGGCTCAGCCCATGCTTATTCATCTTGTCATATAAAGTTTTACGCGGAAGCCCCAAGATTTCCTGCGTCGCCTTAACGCTGCCACCACTGGATTTCAGCGCATGGGCAATAAGGCTTTTTTCGAATGAATTTACTTGATCAGACAAATTCCCAGAATGCCCACTGTCTGTATTTGTCAATTTTACCCCGTCAAAATCCAAATCGGCATAACCCAGCAATATGCGGTCTGATATATTTTGTAACTCTCGAACATTACCCGGCCAATTATGAGCCATTAATTTTGAAAGCTCGTCGGCATCCAAATCCCGCGCCGTCTGCCCATATCGTTCGGCGGATTGTTTAGAGAAATACTTAAACAAAAGAGGGATATCTTCCCTTCGTTCCCTCAATGGCGGCAAATTTAGAGAAACCACATTCAAGCGATAATATAGATCCTCTCGAAAAAGCCCTTTATCGCTTGCTTCTCGCAGGTCAACTTTTGTCGCGGCCACCACCCGAATATCCAAAGGGATAAGTTTGTTTGAGCCTATTCTCTCAATAGATCTTTCTTGCAGAACACGAAGCATTTTCACCTGAAGAGCCATTGGCATACTCTCTATTTCATCAAGAAAAAGTGTCCCTCCATTCGCGTATTCAAATTTCCCAATGCGTGTCTTCTGCGCACCGGTAAAGGCGCCGGCAACATGGCCGAAAAGCTCACTTTCAATGATGGTTTCTGGAATAGCGCCGCAATTGAGAGCCACATAATTAGCAGCCCTTCGGGCAGATTGATCATGAAGGCCCCGTGCGATCAATTCCTTTCCTGTACCAGTCTCTCCGTTAATCAGAACATCCGCATCCGTTGCCGCCACATGTGTGACAATTTTTCTCAACCGGGCAATTTTAGGGCTATCACCGATAATTGTCTCTTTAGTAGAAAGACTTTGCTCTAGCCGAGATCGCAA
This sequence comes from Sneathiella sp., assembly GCA_036960695.1. Lineage (GTDB taxonomy): Bacteria > Pseudomonadota > Alphaproteobacteria > Sneathiellales > Sneathiellaceae > Sneathiella. The sequence continues at coordinate 21,199 of JBALXM010000045.1, forward strand.
ATTTCTATTTTCAAGAACAAGCCGCCTTTTCTCTAACGCCCTTCTGACAACTTCCGTGATTGTTTCTGATGCGAAAGGTTTTTCAATAAAATCGTAGGCGCCGTTACGGATGGCCTCAACTGCCATAGAGATATCTCCGTGCCCGGATATAAGAACAACTGGAATTTCTGCATCCAATTTGAGGATTTGTTGCATCAATTCCAGACCATCCATATCCTGCATACGAACATCGGTTATTACCACGCCGGGCCAATCATCGGTTAAGTGCGGAAGAACTTGGCGGCCATCGCTAAAATTTTCGACGGTATATCCCGCGATCTCTAACGTCTGAGTTGTCGCTAGGCGGATATGCTCTTCATCATCGACCAGAAAGACTTGAATGTCATTTTTCAACAGCAATATCCTTTTCCTGAAGGGCATTTTGCAAGGTCACTTCAAAGCAAGCACCGCCTGTTGAAATATTATAGGCTTCAATATGCCCTCCAAGCTCATTAACAAGACCCTGCGTTATAGAAAGTCCTAAGCCCAGTCCTTGCCCCGTCGCCTTTGTCGTAAAGAAGGGGTCAAATATTTTGGAGAGTAGATCTTCCTCTATTCCAGGACCAGCATCACATATCTTCAACAAAACTTTTTCCGCCGTTTGATGAATTTGAAGGTCTAGAATCTTATGCTCCTGTCCCTCGACCTCCATCATGGCATCGAGAGCATTCCGAATTAGGTTGATCAGTATTTGCTCTAACCGGAGAGTTCCGCCCAGAACCCATACTGGCTCCTCTGGAAGTTTTTTTCTTACTTCGATATTTTCATGACGGATTCTATCCATCAATTGCATAAGCGAATTATCCAGCGCATTGGTCAACGATACGCGCTTTATATTTGCAACAGGTTTCCGCGCGAACATTTTAAGTTGCCCTGTAATCCGGGCCACCCTGTCAGTCAATTGACTGATTATTTTCAGATTATCTGACGCTTCCCCAACTCTATCCATCCCAATAAGAGCCGCCGCATTTTCCGCATAACTTCGAATTGCCGTCATCGGCTGGTTCAATTCATGGGTCACCCCAGCCGACATGCGTCCTAGTGCCACAAGTTTGCTCGATTGGATCAACTCATTTTGCATTGAAAGCAGTTCTTTTTCCGCTTTTTTGCGTTCAGATACTTGCAATCGTAGTTCTTTATTTGTCAGGGTTAAATCCTGTGTTCTCTGATAAACATTTTCTTCCAGCTCATCCCGAGCCAGTTTCAAGGCCGCCTGCTCACGCTGTTCAGACAGCCACCGTTCATGCATAACCTGACGCCGTTGATTGAAATAGAGAATAACCAAAAAGATAACCCCAAAGACACTTCCTGCGACCAGAAGGGCCACGGACACTATTGGCCGTCTTGATGTCAGATTACTGAGAAAGTGAATTGTCCAGTCAGTCCCGGCAAAACTGGAAGACTGCACAAGAAACTGATTAGAGCTATATCCTTGTAAATCGTCAAATTCGTCAATGGCGAGGACGGGATTACCATCCGCTGTTTTTTCTGAAATACGGACAGAGAGAGGGTCCAAAGTTGCATCATCATATTGCCGACTTTTAATCACTTTCGATCGAATTTCATCTGCAATTGGGTATAACGATTTATACTTCCACGCTTTGTGGCTGGTAATAAAAACAACACCATGCTCATCGGTCACGATCACTCGATTATTTGGTCGGGTCAGTGCCCAGCTTTGCTCCAAGCCTTCAACGCCCACCTTAACCACCACAACACCTGTGACGTCCCCTTCAACTTTAACAGGGTACGAAATAAAATAGCCGGGTTGATGAGACGTAATTCCGTGGGCAAAGTAGCGCCCTTTCCCACCTTTCATAGCCGTTCTAAAATAAGGCCTGAAGTAAAAATTCTTACCAACGAAACTTTTCCCTGCCTGCCAGTTACTTGAGGCAAGCGTCAAACCTTTCCCATCCATCAAATAGGTCGTTAATGTTCCGGAGGTCTTATTCATCCGTGCGAGCAACCCATTAACCAGTTGTAGCTTATAGGGGTTTTTGGGATCCTTTAGCAGCTCCAGAAGTTTTGGCTCAACAGACAACATCTCAGGTAAATAGTCATACTTCTCTATGTTACTTTTCAAGCTGGAAGCGTATAAATCCAAACGCTGCTGCCCTCGCTCCGATACCAGACCAAGGGCATAACGATTACTGAGGGTTGCCGTCACCCAAAGCACAATTGCAAAGACAAAAAGAAGTAAAATCATCTCCAACAATCGCTGCCATTTTGGAACCGGCACGCCCGATTTTCTAACGGCATAAAACCGTCTGGTGAAACCTGATCTGGAAGTTGGCGTCGTCTTGAACATCAATAGCCTCGACTTACAAACAACCATAAAGGCTATTTGCAACGTTAAATATAGATCAAATTACCAAAGGGCTGCGTTCACTACAAGAGTCTGCGTATCAGCACCGATTGCCAAAGCGTGCTATTTCCTGTTACCAACTAAAAAGACCGGCAATTATTAAAAACTAAAACAGTGTTTATCGTTGGACAAACTCTTTATGGCACACATCCCTTCAAAAAAACCGCCTTTTCAAGCCCCTTTGTATGTTGTCATTTTTGGCCTGACATTTGGAACGACGATTGGGCTTGCAAAACTAGGCGCCATGGAAGGATTACCGCCCATGTCTCTTGTCTTTTGGCAAATGTTAGGGGCTGGAGTATTTCTTGGACTTGTGGCGACATTAAAAGGTCAACGCCCCACTTTAAAACCAAGCCATCTGCGCTACTATATTATTGCCGGCATCCTTGGCAATGCAGTCCCGACAACGATCGCCTTTACAGCCTCTGCAAAAATTGGTGCAAGTCTAACGGGCCTTGTCTATCCTTTATCAACGGTATTCACTTATACACTCGCGGTTCTTATTGGCATGGACAAAGTCCACCCGAAAAAAATTGCAGGACTCATTCTTGGCCTACTCGGGGCGGTTACAATTATTGCTACGCCACTCCTCAGCGGAGGCACAGATGCGATCGACGACGCCTCGATATTTTGGCTTATTGCTATTTTTACAATTCCGGTTTTTCTCGCCTGCGGCAACATATACAGGACAAAAGCTTGGCCTCCGAATACGGGTTCACTCCCCCTGGCATCTGGAATGATGATATCGACAGCGATCCTTTTGCTCCCGGTTCTTTATGTGTCGAACAACTTTCAGGCTCCAGATCTTAACGGAAGTACCGTTGATTGGATCATCTTAGGATCTACTTGCTTGTCCATTGTAGGCTTCATTGCTTATTTTGAACTACAAAGAATTGCTGGCCCTGTTTATTTCAGCCAGATTTCCTATTTTATAACAATCACAACTGTTGCATTTGGATTTTTTGTTTTTGACGAAACGCTCACTGTTACAACATGGATTGCAATCGGGTTTATTTTTGCTGGCCTGTATATGGTAAGTAAAGCTCGACAGTGAAAATAAACATTGTTTCTTTCAATAGTGAGTAGTAATCCCTATCTTCTATTATGTAATCATTAGTATTGTAATTTTTAACTTAGAAAATCTTGCGTATATTTAAGTATTACACCTTACAAAACTTAACGACCGGCCTCATCTTGCAAAGGGATTAAAATGAAAAAGGTAGTATATGGAATTTTGGGCATTTTCGTATTAGTGATCGCAGTGGCGATTGCTTTGCCTTTTCTAATTCCTGCAGAAAAAATTAAAGAAGAGCTTATTCTTGCGGCGAATGACGCCACCGGTAGAACACTCTCTATTGACGGTGAATTTGGCGTCACCTTTTTCCCCGTTCTAGGTCTCCAAGCATCGAAGGTGTCGTTCTCCAACGCACCAACAAGCGATGAGCCAAATATGGCGACAATTAATAACCTCACGGTTGCTTTGAACATCCTCCCACTGCTCTCTGGAGAGGTCCAGATTGACAAGTTTATTTTGGATACGCCCAAAATTTATTTGGAAACAAGCAAAAAGGGGAAGAACAATTGGGATTTTCCAAAAACAGCTGACAGCCCAAAAAGCGCACCTTCCGACGAAAATGCTGATGACCAAAGTTCTGCGACGGGCATGGGAATTAGTGACCTCAACTTAGGCGATGTACAGATCATCAACGGCTTCATCACCTTTAACGATCTGAAAAATGGCAGTAAACAAGAGGTATCCGATATAAACCTTTCAGTTGAGCTTAAAGGATTGGATAAACCCTTTAAAACCAATGGCAGCGCCGTTTGGAATAAAGAAAAAATTGAGCTTGATACAGAAGTTAGTGTCTTAAAAGCTGTTTTAAACAATTCAAAAACACCTTTAAAAGCCTCCATCCAATCGAGTAAAATAAGCCTTACCTATGAAGGTCAATTAACAACGGTTACTCCCCTGTCTCTTAGCGGTAAGACAAAACTAAACATCCCATCCATCAAGAGCCTTGCCAGTTGGGTTGGACAACCGATGGACGCGAAAGAAGGAATTTTTGAGCTTCTGAATATCTCAGGTGACGTAAATGTTAAAGGAGACAAATATGCCTTTAAAAATGCGGAATTGGCTTTTGATAAAATTACTGGGTCCGGCGACATTGAAGCAAATTTAGGCGGGAAAGTTCCCAGCATCGTTGGTAAGCTGACACTCCCAACCCTTGATGTAAATCCTTACCTGCCAGAGAAAACAGCCAAAGCAGACGCTAAACCAGTTAAAAAGGCGAAGAAAAAATCTCAGGAAAAATGGGATAGCACGCCTATGGACCTATCGGCGTTAAAAACCGTGAATGTCAAGTTTGACCTTACTATTGGCAAGATACTCATTGAGAAAATAAAAATCGGAAAAAGCAGTATTGCAACATCCCTTAAAGGCGGATTGCTTAAAATCGGTCTTACCGAGCTCAATTTGTATGATGGTAGGGGGCAAGGGAATGTTGTGCTTGATGCCAGGAACAAAACACCGAAAATTTCCAAATCGTTTACTCTGACAGGTGTGCAATTACATCCCCTGTTAAAAGATGCCGCTGAGTTTGAGAAGCTCGAAGGTACGGGCATGGTTCAAATAGACATTAAGGCCACGGGCATATCGCAAAAAGATATGGTCGATACTCTCTCGGGCACAGGTAAAATTCTATTTGAAAATGGAGCCATCAAAGGGGTCAACCTTGCCTCCATGGCGCGAAATGTTACATCAGCTTTCACCGGCGGCGGCGCAGAACAAAAAACAGACTTTGCCAAGCTTTCAGGGACCTATAAGATTACAAAAGGCATTCTGAAAAACACAGACCTGACAATGCTGAACCCTTTCATTCGCCTAACGGGCGCTGGCACTGTCAATATGCCCAACAAAACTCTTAAATACCGGATTGAGCCAAAATTGGTTGCCGATGCAAAAGGGCAAGGCGGCGATAGTTCTTCTGGCATAGTTGTACCCGTCCTGATCTCGGGTTCTTGGGACGACCCCAAATTTGCGCCTGATTTAGCTGGCGTATTAGGGAATCTTGCTGATCCAAAAAATCTCAAAGAAAACCTTGGGAATATTGAAAAGACCGGAAAACAAGAGCTAGAAAAAGTTCTAAAAGGTGGTCTTGGCGGCTTACTCGGCAAGAAAAAATAAAAACAGCCGGGGCGCTATTGGCAGCCCCGGCCCTTTTTTTTATTTAGCCCGCGACTTTCTCTCTTCAATCGGACCGTCGGCATCTCTCCAGGCACCAAAACCGCCTTCGATATGGCATACATTTGTAAGCCCCATTTCAAGGACTGTTCGCGTGGCCAAAGCAGACCGCCAACCGGCTGCACAAAAGAAAACGAACTTATTGTCGCTCGCAAAAAGCTCTTTATGGTATGGGCTTTCGGGATCCACCCAAAATTCCAACATTCCGCGCGGTGAATGCACGGCTCCCGGGATTTGACCATCTCGTTCCAACTCGCGTACATCGCGAATATCAATAAACGTAACGTCATCCTTACCATACAGTTCGCGTGCTTTTTCGATGGACACAGTTTCCACCAGTGAATTGGCTTCTTCAACCAGCTGCTTTACAGTTTTTTTCATGTTCTCTCCGCACCTTTGCTTTTATTTTTGTTGATTGAACCTTGCACTAGGCCCCATACTCAATGCTACAATTTCGCATGACGTCGCGCCACTACATAAAAGCAAAAAAATAAAGAGGATAATATGGACCTTTCATTCACCGAGAAGGACAATGAATTTCGCACGGAAGTCGCCGAATTTATCAATGATAATTTCGATGCCGATTTGCGCGCGAAAATGGCCGAAAATAGAAACAACTACCTTCCAAAAGACGATCATGTTCGTTGGCAGAAGGCGCTCTCTACAAAAGGTTGGTTGACCCCAGATTGGCCAGTTGAGCAAGGCGGCACAGGTTGGACAACGACTCAAAAGTACATTTTTGAAACGGAAATGGCCAACGCCAATGCTCCGGGTGTTATTCCTTTTGGCATCAAAATGTGCGCCCCGGTGATTTTGAAATTTGGCACAGAAGAGCAGAAAAAACGTTTTCTTCCCCGTATGGTGAGCAACGAAGATTGGTGGTGTCAGGGATATTCTGAGCCCGGCGCCGGATCTGATTTGGCCTCTCTTCAAATGAAAGCCGAAGATAAAGGCGATCATTTCCTGTGTAATGGCTCCAAAATCTGGACCACTCTGGCGCAATATGCCGATTGGATTTTTTGCCTTGTTCGGACATCATCCGAGGGTAAGCGCCAAGAAGGAATTTCCTTCGTTTTGATCGACATGAAGACACCGGGCATTACAGTTGATCCTATCCAAACCCTAGACCTTCCCATTGAAGGCGCTCAGGAAATCAATCAGGTTTTCTTTAACGATGTTAAAGTCCCAAAAGAAAATCTAATTGGCGAAGTTAATAAAGGTTGGACTTGCGCTAAATATCTTTTGGAATTTGAACGGGGCAATGCCTATGCCGGTCGCTTAAAACGGGGTGTTCAAAAGATCAAAGATATCGCTAACAAGGAAATGGATGGCGGCGAACCCGTCACAAACAACCCCTCCTTTAAATCCAAGCTGACAAAGCTTGAAATCGATATTCAAGCGTTAGAAATGACCGAGCTTCGGATTTTAAGCAAATTAAGCTCAGGCCAAAATATGGGACCGGAATCCTCCTTAATGAAGTGCCGGGGAACTGATCTCTATCAAGAAGTCGTATCATTGGCTTTCGAAGCGGTTGGAACTTACTCCTTGCCATTCATTCCTTTACGCCCTGGTATGAATGATGAGCCTGTTGGATCTGATTACGCTAACGGTACGGCTCCGCGATATTACAATGCTCGGAAGGTGTCCATCTATGGTGGATCCAATGAAATCCAGCGGAATATTATGGCCAAATTAATTTTAGGCCTGTAAGCATTTTGGCGGCGGGCAATTTGTTGCTTGCCGCCGTTTTTCTCAAGGCTCAATATGACCGCATCAATAACGCCTAAATGCCTTTCAATGTGGTCTGGCCCACGCAATATCTCCACAGCGATGATGCGAGCCTTTGGCAATCGCGCCGATTGCCACCCCGTTGACGAACCATTTTATGCCTACTACTTAACAAAAACAGGCCTTCAACACCCAATGCGAGAAGAGGTTATCGCGAGCCAACCTAATGATTGGAAGGAAGCCGCAGCTCAGTTCAGTCAGCCCTTAACTGACGGCCAATCTCTTCTGTATTTAAAACACATGACCCAGCATATATTGCCTGAAATTGATAAAGCGAGCCTGCAGGATCACACTCATTGTTTTTTAATCCGCCACCCGCGCCTGGTGATCGCATCCTTTGCAGAAAAATGGAGTGATGTTACGGCGGAGGCGACGGGTTTCAAACAACAGCTCATCCTCTATAAATATTTTAAAGAACAGGGAGCGTCTGTTTGTGTTATCGAAGGGGAAGACATTCAAAAATCACCTAGAACGATGCTGGACCTACTGTGCAAGTCTTGCGACATCCCATTTGATGAGAACATGCTTTCATGGCCTACCGGCCGCCACCCAGAAGACGGCGTATGGGGCAAGCACTGGTACAATGCCGTAGAGAAGTCTTCGGGCTTCGCCCCTTATATTGAAAAAGAGGTATCCCTAAGTCCAGCTTTAGAGAGGCTCGCGGAGGAATTAGAACCTTTTTATGACGAATTGAAGCAACAGAAAATTAGACACTGAAATTCTAGGCACTCAATGACAGCCCCAAAGCCTTGACCAATCCCTGAACACGCCTTTTATTCACCCCAAAATCTCGATACCCATAATGAGCTCGACTAAAGATAGCCAATGTGGACTTATCGCTTTGTGCATCCATCACTCGGACTGTCAAGGTATCAGGAAAGCCCATTCCTTTTGAATACTGCACATAATCGGCTTGGTATGTTCCATCTGCTTGCTCAACCGAGACTTTCTCTGTGTTTGGCATCGCTGAAGCCAATTGATCAAAAGCCTCCATCAACGTCTCCTTACTCACAGTAAAAACCGGACTGACCTCACCAGGTGAAAAAGCACAGAGCCCATCCGGAGCCATAAGGTAAGAGTTTGGCTTTCTCGGTTTCTTTAAGCTTTCAAAATCAATAGCCGGGCGTTTTACGTTTTTGAGTAGATTTCGAAGCATTTTGAATTTCTGCTTTCTAATTTAAATTAATATTCTGCGTCCATCTTCTTGACACAACACAGCATTAGACGGCAACAATTAATAAAAAGGATAACAGACCATGCTCAAAAGAGAAGATTTCACAAAGAAGAGAATTGATGAGATTGTAGCCGAAGCACGAAGGCATGGTCCTTTTGATGCGCTGACCCATGAAGAAAGAGATATGGATAGAAGAGCGTTTCTATCTAAGTCAAATGGGAAGGGCCTTTGGGTTTTCGGGTATGGCTCCCTCCTTTGGAACCCAGCCTTTCACTACACAAACTCAGCTCCCGCCAAATTGCATGGATATCATCGACGATTTTGCCTCAAACTCTCGATGGGACGCGGCAGTCCTGAAAATCCCGGTATTATGCTCGCTTTAGATAACGGCGGCTCCTGTAATGGACGGGCTTTTTTCATCGAACCAGATGCAGTGGAGAGTGAAACAGAAGTCTTGTGGATGCGCGAGATGCTATCAGGTGCCTATAAAGCAAGATGGTGCACCATCAGAATGAAAGAAAAATCCATTCAAGGGCTATCATTTGTGATCAATCATCAGCATTCGCGTTATATCCGCGAAATATCATCGGAAAAAACCATAGAGCTACTAGGAACAGGATATGGATATTTGGGAAGTTGCCGAGAATATCTTGAAAACACGATTGATCATCTGGACGAAATTAACGTGCAAGACCGCTATCTTCATTCATTAAGAAACCAATTAAGAAAGCAATATCCAAATGCCCAGATAAAATGACCCGACACGAGGGGTCGATGTCGGGATCATTATATCTACTTGATGCTCGGTGGGCCGAACATCAGCGGGGTATATAGGATACTCATTACTCGGTACAAATAAGCTACTGGTACTTGATACTGGGGTACTCGATACT
>JBALXM010000046.1:0-29646 GCA_036960695.1 Sneathiella sp.
TTGCAACGTATGGGTAAGTTCATGGGCGAGCAGACGGCGGCCGTCGTCGGAATTTGTATTAAGCTGGTTTTTACCAAAATAGATGTCTTGTCCTTGGGTGAAAGCGCGCGCCTCAATCCTCTCACTCATTTGCGCGGCATTGATACCGCTATGCAAGCGAACCCTTGAAAGATCCTGGCCAAAACGAGGTTCGAAATACTGTTTTGTGGATACGGAGAGGGCCGTGCCGCTGTCCCCAGTTCGCGCTATCGGGTCTATCGCTGGGAGTTGACTGGCTGAGTGGTTACCGGCTGGGTGCTGAGATGATTTCGCGATCAACGGATTGACGCTCAATTGGTGGGGTAAGGAAGGGCTGTTTGATACGATCTTATCGGCGGTTTGATCTGCTTCTTGTTCCGCTCGATCTCCCGGTTCACTGATCGACAAATTGCTATGGATGCGTGTTTGCGCCCGTTGTACAGGGGCCGGTAGCGCCTGTTTTCGCATTGCTGGCGATGCACTCGTGTCTGCTTGCGCTGTCTCTTGGTGAGCAAAGTGACTCATGATGTCAACGCTCCAATAACAGCGCCAGCAATCTTAGGGCCTAACGTCGACTCTCCTGTGGATGCCGTTGGTGAAAGAGAAATGCTTCTTTGCTCAACGTTGCGCGATTGCCCTAGCTGATTTACCAAGCCCGGTGTGCTTAGAATAGACGAAAGCTCCTGCCGGATAGCGGCCTCCAACCTCCACCGACTGACGGGACCGTCGACGGTGATTTTGCCTATTTTTACTGTGATATTTTGCGCGGTCATCGCAATTTCCCCAGCTCGGAACCAGTAAAAGGTTTTTCAAGTTTTGCATATTCACGTTGAGCGGCACGCAGGATGTGGGTTGAGGTAACCGAAGTATCATCACTGGCCGCAAGAAAACTGGCATTCAAAGCGATGGAGCGTATTGAACCCCCTGTAATATTCATTCTGGCAAGCCTTTTCAGATCAAGGCCGTCGAGGGGGGTTCCTTTTGGAAACACTTGGCTCCAGATAGCGATCCGGGAAGTGCTGTCGGGAAAGGGAAAAGCAATCGCAAAACGTAAGCGCCGCAAGAATGCTTGATCAAGGGCGGATTTTTGATTGGTGGTCAGTATTGTCAGACCGCGGTAAGTTTCCATTCGCTGAAGCAGATAACTCACCTCAACATTGGCATAACGGTCATGGCTGTCTTTGACTTCACTCCGTTTGCCAAAGAGGGCATCGGCTTCGTCAAAAAGCAAAACGGCTCCGCCGTCTTCGGCAGCTTTGAAAATACGCGACAGGTTTTTCTCAGTTTCGCCAATATATTTGCTGACAACCTGACTGAGATCAATGCGGTAAAGATCAAGTTTTAACTCTGTTGCTAGGACTTCGGCGGCAAGGGTTTTACCTGTTCCGGAGGGGCCAGAGAACAAAGCGGCAGCCCCTAATCCGCGACTACTTTTCTGCTCCCATCCCCAACTTTGATAGACTTTCCATGCCTGGCCGATATGCGCTGTAAGTTCTTTCAATTGCCGGATTTGATCAGCGGGTAGAACTAAATTTTCCCACTTAGCGGTGCTTTCAATGCGCTCAGCAAGTCCTCCCAACCGGCGGCGTCCCTGATCCCTAGCTGCCGACCAAACCCGATCAAATAGCTTATCCGGGTGCATCACAGTCCCATCGACGGCAATTTTTACAGCCGTATCCATGCTCGCGTGATCGAGGGAGAATTGCTCGCTCAACTGTTCAATGCCGTCCCCAAGGGTATCTGCATGTTCTTGCAAGCTTTCGGTCCAGCTCGCTTTCTTTTCATTCATGTCGGGGGGCGCCAGATCAATTCTCAAGCGATGTTGTCGGTTCGTTGGGGATTCCGGATCCTCCGCCAGCAATGCAACGGGCCCGTAAAGGGAATCTGCGAAACTGGCTGCGGCCTGAGCGCTGGTTTCGTCAATGACTTCAATAAGCAAAGCAGCGTCAGATAACAATAATTCACGATCACAAAGAATAGAGACCGCATACCGTTCTGCCCAGTTGTCAGGTAGGGATGTGACGTCGATCCGATATAGACGAAGCCCTAACTGGTGGCAGACATGCTGCATGATGGCGCGTTTGGACAAGGCATCCTGTCCCGCAAACAAAATGACCGGCCACTCTCGTAAATTTGGGGTATTCCAGGCTGCTTGCAGTTTTTCCGCGACCGCAGCTTGGCGTGGGCTGAGTGTCGGTCCGGTACCCAAATTACTGACCAAACCTTCCAGACGGCTATCGAGATAGTTGATTGCCATCAGATGCTGCATAATGCGCTCATCAAGGACAATTTCCCGTCTGAGAAAAGGACCTCTTCCTACAACGTCAATAAACCGCCAACGCCGTAAAAGGGATCCAGAGCAAAGCGCTTCCCAGCCGCCGTCGGGCAGCAGAGCTAAAGCTGTTGTTACATCGGCCCGGGCTGTGCCGCCAGATCCTTGCAAAGTGCCAATGCGTTCCGCAAGCGTGGGGTCTAGTTCGGCGCCTACAGCGAGAAGCAGGATCTGGCGATCAACTTCTGACAGTCCGAAAAGAGCGACTAACCGTTCGAGCATATTGTCCTCGCCGGGGCCTGGTAGAACAGGTTGTTTCCCTGACGCGACCGCATCTAGAGCTGAATGGAGAGCCGTTATCAGTTCGGCCAAGTCAGCCCGAGATCGGGAAACATGAGTGTCACGGTCCAAGGTGAAAGGAGCTGTCATTATGGGATCACCTCCGTCAGCAAGGATGGCGGGTCTGTTTGAAGATTGATGATCGGATTATCAATTCCGTTCACACGCAATCTTACAGGATGCCGCGCACCGCTGGTAAGACCGGAGAACGTGGCAATAATGGTCCCGATTGGTGCCAGGAGAGCGGGAACAAGTTGCATCTCCTGACCAACTATCACAGACACGGTCTGGCCCGGCTGAATGAGGGGTTCGCAGCTTAGGGAGACCTGTGTATCACCCGCGACTGCGCTTAAAACCGTCGTCACAGCTGGGGCTAACGCTGTTGGAAGAGCGTTGGAGACGGTTCCGGGTTTTGGTCCGTCCAGAAAACGAATGTCGACCACGTAGGGACCAATACGCCAAGCCCCCGGATCTGCGGCGGTTTGAAAAAGAGGGGAAGCTGGCGCTAAGGGAGCGCCTCCGGGGAGCCTCACACGCATATTACCAGAGGTTACAGGCTCTTGAGGAGCCAGTTCCAGAATGGTTCCCGACGCCGGATCGGTGAAACGCACCCGCGCCATGCCTTGATCAAGGGCCTGACCCTGAATTTCGATGGTGCCGCCTAATCGCATAACTTGTTGGCCATCTTCAGGGGCAATAAGGTCAATGGTCGGAGAGGTTTTCAAGATGTCTGAACGAACGGATACGCCACTATCTTGCAGATCTCCCCGCGTGAGAACAGGCAAGCTTGGACGGGTTGGAATATCCCGTTCAATGAGGACAACAGAGACATCATAGGCAACGGTTGTCCGGTAACTAACCTGCAAGGCTGTCCACAGTTTTGACATGTCATCCATTGACAACGTGTGGGGCGTTATTTTGACCAGTTCCAGTTGATCCGCCAGTCTGGCCGCCTGAATAATCCCGAGGTCATCGGGCAATATGTCATCGGACACTGCTGCAATGGCCGCCGGGGTTGAAAGAGCACTGCGAATTCTTTCTCGCGGCAACACGGGCATTTCATGGAATAGCTGCATGACATATCCCAGAAGAATCTCCGCATGCAGCTCTTGCGCAGAAATAACCGTAACGATGTAGTGTAGATCAAGTGCCAGGCGGGGTTTTTGGATGAAGTTTCCGTTTTTTGAGCGGGTTGGTAAGTCCAAGTTTCTCACGTAAGGGTTAGTTGTAATTCTGTGGAGAAACAGATTGAGCACCGTCGGCTGGGTTTCTCCCTCATTAGCGGTTGCAAGATGCGGCGGTAGGGATGTAACGGAAAAATCAGCCCCCAATGCCGTCGTCACATCGCCATCAATCAGCGCATCATTGAGCAGATCTTTCAGCAAATGGGTAACGGCTGCGATTGCTAAAACATTGCTCATCTGCGATCCCTTTTCCCGGTAAGATAGCTAGACAGATCAGTGAGTTCAGGCTTTTTCACCGGTTTACGGAGAGGTTCCTTAGTCGGTTTTTCAACCTGAATATCAATACGATCAATCTGAATAACCACATCAGGGGGCGCTGGCATTGCCTTCGCTGCGTTATTTGAACGGGCCGTTATTTCTGCAAAAGAATGAGGACCCACAAGCGGGTTTTCCGTAGGCGTTTGTGCTTGTAGTTTTACCGGGGTGCTCTGTATTTCTGTGTCTCGTTTTAGCAGATCGCTCGCCCTTTGATCTGTCGTTCTATCGTTTGGATAGCTAGTTCTCGGACTCTGGGGCGTTTTTTGGTCAATAGAAGCGACCATATTTTTCTTGGTGTTGAAGACCTGTCCTGTATCCTTCTCGGCGGGCGCGTTGGAAGATGTGTTCGGTGTCAATTCAGCTTCTGGCGTCGTCCTGTCTATAGGTTGAAGGGGGAGCGGTTTTTCTGCTTCCGACGGAGAGTTTCTATCTATGGCATGTTCAGTGTGAGCGCGAAGATGATCGAGATTGGTTTCTTTTGTTGGAAATGCCGACTTCTCGTGCTTTTGCATCTCATCAGTTGGTGATAAGGCGGGAGCAGAAATATTTTCAACATTAACAGCATCAAAAGACTGCTCTACTGATGTTTCGAACCGACCGGGCAATTGAGGCTTAAGGCCTGATCTTACAGAAGAGTCCAGCGGTATTGGAAGACCTTTCGCCCGTGCAGCTAGTCGTGTCAGAAGACCTGTCATCCGCCCCTCGCTAACGTCAGATAGGTTTGGCGGCGAGGAGGGGACAGGTCCAGAATATCCTTTTCACGCCAACCGTAGGCACGCGCAATTTCAGATATGTCCGAAAATATTCGCATGGCACATGCTTCCAATTCGGCCCAAAAGAAACCGCCAATATCGACCAGCTCAGACCATCGATGAGAGCATTCAATACAGGTTAAGGACAAGGTCAATTCTGTGGTGGCTTCGTGTGCTTCAATGTGAGAATCCAGTTCCGAAATTAGGCCGGTTGGTATTTCGTCGGTACGAAAGCCACAAATCCGGTGACGAAGCAGATCCGCGGCGTCTTCAAGATCTGCACAATTGGAGGCATCAGCAAGGTCGCGGCTGTTAAGGGGGCGTAATTGAAATTCACGACCGCCAATGCGAACAGTTTCAGCTACCCGGTCGGGTATACCTTCCATCAGGAACCTTGACGATAAATCGAACTCAAGGGTTTCGTCGCAATTTGGACACGCGGTAACACACCGTAAATTATCTCCGAAGGTCTCAGCTCGAAGCTTCAATAATTGCTGATCGCGAATGCCTAACGGTAAATCTGCTGGATCTGCTATCGTCTCCGATTGTCCCGCCCAAAGCAGAACAAGGGCTCTGTCGACAGGACCTCGATGAGTCCCAATCTCCCATGCCGTCAATATTTTTTCGTTGGACAGTCTATCAGTCATTATCAACCGGCACTCGCGGATTCGTCAGGTTCCACAACTTCTTCGTCTCGTATCCATCCTTCGTGTTCTAATTTTAGGGATTGAATTGCAACGGCATTCGCATTGGCATCCAACTCTGGTAACGCTTGGTATTCCGATACCCAACAGCGGAATATTTTATACGCAAGAGCCAGTTGGCCCGCTTCGTTATAGAATTCTAGAATGATGTCTTTTCGGAAATTCTTAAGAGAAATTTCCGAGCCAAGGCCTGCTTCCACATTCCAGACCAGATTGGCCCATGCCTCAAATTCTGGATCATGTGTTACGCCTCGTTCCAGAGTGATTGCCTCAAATTTGGTTCGGCCGGGAGATTTCCTGCTGGTGGAACTGTCGCCGCCAACTCGATGTTCCACGACGTCGGTGGATCTTTTTAAACCGCCTACTTTGGAGACACCTGCGACGAATTTTCCGTCCCACCGAACCCGAAATTTAAAATTTTTGTAAGGATCAAAACGTTGTGAATTAACCACAAATTCTACCATTTCTCACACTCCTGCTTGTTCACGCCTGACTTTGGCCAGCCATTTGTTGGATTTGGATGATGACAAATTCTGCGGGTTTCACTGGTGCGAACCCGACGAGAATATTGACAATACCCAGATCAATATCCGCCTGCGTTGTCGTCGTGGCATCACATTTGACTAGATACGCATCTCTTGGGGTCGATCCCTGAAATGCGCCTTGTCGGAAAAGATTATGCATAAAGCTTCCAACGGTAAGGCGAATTTGCGACCAAAGGGGTTCGTCATTGGGCTCGAAAACAACGAATTGCGTACCGCGATAAAGGCTTTCCTCAATATTAAGAGCCAATCTACGGACGGGAACATATTTCCATTCACTCGCCAATGTGTCGGCTCCGACCATCGTCCGGGCCCCCCAAGAAACTGAGCCGATAACCGGGAATGTTCTAAGGCAATTCAAACCGAGGGGGTTGAGAACACCGTTCTCTGGATCTGTAAGTTCATATTCCAGAGCTTGAACGCCGCGCAGTCGCGCTTCAATCCCAGCCGGTGCTTTCCAAACACCGCGCGCCGCGTCCATTCGCGAAAATAGGCCGGCCATAACCCCTGAATTGGAGAATGTCGTCAATCGGTTGTTTTTCAATGGATCAGCGATGGCAACGCGAGGCCAAAAGGTAACGGCATTTTTGTGTCTCAAGCTTGAATTAGCCGGATCATTGATCCAACCTCTGGCGTCCGAGAAGGTTTGAATATTGCTTGGTGTATCGACTATAATCATGGACCGTCGTTCTTCTGCATAGGTAATTGCATTAGATAGAACACCGACGTCGGATATGCCTGGAATATTAAGGATATTAAATATGTCCGCATCTTCTAACGCATAAAGACCTGTTTTCTGAGCGCGGGAGCCTTGAATATCGATCAGAGTTGGGGCCGTTCCATCATCCCCTAATGTTCCTGACGTCATGGCTTGTGACGACAAACTTGATCCCATTCGATAGGTACTGATATTCAAAATAGCTGCCGGATCACCGCCAATTGCCGCGGGATCGACAAGGAAGAGCAAATCTGCACCAGAGCCTGAACAGATGAGCCGGTTGGAAAATCCGTCACCGCCTGATGTGATGACGAGTGCATTGTCCGTAATGGCAACATCGGCACGAGAGAATTCAGCTCGGCTACTCCCACGCAACGCATTTTCGATCTGTGTTCGTGCCTCCTCTAGTGTCGTTGGTGCGAAAACAGGTGGAATTGCGGCGGTGTCATGAAAGGTCACAGTTTGCGCTGCAATGGCATTTGTCGCTGCATCTGCAAGGGTGATCGTCATGGAAGTCGGATCGGGTAAAGTGGGGAAGGTTGTTATTCTACCCCCTGCAGTACCTGTTTGAGCTGGGCGAGCAACGGCTGCGGCATCAACTTCCCGGCCCCCATTTCCTGTTCCAAGCTTAAGGATGTTGGTTGCGCGACGTACGGATGCTTGTGCAAACCGGACAGAAGATTCTTCGCCGGTTGATCCTGCTGTTGCCAATAAAGTGTCATCATTGGGACCACGAACGCAGGCAAAACCCGCAAAACTCGCATCCAAAGCTAAAACGTTATTTGTTATCAGGGCGGCGACAGCATCCAATCGATCATTTAAGGAGGCGTCGACGGGTGCACCGCCAAGACCGAATAAATCAAATTCAAAGAAGGAGCTACCATCCACTGATATGGCTAGTCGGCGATGATCGTCATCCAGTAAATTCAGATCGGTGAGGCTTAAAATATCGCTTTCGGACGTGCCCGATCCGCCGATTGGCGCGGCTAACGATTGTAAGGTGATGAGATCTGACGCATCCAATACGGCATCAAGCGCATAGTTGGCCGATTGGGAGTTCATCGATAGATTACGATGTGCTTCTGAGCGGGCGACGACAATCCGTCCCGCCTGCTCAACGAGCTCGTTTACAGTTAGGTTAAAGGTGCTCGCCGGGTTGGAAGTATTATAATCAACCCTAAGTCGGAGATTATTTCCCCATTCACCAGATGATCGGGCTGTCGCGGTCAATGTTACGGCGCCGCCTGGGGCCGTGAGCATTCCTACAGTGGCCGGGGCATCACCCGCTGCAACACGAACAACCCAAGCGGTTGAACCGCCATTTAGGAAAAAGTGGTTTACCGCGTAGCTTAAAGGGCTGCCAGCTGCGAGGCCGCCAAAGGCACGTTCAAAATCTGCATAACTGAACATTCTGATGGGGGTATTTGTTGGACCCCGTCCTGTATAACCAACGAATGCAGCGACAGATGTTGGAACACTTGCTATTGCACGTGCTCCGCCTTGCACTTCCTGAATATAAACGCCTGGGTAAGACACCGCGACGGGCATATCGCTCTCCTTCTTTGATTGGCAACGAAAGGCGGAACATTAATGTTCCGATCGGTTTGTCGAATTACCACTTAGGGCTGGCAAATGATGCCAAACTCTTAGCAACAAGCATCAGCTTTTTAGGCTGACCTAAAACGACTATCGTTATTTCTAAAACTTGGTAAACAGGTGCAAATCAGTTGTTTTAGCTGTTGAATTGCGACATTTCGGCCCGATTGGGTATTTGTCAAATTGCCGGACTAAAAGTAATATATGCATTACTTTTGAGCATAGAAGATTTGTCAAACACACATTTACTGGTGAATCCGTGACACACTTCAAAACTACTGATTTATACTGGGAATATACTTTAGATATTTTTAATATTAGGTACATTGAATTAGACGTTTCAGAGAGTCAACTAGATTTCTTATTTTCCGAAAAACAAAAATAAACTGGTTAAATCAATTATTTATGATGTTTTTTCGTTTGGGCGGCCGTGATCAAATGTTCGGAGCATTGATTAGTTCGCCTGCGGGAATCTGTAATTGTGAGGTGTGTTTTGGAGTTTTTCGATTTCAAAATATTCAGTCAATCTACTTTAGAGGGTGAAATGCATTTTTATAATATTATTAACCATAAATAGGTCGGATTTTTTTGATTAGTGAATAATATTTTACTAAAATGTATCGACAGATTAATTCCCGTAAAAAGAGTGTCATTTACCCGATGATTTTATAAAATTCTTACTTCTTCAAAATAAATTTCTGCAGTATTTTCCATCAATTTGATTTCGCTTGAATAAACGACGTTGTCATCTATCCGGCCTCTGTTTGCAGCATCGTGTTGTGGGGCAGTGTCAGAGGAAACGGACTTGAGTTGGTTAGCCCGATTTATTATTGTGTAAGAAGGCAAAATTCCTTCCGATATTTTAAAGCATCACCTTAAATTATTCGCTTAGCCGTGATGATGTATAAACGATATCCTTTACCTGTGCACAATGACAAAGATCTGCTGTACGAACGCGGCATTGATATTTGCTAATCAAATACGTCAGAAACGAATTAACTCTTCCCCAAAAATATTCTAATCGGAGGAGGCATTTGGATGAAATTTACGTAGGAATTAGTGGTAAGCAACCTTACCTCTAACGGGCAGTAGATCATAATGGCGAAGTTCTAGAGACGTTTGTAACAAAGAAGCAAGACCGTAGAGCCGCTTTGACTTTTATGAAGAAAATCACAAAACTCATGGCCGACCAGAAGTTATCATCACTGATAAACTTCGTTCATATTACGTGGCAATGAAAATACTAGGAAATCATAAGTTTCAAATAACCAAGCGTTGGGCCAACTATAGAGATGAAAATTCCTATCAACCTTTTCGCGATTGGATCGAGCGAGGACAAAATTCGGGCACTGCAAATCATTACAGAAATTTGTTTTAATTCGTGCATCAATTTGCCATATAACGCTATCTCATCAATCGTCATAAATACAAAATTATTCATCAGATTTTTTGGCTGAATGGCACGCTCTTGCATCTTAAATTACGTAGGAACCTTATGGTATTTTAAGCGGGCTTTGAGCCTGACTACGCGTGAAAGATCGAAAAAAAGGGCAAGGAAGTATCTTTTTGCAATGGATTGAATTCTGTTGAAAACAACAAATAAAGATGATCGCGCGGCTGTTATAATTTTATACAGCCTTCTTGAATATTACTGCCATCAAGAGCGGCAGGACTTCCGTGTGGCCGTCTAATCGGATCACCTGTTAGTTATTGGGAGCAACAACTAGCTGGCTTGCCACCATAAAACTTGCTTTGCGTTTATAGCCAATTTGCGCCCTGATATCGGCTATGCTTGCTAACCGGGCTATTTTGTTTGGACTGCATATCTCCCCAACAGAGCGCAAGTAATCATACAGCTTGCGATAACCATAGACACAGTTGCGTTCCAGTCACGCCTGCCTTAGCAAGCCTGTTAGCCGCAAATCATCTTTGGCTCGAGACGGGCCTCGTGGTCGCGTGGTATAATGATCTCCATCTCACCGTCATCGCCTGTCATGCGGTTGGAGCCATGACCATTGCGGAAAGCACCTGGCCTTTGGCTCTTCAGGATTACCTTCATAAAGAAGTGTTTCCTGGGTCTTATATTCTGATAGAAGGTTGTCGGTGGTTTCTTTCTAGGTAGTCATGTTGTTGTTCTCCCTCAATGGAGATTAGAACATGATTGTTTGAACCGTTAAACGGGACCTCTCACTACTTAGTTCTGTTTCCACGCTACTTTTGGCGTAAATATATAGCCGACTGATCTTACTGACTGAATTGGCTGATATGATTTATTTCCCTTCGCCAATTTCCTACGCAATCTAAGAATTTGGACATCTATACTGCGGTCAAAATTGGCATCAAGACCAATGGACATCAGAAGCTCATGGCGGGAGACCACTTCATTTTTGCTTAACAGAAAAACCAGCAATAGAGAAAATTCTCCAGGCGTCAGTTTTACTTCTTGGTTATCGGTAGACAACAAATTGCGTTTTCTAACATCACATACCCAATCGTCAAAACATGCTAATTGACTATCATCGATTATGGTTGTTTTGGGCACCATTTTGAAGCGCCTCAAAGCGGCCTTTGTTCTCGCCAGCAATTCAGTTGCGCTGTAAGGCTTGGTTATATAATCATCAGCTCCGAGTTCCAATCCCGTTACCTTATTTGTCAAAGATCCTTCTCCGGATAAAATAATTATCGGAACGATCGAAGTTGTTCGCACTTCTAACGCAAGTTCAAGACCGTTTTCTGATCCTAGATTAATATCCAAAAAAATCAGGTCTACATTCCCAACTTTTAACGACGACAGCATCTCCGATCTGTTTCTAGCCACACAAACACTGTAACCAACTTCTTTCAATAAAAAGCTCATTGTATTCAATAGCTCTTCGTCATCGTCCACAATTAGAATCAAATCAGACAATCGTTATCCTGTCACTCATTTTAAGTTCTTGAAGAAAATAAATATAATAAATTTTCTAATATTATAACTAACTATGTTCATATTTACCGATAGTTTGCCAATGTTATTCGTAACGGGGCAGAGGATGGAAATATATGGTCACGTTATTTTTCAAAAAATATTTATCTTACACACTGCCTTGTTTATAAAATATTACTATAAATTATATTCAATCATCCAAATACAAACAACAGATTTCCGTCATTAATATATTTAAATTTTTCCAATATAAGAAAATTAACAATTAGCAATAAGTACTATATTTCATTTAGTACTGCATATTTAATTTTCCATTTTTAATAGTAGTATTTTCAAATTTCTCCAAAATTAATTTCTAATAGTCCGATATAGCATTTTCTTCGGTTTGCAATCACAAACTGAAGTTAAACGTATTTATTACAATGTGTAGCTAACTTTATTCAAACGTTACCGATCTGTAACCAAATAGGACAATTAGTTCACACATTATTAAATACCGGACGCCAAGATCATTGTCAGAAAATTAGTGTTTCCAACATTCAAAGCACAAACGAGAATGAAAGGCGATTGCGCCAATGGCAAAGCAAAGGAAAACCGTAAAAGATGGCCAAGAACCGATAATAATTAAACTTGATCCCATCCTAGATCTCAACATGGCTGCGGCATTGCATAGTAATTTCTCAAAAGCACTGGATGAAGAGCGCCCCATCAGCGTCGACACCGCAGATGTAGAGAAAATAACGACACCATGCTTACAAATAATGATTTCTGCTGGATTGTCATCAGAAGCTGCGGGCAATTCATTTTCATTTAACGATCCGAGTGAAGCCCTCTCAAACGCTTTTCACGACTTGGGTTTACATTCCTTTTTGAACCGCTGGAGCAATGTCTGATGACTTTAAATGTGTTAGCAGTGGATGATTCAAAAACCATGCGCGATATGGTCAGTTTTACACTTAAAGGCGCTGGGTACAGTGTCGTCGAAGCCGAAGACGGACAGCATGCACTTTCTAGCTTGGACGGCAAGACCATTGATCTCGTAATCACAGACATAAATATGCCCAATCTAGATGGCATCGGACTAATTAAGGCTCTTCGAGAAAAGCCGGAATTTCGATCAACCCCTATCCTCATCCTGACGACAGAAAGCAACGACGAGAAGAAGGCTGAAGGACGACAAGCAGGCGCGACTGGTTGGATTGTAAAACCGTTTGAGCCAGAGAAACTTTTGAAGGTCGTACAAAAAGTTTGTGGATAACGGCACACATATTGGAATTAGAACATGCACGAGTTTGAAGAATTTAAAGGTACTTTTTTTGCAGAATGCGCAGAATTACTGGTCGACGTAGAATCTCAGCTTAGTGCCTTGCGGGACGGTTCTGAAGATCCTGAAGTTCTTCATGCGATATTTCGAGCAGTTCACTCTATTAAAGCTGGCGCAGGCGCCTTGAAGTTTGACCTCCTTGCCAAGTTTAGCCACGGTTTCGAAGCCATGCTAGACAAAATGCGGGATGGGAAAATTGTTGTTACTCTTGATGTCATTGACATTTTATATCGTGCCTCCGATGTACTTTCCGACATGGTTGACGCCGCGGAGAGTAAGACAGATCTAGCTCAAGATTACGGTTCAGAAGTCATTGTTGAAATCAATGATTTAGCCGGTGTTTCTGCTTCCGCCATTACAGTAAAACCTTCGTCCGGGGAAAGCAGTAATTCTGTTGACGAAGTCACCCCAAAAACGGCCATAAAATATAACATTTCTTTTTCACCGAAACTGGAACTTTTTCTTCATGCGAATGAACCACTACTTCTTGTACGAGAGTTAAAATCTCTGGGAGAAGTGATAATTGAGGCCGACCTGTCAAGATTGCCTGCGTTTATGGATATGGACGCAGAGGGTGCTTATATTGATTGGAAGTTTGAAGTTGTTACCGATGCCGGAGAAGAAGCCGTCAGAGAAGTTTTCGAATTTGTGGAAGATGATTGCGAACTCTCCATAACTTTCGAAGCTATGGAAGAAAATAGTTCGGTCTCCGAAGACGCAGCCCAGGCAGATGTCACTGAACAAGTTCAACAATCCAACTCTGGGCAACCTGAAAAGGAGCCCACAAAAACGGCTAAAATTTCTTCCATTCGTGTGGACCTAGACCGCCTAGACCGACTGGTTAATATGGTTGGCGAGTTGGTAATCACTCAGTCAATGCTGACACAGCAAACCGATGAAATTCCTATTGAGAAAATGCCTAATATGGCGCGCGGCCTCGAAGAATTAGCCTTTCATACGCGGGAACTACAAGAAAGCGTTATGGCCATTCGAATGCAACCAGTCAAATCGGTTTTCGCCAGAATGCCTCGCCTAGTGAGGGATCTAGCCTCAAAACTGAACAAAAATGTTAATCTCGTTACTATTGGCGAAAATACTGAAGTCGACAAAACCGTCGTCGAGGAAATTTCTGATCCGATTAATCACATGATCCGAAATTCAGTCGATCACGGGCTGGAAAGCACAGAGGACCGAATTGCCGCAGGGAAACCGGAAGAGGGTACGATTACCCTTTCAGCCGAACACCGAGCCGGGCGGATTATTATTTCAATTTCGGATGATGGTGCTGGCATCAATAGAGAACGTGTCCACAGTCTGGCGTTAAAAAACGGACTGATCAGTGAAAACTCCAAATTGTCCAACGAAGAAATTGATAATTTAATTTTTGCGCCCGGTTTTTCAACGGCTGATAAAGTAACCGATGTTTCTGGACGCGGTGTTGGAATGGATGTTGTCCGGCGGAATATTCAAGCCTTGGGAGGCCGGATTACGATCCAGTCTAACCCCGGAAAAGGATCCCGCTTCATAATGACACTTCCCCTGACGTTGGCAGTTATGGATGGCATGATTGTTGTCTCCGGCAACGGAAAATATGTCATTCCTATTCCCAACATTCTGGAAAGCCTACGCCCGGAAAAAGAAGCGCTAAAGCGTTTGCCAAATGGTCAAGAAATGGTGCGTATTCGTGGAGAATATATCCCATTGGCATTTCTACATAGAGCGTTCCAGCTGACCGGGGCTGAAACAGATCCCGCCAAAGCGCTAGTCGTTCTGGCGGAAAGCGAAGAGCACGGAAAAATCGGCATCGTCGTTGACCAACTTATCGGTCAACAACAGGTCGTAATTAAAAGCCTTGAAAGCAATTATCAACCCGTTACCGGAATTTCGGCGGCTACCATTTTAGGCAACGGTATGGTCGCACCGATCCTGGATGTTGAAGCACTGTATATGCTCTCAATCACTGAGTCACATCTGGACAGTCTGAGCTTCGAACAATCTGCTCCTGACATACAGCCACAATTAGCTGCAGCTAAAACATCCACAACAACGTCCCCTCCTCATGAAACTTCAACAGGATCAAGCCAATGAGAATTGAATCCGCCCCCGAAACGGCTGAGCCCCCTCAAAATCTATCTGTAGCAGCAGAAGCTGGGTTTCTTCAGAAATTCGTTACATTTGCAGTCGGCACTGAAGAGTATGCCGTAGACATAATGAAAGTGCGCGAAATTCAAGCTTGGTCTGAAGTTACCGTTTTACCAAATCAACCCGGTTACATGCGCGGTGTCCTTAATCTGCGCGGCATTATCGTACCAATATTTGACCTTCGCTGTCGTTTTGGACAAGGAAACACCGAAGCAACGCAACTTCACGTTGTTGTTATTATCGCCGTTGAAGAGCGCATTGTTGGTGTATTGGTGGACAAGGTATCCGACATATTAACAGTAGAAAATCAGGATATTCGGCCCGTGCCGAATATCGAAGACAGAGAAGACAGTCGATATATCTTAGGCTTGGTCACGGCTGAAGATCGCATGGTTGCCCTGCTTGATACCGGAAATCTTTTCAGTTCCGAGATATTAGAAGAAGGCATATCTGCGGGAGAAAATGCCTCACCATAACATCTTACGCACAATAACTTCTGAAGCACACCCTGAGTACATTAATATAGCCAAATAGAGGAAGTCTCACGATTTCCAAAATATATCCGAAAGGACGAGGATAGAGAAATGTTTAATTTTACTGACATGAAAACCAGACGTAAAATATTGGTGGGTATTTGTGCCCCCATGATCCTCCTATTTGCTTTGGGCGGTGTGAGTGTATACGGCATCAGCTCGATCATCAATGTAGCAAAAATGGTGGATCACACTCATATCGTTTTGGGCGAAGGTGAGCTAGCGATTGAATCTGCTGTGAATATGGAAACAGGGATGCGCGGGTTCATGTTGGCCGGTAAAGATGAGTTTTTAGATCCTTACAAATCAGGAAAAGAAGAGTTCGAGCATACTGTTTCTGAGTTGAAAAAGACTGTAGACGACAACCCAGCTCAGGTTTCGCGATTGGAAAAAGCTGAACAGCTTATGTCCGATTGGGTTACTCTCGTAGCCGAACCCAATATCTTGTTGCGCCGCGAAGTCGGCAATGGGAATACTATGGATAACATCGCCGAACTAATAGGCGAGGCTAAGGGAAAAGAGTATTTTGACGGTTTTCGAGCTGTTATGAAAGAATTTCACGACGCTGAAGCAGTGTTGCTCGTAACCCGTAATGCAGAGGCTGCATCTACCGAGTCAACGACTTACGGATTGATTGGGTTATCAATACTCATTGCTATTGGAATAGGTGTCTGGCTTGCTTGGTATATTGGACGTGGCATTGCCAATCCTTTGATTGCCGCTTCTGAGACTGTTCGTCGCCTTGCGTTAGACGAAGTCGTTGAAATTCCTGGTCTTGAAAGAAAAGACGAACTCGGTGATTTAGCCCGTGCACTTCATGACGTTGTCACTAAAGCTGCAGAAAATACGAGAACAAAAACGGCATTGGACAGCTGTACAACCAATGTCATGGTAGCAGATGCAGACTATAATATTGTTTATATGAACGATACGATGGTTTCGATGATGCGTGGCAATGAAGCCACTTTGAGGACAGAATTAACGTCCTTCAACGCGTCGAAGCTAATCGGCACCAACATTGATACTTTCCACAAAAACCCTGCCCATCAACGCGGTATGTTGGATAGACTGACATCAGCCTACGAAACCAATATAAAAGTCGCGGGTCTGGATTTTGAACTTATCGCAAATCCGATTATTGACTCAGATGGCTCCCGTGTCGGCACTGTGGTTGAATGGGCTGATATTACGGCCAGCCTGGCCAAATCAACAGCAGAAGCTGCAGTGGCGCTTGAAAATTCTCGAATTAAATCAGCATTGGACGGCTGTAAAACGAACGTCATGCTGGCCGACGAAAATTTCAATATTATCTATATGAACGGCACTATGGTCGAAATGATGTCTCGCAACGAAGCCGCTCTTAAAAAAGACTTGCCTCGCTTCAATGCTCAGGCGCTCATTGGCGAAAATATTGATGTGTTTCACAAAAGCCCCGCCCATCAACGCGGATTATTGACAAATCTGACGTCAACCTTTGAAACCGACATAAAGGTCGCTGGACTAACTTTTAACTTGGTTGCCAATCCCATTCTAGATGATAACAGAAACCGTGTTGGTACTGTGGTCGAATGGGCAGATCTGACAGCGGAAAAAGGCGTCGAAGTTGAAGTCGATGAAATGGTAAATGCCGCAGTACTGGGTGATTTCAACAAACGCATTTCGATCGACGGAAAATCTGGCTTTATGCTTAATTTAGCGCAGGCTATGAATAATCTATCTGAAACGACAAATGGCGCGTTAGTAGATGTCGGCACCTCGTTGTCATTACTGTCGGAAGGTGATCTGACGCACCGTATTGAAACAGATTATGAGGGCCTTTTTGGGAAACTAAAAGACGACGCCAATGGAACATCAGACCAATTAGGGCGTATTGTTTCAGATATTACAGTTGGGTCGCAAGAAGTTAATAGTGCTGCTGAGGAAATCAATACAGGCACGATGGATCTTTCTCAACGAACAGAGCAACAAGCCTCTAGTTTGCAGGAAACTGCAGCGGCTATGGAACAAATGGCCTCTACTGTTAAGCAGAATGCAGACAATGCACAACAAGCTAATCAATTGTCTATATCTGCCAGTGGCGTCGCCAGCAAGGGCGGTGAGGTTGTCGCAGAAGCTGTAGAAGCAATGTCTCGTATTGAAGGTTCTTCGCAAAAGATATCCGATATCATCGGTGTTATTGATGAAATCGCGTTCCAGACAAACCTGTTAGCACTAAATGCGGCGGTTGAAGCTGCCCGTGCTGGAGATGCAGGGAAAGGGTTCGCGGTTGTGGCGTCAGAGGTCGGCACGTTAGCCCAGCGATCATCGCAAGCAGCTAAAGATATCAAAGGTCTCATCGTCGACAGTGGTAGCCAGGTTAAGGACGGTGTACAACTGGTAGGCCGAGCTGGTGAATCTCTTGAAGAGATCGTAGATTCTATCAAAAAACTGAGCGATATAGTTTCTGAAATTGCGGCTGCAAGTAATGAACAGTCTACGAGCATTGATGAAATAAACCGTTCTGTGACGCAGATGGATGAAATGACGCAACAGAATTCAGCTTTGGTTGAAGAAAATGCTGCGGCAGCTAGAACCCTTCAAGAGCAATCAGAGAATATGCGTGAACGGATATCCTTCTTTAAATTAGAAGCCGGAAATCACGTACAAAAATCTCGGCCAATTGCATCGTCAACTCACAGAAAATCTGAAGAAATTCTGCGTATTCCGTCGAAGCAAAAGTCAAACGGCAAAGCTAAAATGGCGGCTGAAGCCAACGATGACTGGAACGAATTCTAAAGCCCCCAGTGGACCGTTTCCCGTCTCCCTTCTTTCAAAGGGAAACGGTCCACACAAAATTCCCCGTTAAAGCAAAGGCTTAATAGATGTCAGCAGCGACAAGAAAAACAGCAGACGAGAGAGAGTTTTCCTTCAGCAATAAGGAATTTGACCTGCTGCGGAAAGTTGTTCGCTCGCAAACAGGCATTGTGTTGAACGATCAAAAAAAGGAAATGGTTTATGGGCGGTTAGCACGGAGAATTAGAGAGATTGGGCTAGCTGATTTTGGTGAATATTGCGACTTGATCCAAAGTCCTGCCGGCTCCCACGAGCTTGAAAAGTTGGTGAACGCGATCACAACTAATTTGACCAAATTTTTCCGCGAGGAACACCATTTCAAACATCTAGCTAAATATTTAAAGAGTATCACTCTAGATGCTGATCGCCGAACCAAAGATAGTAAAATCCGTATTTGGTCTGCAGCGTGCTCTTCGGGCGAAGAGCCATATTCAATTGCTATGACAGTGTCCAACAGCATCACTAACCTTGCCGCTTGGGATATAAAAATCCTCGCGACTGATTTGGATACTAACATGCTGCAGACTGGCAAAACAGCCGAATATAAAAGCGATAGCGAAGAGAACGTCCCTAGCATCTATCATAAGCGTATGTTCGAAGGTTCGAAACCGGACAGAAAAACGCGTGTTATAGCCCGTAATCTTAGAGATCTTGTTACGTTCAAACAGCTTAATCTGCTTCATAAGTGGCCGCTTCGTCAAAAATACGATGCGATTTTTTGCCGTAATGTTCTCATCTATTTCGATTCCAAAACAAAAACAGATCTTGTTAAGCGATATATCGATCAGCTCGCAGTCGGAGGCATTTTATATTTGGGCCATTCAGAATCACTTCTCGACAATACTCATGGGTTACAGCTTGTCGGACAAACGACATACAGGAAGGTGTGTTGATGCTGAGATCCACAGCTACATCTGTATTGTCCATAAAAACAGACAGGCGTTTGGATGCGCCAGTGATTATGGACAAACGGAAATATTTTGATCCCAAATTTAACAAAACTGCAGTGAGAGTATTGCCGGGGGATTATTATATCACGAACGAGGATGAAATGCTGGTAACCGTTCTGGGGTCTTGTGTAACAGCATGTATTCGAGATCCAAAGACCGGGTTCGGAGGCATGAACCATTTTATGCTCCCATCCAGTGAAGATGGCAAATGGGGTAAAACTGCAGCAGCAATGCGATATGGAAACCACGCAATGGAAACCCTGATTAATGAGCTTTTAAAATCGGGTTGCGCAAAAAATGAACTCGAAATTAAAGTGTTTGGCGGGGGAAATGTATCCTCCAGTAAAGTCAAAATAGGCACCCAAAATGGTAAATTCGTTCTCAACTATTTGCAGCATGAAGAACTTGATCATGAAGCTGCTGATTTGGGTGGCCCCTATGCGCGGCGCATTCACTTTTTTCCGGCAACCGGCATAGTGCAACGCCTTTTGTTACGTCGTAAAGGGGATACAGCACTTCTCAACGATGAAGCCGCTTATGAAAAAAGAATTCGATCTCAGCCTGTTCAGGGCGAAATCGAACTATTTGAAAAGGATTAATAAATGGCATCGGACCTCATTACCGTATTAGTTGTCGACGATTCAGCCTTAATGCGCCAAATCCTAACGTCAATGCTAAATTCCGATCCTGCAATCACTGTAATTGGATCTGCGCCTGACCCCATGGTGGCGCGTGAAATGATAAAAAAACTCAATCCAGACGTTTTGACCCTTGACGTTGAAATGCCCAAAATGGACGGTTTGTCCTTTCTAGAAAAAATTATGAGCTTGCGACCGATGCCCGTTGTTATGGTGTCATCTTTGACCCAAACAGGCGCCGACGTAACATTGCAGGCCCTGGAAATGGGCGCCGTTGATTTTGTCGGAAAGCCGACCAGTGATCTACAGGCTGGTTTGCATGAAAAGCAACATGAGATTGTCTCGAAAGTGAAGATAGCGGCCAAAGCTCGTATTCAACAAAAGACAGCGCCAACTGGAGGCACTAGAAAGCCTACTGTGGCGCGTAATTTTGGGACGACAGAGAAGGTAATTTTGATTGGAGCCTCTACCGGCGGGGTTGAATCATTAACCGAAGTTATTACGGCACTTCCGGCAAATAACCCTGCTGTAATGGTCACGCAGCATATGCC
Organism: Sneathiella sp.; assembly: GCA_036960695.1. Taxonomy (GTDB): domain Bacteria; phylum Pseudomonadota; class Alphaproteobacteria; order Sneathiellales; family Sneathiellaceae; genus Sneathiella. Next base: position 20,340 of record JBALXM010000046.1, read on the forward strand.
TGAAACATTCACGAAATCTTTTGCGGATCGATTAAACAAAACTGCACAAGTGACCGTGGTCGAAGCTCAGAACAATCAGCGCGTTCTCCCCGGTCATGTTTATATTGCACCCGGAAATCAGCATATGGAGCTGGCCAAATCCGGTGCGAACTATATTTGCCGCCTACACAGTGGCGAGCCGGTTTCAGGCCACCGTCCATCTGTTGACGTATTGTTTGAGTCTGCAGCAAAAGCGGCCGGCGCCAACGCCATTGGCGTTATTTTGACTGGAATGGGTAAAGACGGCGCGCGCGGTTTATTAGAAATGAAGAATTCAGGAGCCAAGACGATTGGACAAGATGAAGCAAGTTGCGTGGTCTATGGAATGCCCCGCGCGGCATTCGAATTGGGAGCTGTACAATTGCAATGCTCACTATCCAAAATACCGGATCTAATTTTGGACAGTTGTACGATTGGAAAAGAACGAAATATTCGAGTTTAACTACGAGTCGGATGCGGCAAATAAGGTGGAATGATTATGCGACACTCAATAGACATTGATAATGGGGAATATGATTTTATCGCCCCGTCAAGCGGTGAGGCGTCTGACCAAGAACAAGATGTGGCACTCGAATTCCTGTCAAATTGGCTAGGCCTGTCGAACACGCAGAAGAAAGCGTTGACGGCTTTGAAAGGTGAAATCGAAATCATTTCAGATTTGGTTGAAACCAGCGTTGACGAGATTTCTAGCAAATTCCAACGCCTTGCATCAAACGCGAATAGTCAAGCCGCTAGAATGAGTGAGCTTATGAATACCTGTAATCTCATTGAACACCAAGGCAAGACCTATGAACTTGGAGAGGTCATACATACAATTGATGAACATTTGGGAACGATTATTACACGTATAATTGATACCTCTAAAAAAGGGGTTTCTGTTGTCTATGCCCTCGACGATGTCACGAAAGATGTGCAAAAAGTAGAAGACCGCATCTCTCAGATCGAGCGAATAAATAAACAAACTAATCTGCTCGCGCTTAACGCAAGGATCGAAGCTGCACGTGCGGGAGACGCAGGCAGAGGATTTGCAGTTGTCGCACACGAAGTGCAGGCCTTATCCAAATCCGTTAATGATCTTGCAAATTCCATGCGCCTTGAAGTGGCAGCGGTCACAAATGGTATCCGTGAAGGAAAAGCAAAAATTGAAGAAGTAGCAAATGTTGATATGTCGGACAATCTGTTAATGAAAGATCAAATTGCGGATCTTATGGAGGCCGTTGTTGGACAAAATCGCAGCTTCAACCAAGCCATGAAAGAATCCGAAACCCTGACGAAAGCTGTGGAAGCTGATGTCGGCGGTATGGTCACAAATTTGCAATTCCAAGACAGAACTAAACAGCGACTAGAGAATGTAGTCGATACTTTTGGCGCTATGTCTAGTGCTATGACTGAACTTCAAGATCAGGTTAAATCCCGTTATGGCAAAGACGTGGACGATGGTGCATCTGACGAAAAGTGGATTCAACATGTTGTTGATCAAATGACGCTTGGGGAAATGCGGCAACGATTTGTGTCCTCAATGTTGTTGGATAGCAAAAAGTCTTCTGAAGAATTTAACGCTAATAAACAAAATGATTTTGTAGACTCTGGCGGTGAAATCGAAATGTTCGATGACAATGTAGAACTTTTTTAAATTGAAAGAGAAAACATGAAAAGTAATCTTATTGAGAATGGTCAGCAGCGTACATACATGTTGTCCGAGGGATTTTCTTTCGCCGACAATACTTTGTTTAGAACTATTATTGACGAAATATCGAGCTCAGACTGTTCCGGCGTAGATCTAGATATGCGCGGTGTAACATCCATCGATTCTGCAGGACTTGGCATGTTAATGCTAGCGTTTGAAGCGGCCAGCAAAGCACAAATACCGTTTAGAATTATGCGACCACAAGGACAGGTCAACAAATTGTTGGAAGTCTCTGATTTTGCAAAAATTATGAGAATTGAATCCTAACAGAAAGTACAAGTAATGCATTCTACAAATCTCATCAGCCCATCGGCTCAACTCCCCAGCACAAAAGTTGTGTCCGAAACTCAAGATTTGTCTGATTGTGCGATACTTGTCGTCGATGATTCATTGCTCATACGCCAAATGATTTCTGCTTGCCTGAAAAGTGCGGGATTTACTAACATCACCTTTGCTGAAAATGGAAAAATCGCCTTAGATGCAATAACTCGAAAGCATCCGGATATCATTATTCTGGATTTAGAAATGCCGATTATGAACGGTTTTGAATTTTGTAAACAGGCCACCTCCAATCCAGATACGCGATCCATTCCAATCCTAATACAGTCCGGTAAAGATACACGTGAAGATATTATTCGCGCCTATGATCTTGGTGCAGTGGACATGATCCGCAAGCCGATACGCGATTATGAGCTGTTGGCACGTGTGCGAGTCCATTTGGAAAACCGTGTTCTTCTGCAAAAGCTAACCGATTATTCCTCACGCGTGTCTCAAGAGCTTGCAGCCGCGAGAGATATTCAGCAAGCGATTTGCCCGACAGCTGAAACTCTTGAAAATATCAAGGCAAACCTTGGTTTGGAAATACTGTGGCACTACGAACCTTCCTCTGAACTCGGTGGTGATATTTGGGGAGTAGACAAAATATCAGAAAATAAAATAGGGTTTTTTATTGCTGATTTTTCAGGCCATGGTGTTGCTTCTGCGTTAAATACGTTTCGCTTGCATTCATGGTTATCGGAATTTCAAAAAGAGTTCAACGATCCCGCCGCGCTTATGGAAAAGTTAAACAATTTTCTCTGTGAGAACTTGCCAGCGGAAGTCTACGCCACAATGCTTTACGGGCAAGTTAATACCGAAAAGGGGTTGTTAACTTATTCAGCGGCTGGTACGCCTTCACCAATTTCTTGCGGATCGGGCCCAAATGGAAAATTCACATTTCGTCCCTCCAAAGGATTGCCTTTAGGCTTCCGGAAAGACTGGAAATACGAAAATCGAACTCTGAAATTTGATAAGGGCAGCAGACTGTTTCTGTACAGCGATGCGCTTGTTGAGGCTACCGATCAAAACGGGGATATGTGGGGCGAACAAAACTTAATCAAAGAAATTCGTTCGGCGTATGGGGACCAACAATGCTCCTCTGCAATTCTCAGACATGTTGTCGGTGAATTTGGTAAACGTAACACTGACGCTGTACCAGATGATTTAACAATTCTAGTTTTGACGAACGAGGGCTAAAATTTTGACAAATTCGGTAGCAAACATTCAAATTTTATCTGGTTCTGTCGACTGGTCCAACAATATCACGACGGCTCTCATTGCCATGGGAGTACCGATGGAGTCTGTATTTTCTCATCAGAATTCATCTGATTTTTTTCATACAAAATCGCCGAATACTGCAGTTCTGGTTGCAGACATGGCCAATGACGAAGACGCAATGTCATCTCAACTAGCGGACTATGCACAGTCACCAGAAATGCTGGATACCACATTCATTCTCGTTTCTCCCAATGATAGAATTGAGAAGAATAGGGCATATATGGAACATTTGGGTGCATATCACCTGACACGTTCTATGGAAATTAGCAACCTGGCTGCTATCGTTCAAACGGTTTCAAAAGAGTATTTGAATAAGACTGACCTGCGTGAAGATGTCAGTCATCGAAAATCAGCAATTGGACATATAGTGTCTGGTACTTTCGAGCTTAGAACGATAGAGGAAGCCCGGAATTTATCTACGATGCTGTCTCTTGTGTATCCGGTCCCCGAAGACGTTGCCATCGGCATTTTTGAACTTATTGTAAACAGTATAGAACATGGCAATCTTGAAATAAATTTTGATAAAAAATCCGAGCTTATTGCTCACAACAAGTTGCACGAAGAAATCGAGAACCGTCTCAAAAGAAAACCCTACAAAGACAGACGCGTTGTCATAAATTTCTCGAAAGAAGACACGTCAATAATACTAAAAATATCAGATGAAGGTCAGGGGTTTAATTTTGCCAAATACATGAACAGTGGAATTGTCTTACCAACTGCTAGCCACGGCAGAGGTATCTATTTATCTCGTAAACTCTGCTTCCACGAAGTTACTTTTATTGGAAAGGGTAACACGGTGCATGCGGTTTATCACCTACCAGATCCCGGCCTGAAGTAGAAAGATTTACGTCTGGCAGCACTGAAAATAGTATGAATTACCTTCTAAAACATTGATGAATAATGTTGATAGCAGTTGTGGGAATGTCGATCTCCACAATTTCCTGCAAATATCCGTATCATACGCACATGCAAAAAGAGAATGACTAACTTGCACTGTGGAGGCGGAGGCTGTTGCGTTATCAATCTCATTGTCATTTCACGAGAATTTCGGCCACTTCAACGTTTTGATAAACGCGCTGCCTTCTTATTATAATATCGAAGATTTCAATTTTAAAGCGACCTGAATAAAATAGAGAAATATCAATTATTCTATGTCTATCACGCTCTGAAACATATCTTCTAAATCATTGATATGTATGGTAAACGTTTTGCTTGTTCCCATTATTTATTAAGCACCACATTCATAGAGTGTCAGTTTTCCAATACCTGAATATGGTGTGTATCGGTCAAGTTCCAGATAGTGTCTGAAGCCCGTTTTTCGTGGCATTTACGCCGTACCTGAAACTACTCTTCCACATCCATAGTCGTCGGCGAATCCCTTTTGTGGTTCACATCAATGGCTTCGCGCCAAAACATTCCTTGGATACGCCGATAATCAAACAGGCATCCAGTGAAATTCGATTTATTACAGGAAGCCGCTTCCTCATAAGAATTGTTACTCAATTGTAGTCAAATTGTTGACTTATATTACTTGGATGTAACCAGAAACTACTTTTTGTTTACACATTATGTAACAGGTTCAATTAACATAGATAACACGCATAAGAGTGACTTAAAAAATCTATTTTTCAATATTAGGTACTCCGGATACTGAGCAATATGCGGACAAAAATGGACGAAAAAATGGACAACAATTTTAGAAAATATCCAATTGGCGATGAAGACGAATTTACGTCGATGTCTATCCTTTTAGATTCAACAGTAATGCTAGATCTACTAAAGATGGCTCAGAACGAATATCAGACGCGACTTACAAATATCCAAGATGGTGTTGAAGCAAAAGATGCCGATAAAATTCGTTTTGCCGCGCATACCTTGAAGGGCGCTAGTGGGTCGATGATGGCGCCAAGACTTTCTTATATTTCAGGAATGATCGAACAAAACTCAAGCGATGCCAAACACATACAACGGCTCTTTCCTGATCTTAGAATAACTGGCGCTAAAACCATTTTGTGGTGGGAGAAAAAAACTGCGCATCTTTTGCCAGCCCCACAAAATGAAAACGCTTGAATAAAACAGTCAAATAGTGACTACTCTTTGGCTATCACACTCTAAAGAATATCAGCTAAATCAAGGATATGCATGGTTTACGTAATGCTATTTTCCATTCTCGATTTAGCTACATATTCATAGGATTTCAGGTTTTCAATGCTTGAATATGGTGGGGGCCAGTCAATCTCCCAGATAGTGTCCGAAGCATGCTTTCTGTCTCGCCTACGCCGCACCAGTACCTATTCTTCCACAACCATAGTCGTCGGCGAAGCCCTCTTGTAGGTAACATCAATGCGCTTGCACTGAAGAATTTCTTGGATCCACCGATAATCAAACTGCCATCCTGAGAAATTCGATTTATTACAGGAAGTCGGTTCTTCATATGAATTGTTACTCAATTGTAGTCAAATTGTTGACTTATATTACATGGATGTAACCAGAAACTACTTTTTATTTACACATTATTTAGTGGGTCCACATAACATAAATAACGCGAGTAAGAGTGAATTAGAAAAAATATAAACGCCAATATTTGAAATTTTGTCTAGCAGTTGAGTACCCTCTGAACCGATCCAAAAAATTGGTGCTATTTTACCGACCCATTTATCCGCAATCGAACTACAGAGAAATAACCCGCGATGGAGAATATTTTCTGCAACCATGTCTTATATATCGAAGACAATCCGGTTCAACGCATTCTGTTCAAAAACGCTGTGGAGAAATACGGTTATGAAGTGGACACAGCCGATAACGGAACTGAAGGGCTGGAATTGCAATCTAGCCGCCCCTACAGCCTGATCGCTATAGATTATCAACTTCCAGACATAAATGGGTTGGAATTAGCAAAAAAACTGCGTGACAATGATACGCATATTCCAATTCTCATGATCACAGGTGAAGGTGGTGAGCAAATTGCAGCGGATGCATTTGAAGCTGGTATTTCTCAATATGTCGTCAAGGGTGACCCAAACATCTTTCTCGAATTGATCCCCAACAAAATAAAAACCCTAATTGAAAAATCAACACATAGACAACAACAAATTTCCCTTGAACAGAAAATTTCTAAAAGTGAGGAAAAATACAGAGCCATATTTGATAACTCACGGTTCTGCATACATGAGATCAACATGGAGGGAAAACTTGTTAGCATGAATACTGCTGGTCTGCAGATGATAAACGCGGCAAGCGAAGCAGAGATACTGGAAACAGATTACCTTAGCCTTCTTGCGGCAGAAGATCGCGAGCGGGTTTCCCAACTGATGCAGAACGCATTTACAGGCGAGGGTTCAAATTTCGACTTTAGCGCTGAAAATGATGGAGAAACACACCATTTTTCAAGCAGCTTCTCTCCAATCAAGGATGATGTTGGAACTGTTGTTAAACTCATGGGAATAACCCAGGACATTACACAGAGGAAGCTTCTGGAAAAACAAGTCCGCCGGTCACAGAAAATGAAAGCCGTAGGTCAGTTGACCGGAGGAGTCGCCCACGATTTCAATAATATTCTTGGTATTATTTTGGGCAACCTAGAGATAATCGAAAAATTTCTTCCTCATGATTATAACCTCCTGGATCGAGTTCAAGCCGCCAGAAAAGGGGTTGAGAGAGGTGCTGATATTACGCGAAAACTATTGGGGTTTTCCAACACTAATGCCCGTACAGTCAGCCTAACACAGGTAAATAAGTTCATTGCGAACTTGGAAAGCCTAATTGCCAAATCTTTAACTGTTTCAATTGACGTAAAAACCTGTCTCGATAAAGATATATGGAATGTAGAAATTGATTCAGGTGATCTTGAGGACTGCATTTTAAATTTGGCCCTAAATGCACGCGACGCAATGCCAAATGGAGGAACACTCGTTATACGGACCGCAAACACAACCGTGGATAGCAAATTTGCGCTGCTAAATCCGGAAATGCCCGTTGGTGAGTATGTCAAGATTTCAGTGCACGATACTGGCTCCGGAATGTCTGACGAAATTAAAGACAAAATTTTCGAACCTTTTTTCACAACCAAGGCACCAGGCAAGGGAACAGGCCTTGGGCTCAGTATGGTCTATGGTTTTGTCGAGCGCTCTGGAGGATACTTGAAATTAGAGTCCAAATTAGGAAAGGGAACAACTTTTCGTATTTACCTTCCTCGCTCCAACAAAGGTGAAGTTCATTTGAATGTTTCTCAACATGACCACGACACGCTTCCAAGAGGAAATGAAAAAATTCTAATCGTAGATGATGAAAAGGACATGCGAGATACTGTAGAGTTTTCTCTTTGCGAACTTGGCTATAAAACCGTTACGGCAAAGGATGGTATCAGCGCAATGGAGATCCTGGACAAAGAAGACGATATTGATTTTATGTTCAGTGATGTCGTCATGCCGAACAATGTCGATGGTTATCAGCTGGCTCAAATGGCACATATTGCTCACCCGAAACTCAAGATTTTATTGACGAGTGGATTTACCAGCAAGCAGGCCGAAATCGAAATCGGTGATAACAATTTTCTAAAAATGTTAAATAGGGAAAAATTAGACAAACCATATAAATTTCATGAACTCGCACATCTGCTGCACAACATGCTGAATGCTTAGAAAGATAACCTAATAACTGTATTTCAATCAGTCCCTTTCAGATCCAATATGAGTGGTATTGAAATTCTCAAACCGCCTATTTAGTCGCGGCAGATTAATGTACAACCTCACTTGCAAAGAGGGTCCAATTGTTAAGACTGAGGTCAAATCAGAAAATTCAGAGACAGAGGATAAATCGATGGATTCAGAAGTCATTCCCGTAGGAGACAAAGAAGGTTTTATATCCTTTTGCGAGCAATTGGATCCGGAAATTATTACTATATTATTGAAAACGGCTCAGCGATCACTTCCTGAGCACATAGACAAACTGCGTCATGCCTTGGACCGATCAGATCCGACGCTTATTTATGAGGCCGCTCACTCTATTAAGGGAGAATGTGGATCCATGTTTGCCACACGTATCTCTGAGATTGCTGCCGTCGCTGAGACGGAATGTAAGGACATAAATTTTATTCGAAATCTTATGCCGGAAATCGAAGACGCCGCTTTTCATACCCTCAATTGGTGGCAGACTCAGAATGTTGAATGAACGTTCCGAATGCCGTAAATGATGGTTAGCGTTAAAATAGTAGAACAATGCTTTCTTTTACGACAAACTTCATTCTCTCCAAGAATCTAATCTTGATGCTCTAAAAGAAATTTGCTACAATTCTCTATATATGGTGGGTAATATTTACCAATTCACTAAATCTGCTTATGTGTTGCGAGATTGTTCATGACCAAACAAGAGCTGTGTTTCACCGAACGCGAGATAACAAAAATTGTCAAAATACTGGAAATGACGCGATCGGAAATCGATGCAGAAGCATTGGCTGCCGTTCGCATGTCACAGCACATATTAAAAAAACATAACAGTAACTATGAAATTCTTTTTAATACAATTCGGAATGACACACAAAATTTTGAGGCAGAAGTAAAAAATTTGCGAAATGTGGTTCAAGACCAATCTAACGAATTGGAGATCCTTAGAAAAAAAGCCTCGCAGGTTCAGTCACAATTGTCGAAGTCAGATATTTTCCATAGCTCAAATGTAGTGAAAGGATCTATCTACCATCTCAAAAATTTCCTACTGAATAGATTATCTCTACAGATATATGAACGAAAATTGCTAGAAAATATTTCAAAAATTACACCAAAAAGCAAAGAAGAGTATCTTGTACTCATTTGCGCACGACGCCACAAAATTTCATTCCAACTGGACTAAAAGATAGTCATCTCCGGGTTTGCGGTGAAACACTACGCTCAGCCAGCTCACGGTAAACAAATTACAATAATTTTAAGAGTGCCCTGAACTCCTAAATCTCCTCTAGGATGATGTCAGCTCCCCGTTCGACGCCTTTTAAGG
>JBALXM010000047.1:0-1125 GCA_036960695.1 Sneathiella sp.
GATCCAAAGACAAAAACCCCAAGAATGGCGCACCCACCGACAACCGCAATCGACATCCACGCTGGAGCCTCGGGTTTCAATCCCAGTGATATAATGGCTACCCACGCGAAAACCGCTTTGGGATTGGTCATATGGATCAAAAAGCCTTTTAGGAAATAAGCTGACCCTGACTTCTGATCTGCAATAACAGGCGCAGGTGCGGTATCCGTTTTTTGTAAAGCAGCCCGCGCCGCCTTAAACGCCAGCCACAACAGATAAAGCCCCCCAACAACCTTGATCACTGTAAAAGCCCAACCAAAAGCTGCCAACAATGCAGATAAGCCCAGCGCAGCAAGTATCGCCCAACAAAGTGACCCACAAACGACGCCCAAAGCCAAAAGAAGGCCAGATTTGCGCCCCTGATGCATAGCCGTGGTCATAATCGCCAAATTAGCAGGCCCCGGACTTGCCGTTGCTATAATATAAGCCCCGTAAGCCACCAACAAATCAGAAAAGTTCGCTACCAGACCGGACATACTGTAATCCACCATTCAAAGCTTAAATTAGAAAATAGGAACCTATTTATAGTGGTTCTTTAGTCCGTAAAAGGGAATACTTCCCGCCCGATAAAAGGGGACACCAATAATCTCATAGAAACTGACCCATGAAGGCCGCTTTTCTAGAGAGCCTTATTCAGCATTTTTTGACCAGTTCGCGCACGCGTTGAGAAACATTAAAATGTGAGGGACACCGATATTTTCCGTCAACCTTCAATTTTATTATTGATGCCAACTAAGTATTCCGCAAAATAGATATCGTCCTTGAGTGTTTTTTCGACAAAAATACCAATCAAATATTGTAATTTTTCCTGTATGTTGTGCTCGCTAATTTCAGTTTTCACCTTTTTAATATCGCTCAACATAATCTTGTGTTTTTCGTCGTGTTCTTTTTCAACATATCCCAATTCACGCATTATTTTCGTTTCATTGTAAAAATGCGTCTCTATCTTTTCACAAAGCGTATCCAGTGTCGTTCTAAATAAAGTCACATCCCCAGCTTCCTTGCAGTCAATTAGCGCGTTAATCAAGCCAATCAGCTCTTCGTGCTCTCTATCAATCTGCTCGTGACCAATAAGCCAGTGCTTCG
>JBALXM010000047.1:1225-29497 GCA_036960695.1 Sneathiella sp.
TGGTCATTTGAAAGAAAAAGCCCCGGCATTTCTGCCGAGGCTTTTAGAATCTTGGTGGAGCCAGACGGGATCGAACCGACGACCTCTTGAATGCCATCCAAGCGCTCTCCCAACTGAGCTATGGCCCCACAGTTTGACGATGCGTACATCGTCAATGCGTCGGCAACTTATTCCGAAGCGATTTCAAGTTCAAGTCAAAAAGTGACGTCTTGACACTTTCCCGAACTCTTTTTTTCGAAGTGCCTGAATTAACGGTCTTCGATTGTCGGTTTGTTGCTTACCACGGATGAGATATCTTCATCATCTCCGTCGTCATCTGTCTCTACAGACGTTCCAACATTCTCATGACCTTCGTCATCATCAGCCGAATCCGCACCCTCACTAGTCGGAACAACAGGTTTCACTGGCGCTGACTTTGCTGGTGAGACTTTCCGAGATTTGAGAAGTTTCTCAGGAACATGTTCAACACCGCATACAGGACATATAATCGGCTTGCGCTTCATGTCGTAAAACGGTTTGCTACAGGAATTACAAAGGTGCTTATTGCCCCATTCCGGTTTTGCCATTATTTCCTCTTACACAGTTAATATGGATGAAATTTCCAAATGAATTTTTGCTCAAGTGCCAGAATAAGAGCGCGGTGTCAAAAGTTTCTTTCGATTTCGACGCAGGAAAATATGACAATTGATAAAAAGGTTGCTAAAAACACCTATTATTTTCAACCTCACATCGATCGCTTAATCGCATGGTGCATGCGGGATCAAAATTGAGCTTATGACATTATCATCAAACAATTCAATACCAGTAACGTCTTATAAATGCGGCGCACTGACCGGTGCAATCACTGTTCCGGGCGACAAATCCATGTCGCATCGTTCCTTAATACTGGGAACCCTGGCCCTTGGAACCACAACCGTTACCGGCCTTCTGGAAGGCGAAGACGTTCTTTGTACCGCTGAGGCTATGCGGCAACTTGGCGCGCGAATCACCAAATCAGAGTCTGGCACCTGGCATATCGAAGGCGTTGGCGTCGGATCCCTTCAAGAGCCCACCAACGTTTTAGAGATGGGGAATTCGGGAACGGCGGCGCGTTTGATTATGGGGTTGGTCGCAGGATCTCCGTTCACAACTTTCTTTAGTGGCGATGCGTCTTTGCATAAACGGCCAATGGCGCGGGTTGCAAACCCTCTTCGTCAAATGGGCGCTGAGATTACATCGCGCAGCAAGGATCGTTTCCCCTTAGCCTTGACCGGGCGGGATCTTATGCCAATATCCTACACCCTGCCCGTCGCCTCCGCACAAGTGAAGTCTTGTGTCTTGCTCGCAGGTATGGATACGGCCGGCACGACCACCGTGACCGAGCCTAAACCGACCCGTGATCACACAGAAAATATGCTTCGGCATTTTGGCGCACGCGTTGATGTTGCCCTCAACAATGATGGCAGCCGGGTGATTTCTCTGGAGGGTCAACAAGAACTACGAGCCTCCGATGTTATCGTCCCCGGTGATCCCTCTTCCGCCGCATTTGTGGCCGTTGCCGCCGCCATTATTCCCGGATCAGATGTCACCATTGAAAATGTCGGCCTAAACCCCCTTCGCGATGGTCTTTTTGAGACATTGGGGGAGATGGGTGCCGATATCCAGATTATCAATCTTCGCGTCCAAGCAGGCGAGCAGGTGGGGGATGTTCAAATCAAGGGCGGCCTTTTAAAAGGCATTGAGGTCCCACCCTCTCGCGCCATTTCCATGATTGATGAATATCCCGTTCTTTTTGTCGCCGCAGCAATGGCGGCTGGCACAACAACCATGCGCGGGTTGGAAGAGCTTCGGGTCAAGGAAAGCGATCGGATCGCTGTTATGGCAGAAGGATTGAAGGCTTGTGGCGTTCAGTTGGAGGAATTGGAAGATGGCATCATCATTCATGGCCGCGCCGTGCCACCAAAAGGGGGCGCGAAAGTTGCCACCGAACTTGATCACCGTATTGCCATGTCCTTCCTGGTTTTAGGGATGGTGTCTGAAGAGCCGGTGATCGTTGACGATGGATCGGTGATGGAGACAAGTTTTCCAGGCTTTACTGAAATGATGAACGGACTGGGTGCCAAAATCGGCAAGAAAGCAAACCCATGATTATTGCAGTTGACGGTCCGGTTGCTGCCGGAAAAGGAACCCTTGCCCGGCGAATCGCTGAAAAATATGGTTTTAAGTATTTGGATACGGGAGCGTTATACCGCGCCGTGGGCTTATCTTTACTACAAAAAAATCAAGACCCGAGCGCAGAAGATTTGGCGATTATTGCCGCAAAAAATGTCGCTGACATTTCGTTGTCAGACCCCGAACTTCGGTTAGAGCATGTGGGTAACGCTGCCTCCATTGTTGCTGCCAATCAAGGGGTGAGGGCAGCCCTTCTTGATTATCAGCGAACAATAGCAAAACATAGCCCTGGTGCGGTGTTGGATGGCCGGGACATCGGAACTGTTGTCTGTCCAGATGCGCCGGTAAAACTCTTCGTGACCGCCAGCGCGGAAGTCCGTGCCAAGCGCCGCTTTGATGAGCTTGTGGCAAAAGGCGAGACAGTCAATTTGGATCAAGTATTGTCTGATTTGAAAGAAAGGGATGCCCGCGATCAGGGTCGCACCGCAGCCCCACTTACAAAAGCTGAAGACGCGCACTTGCTTGATACGACAAAATTAGATATAGAAGCTGCACTTGACGTTGCTTATAAGATTATTGAAAAGCATATGCCGACAAAAACCTGATATGTCAGCGTCATCATCGCCCCGCCCACGCAGGGGCACATTTAACGCGTTTTCCAAGCGTGCGCATTGAAAACTGGAAAACAAGTGGCCATTGATCCGCCAGGAAACTGGTTTGGCCTGATACTGGATTGTTAAAGGAAATCAAAATATGTCGAACACTACTGCTGCCGAAGAAGGCATGCCGGCTTTTGAAGATTTTGCCGCAATGCTTGAAGAATCCTACGGTGCTAACGATAGCCTCGAAGGAACGGTTATCAAAGGTACCGTAATCAACATTGAAAAAGACCTTGCTATCATCGATGTTGGACTAAAATCCGAAGGCCGCATTCCTTTGAAGGAATTCGCAGCGCCTGGTCAAGAATCTGACTTGAAAATCGGTGATGCTGTAGAAGTATTCCTTGAACGCATTGAAAACTCAGCTGGCGAAGCGGTTCTTTCCCGCGATAAAGCCCGCCGTGAAGAAGCTTGGGAAAAACTCCAAGTTGCGTTTGATGCTAGCGAGCGTGTTGATGGTGTTATTTTCGGTCGTGTCAAAGGTGGTTTCACTGTTGATCTGTCCGGCGCCGTTGCGTTCTTGCCTGGTAGCCAAGTAGATGTGCGCCCTGTTCGCGACATTGCACCTCTTAAAGGTATTCCACAACCATTCCAGATCCTCAAAATGGATCGTCGTCGGGGCAACATTGTTGTTTCTCGTCGTGCTGTTCTTGAAGAAAGCCGTGCGGAAGCCCGTGCAGAGCTTATCGGAACATTGGAAGAAGGCCAGACACTCGAGGGTGTGGTCAAGAATATCACTGATTACGGTGCATTCGTTGATCTTGGCGGCGTAGACGGTCTATTGCATGTTACTGACATTGCATGGCGCCGTGTTAACCACCCATCTGAAGCCCTAACAATCGGCGAAACTGTTAAAGTACAGGTTATCCGTCTGAATAAAGAAACTCAGCGCATCAGCCTTGGCATGAAACAGCTTCTAACTGATCCATGGGATAGCCTTGAAGCTAAATACCCACTTCAGAGCAAATTCACAGGTCGTGTTACAAATATCACTGACTATGGTGCTTTTGTTGAACTAGAGCCAGGTGTTGAAGGTCTTGTTCATGTTTCAGAAATGAGCTGGACTAAGAAAAACGTACATCCTGGTAAGATTGTTTCTACATCGCAAGAAGTAGAAGTAATGGTTCTTGAAGTTGACGAATCTCGTCGCCGTATCAGCCTTGGTCTGAAACAGTGCCTTGAAAATCCATGGAAAGATTTCGCAGAAACTATTCCAGTGGGCAGTGTCATTACAGGTGAAGTTAAGAACATCACTGAATTTGGTCTGTTTGTTGGTCTTGAAAGCGACGTTGACGGCATGGTTCATATGTCCGACATCGATTGGAACGAGCCTGGCGAAAAAGCTATCCAAGCCTACAAAAAAGGTGACGAAGTTACAGCCAAAGTTCTGGACATCGACATCGAAAAAGAACGTATCAGCCTTGGTATCAAGCAAACTTCTGAAGATCCATTTGCAGGCTCAGCTGAGCTGAAAAAAGGCTCTATCGTTACATGTACTGTAACGGCAATTCAGGATGCTGGTCTCGACGTTGAGATTTCTGAAGGTGTTGTTGGCTTCATCCGTAAGGCTGAATTGGCACGAGATCGCGCTGAGCAACGTCCAGATCGCTTCGCGGCTGGCGACAAGCTTGATGCACGCATCATGACAATCGACAACAAAACTCGCAAAATCACTCTTTCCATCAAAGCGAAAGAAGTTGCTGAAGAAAAAGAAGCCGTTGCTCAATACGGATCTTCTGACGCTGGCGCTTCCCTCGGTGATATTCTTGGTGCTGCTATGCGCAAAGCCAACGAAGGTGACGAAGAGTAAAAAATCCTATTGGAGATGAGCATGTTTAACTTCGAAAAGGGACAACATGTCCATTGATAGTGATACAAATACTGACAGGCGCCGCTTAAAGCGGCGCCTGTTTTTTTGGCGTCTTGTAGCCATACTTGCGATTATCATAACTGGGGGAGTCCTCTTCTCTGAATTTGGTGACTTAAGCGATGAAGATCATATTGCGAGGCTTGATGTCACCAATGTGATTGTTGAGGACGAGCGGCGGCAAACCGCCATTGAAGGCCTCTTAAAGAACGACGCGGTGAAAGCGGTTGTCGTCTATATAAACAGCCCTGGTGGATCAACCTATGGCAGCGAGCGGCTCTATAAAGCCCTCCGTCGGGTTGCCGAGAAGAAGCCTGTTGTGGCTGTCATTGGAACCATTGGTGCCTCTGGTGGCTATTTAACGGCCCTTGCGGGGGATAGAATCTTCGCGGGAGAGAGCTCCATCACAGGCTCAATTGGCGTTATTGTCCAATTAACAGAATTCTCAAGCCTTATGGAAAAAGTTGGCATTACTGCCAGCTCAATCACATCAGGCGTATTAAAGGGTGAACCCTCCCCGTTCAAACCCATTACGGCGGCGGGCCGAAAAAACCTTCAAGACATGGTTACTCAAACTCATAATTGGTTTGTAAACTTAGTTGCAGCACGCCGACCGATTTCCCACGATGAGGCAGCGGTCTTGGCAAATGGCGGCGTCCTAATTGGATTATCAGCCTTAGAAGTTGGGCTTGTCGATGAGCTTGGCGGCCTTTTAGAAGCCCGTGCCTGGTTGGAATCGTCAGGGGAGATTCCTAGGGATTTGCCCCTCGTCACCGTAAATTATAGTGAGCCAAAAGGGCTTTTAGAGCAGCTTTTGCAAGCAAGTTTAGGGAAAAGCGTTATAACTGAAAGACTTACACTTGACGGACTGGTCTCCCTTTGGCACCCTAACTAGATAAAATTATACATAATAATAATAATTCCAGCAGTCTCTTTAGAATTAAGGGCGTCTTAGCATGATAAAATCGGAGCTAATTGATCTTCTTGCGGAAAAGCACAAAGATTTGTATCGCAGCGATGTACAGAATATCGTTACAACCATCTTCAACGAAATTTCAGACGCGATGGCACGGGGTGACCGGGTCGAGCTAAGGGGTTTTGGGGCTTTTTCTACCAAGGAGCGCTCGGCACGGGTTGGTCGCAATCCTAAAACCGGCGAAGCCGTTCAGGTTGAGAAGAAATATGTACCCTATTTCAAATGCGGTAAGAAATTGAGAGAACGGTTAAACACCCCTATTGAAAAATAAGGGTACCCTTCCGCTTGAACCAAAGGACAAGCTGTGAAAATTTTCTCCTGGGCCTTTTTGGCCATATTAGGCGTGGCAATCGTCATTTTAAGTATGGGCAATAAGGGAGACGTCTCGTTCTCCTTCTTCCCCCTTCCGTTCGAAATGGAAGTGCCGCTTTTTGCGCTAATACTTGCAGGGGGCTTTTTGGGCGTTCTGTTAGGGGCAGTTCGCACGGGCATTACTACCGCCAAGGCCCGCGGTGAAAACCGCCAGGGCAGGCGAGAGATTGCTAAACTTCAAGGGGAAGTTACGCGATTGACCCACGCATTAGACGCGGCAAAAGCGCAAGATGCACGGGGCTCGACAAATACGCCAGCCTTGAGTGACCAAAGTAAATCTAAAGCCGCGTAATCGATCCCTCATACAGGCTTTACAAAATGCGCCCGGGCTTGTGACACCTGTGTTCTGATCACGCACCCTTCCGTATGATCATTGATCAGTCCCATGGCTTGCATAAAGGCATAAACAGTTGTGGGGCCTACAAATTTCCACCCCCGTTTTTTAAGATCTTTTGCCAAAGCGACGGACTGATCTGACGTTGAGGCGGTTTGTGGCGCAGCGAGATGTTCTACGGGCACCTCATATCGCCAGAAAAAGGCCGCAAGCGATCCAACATCCTTCACCAATTCCTGCGCCCTTTTTGCATTATTGATAACGGCATCAATTTTACCGCGATGACGGACAATCCCGGCGTCATTCAGCAAACGACCCCGGTCCTGATCACCAAATTCAGCGATCTGGTCAAAATCAAAACCACAAAAGGCGGCGCGAAAATTGTCCCGCTTTGCCAAAATGGTGCGCCAACTCAACCCTGACTGAAAACTCTCAAGGCACAGCGTCTCAAACAATTGATGATCATCTTTTACGGGAAAACCCCACTGGGTATCGTGGTAGGACAGAAATTCAGGTGCACCCCCGCTCCATAAGCAGCGTTGCGCCTCGTCGTCACCCACAATTGTTTTACTCATCTAGCCCATATCCCCAATCTCGTTTGCGAGAATAATAAATCTAATCCAGTAGAAAATTTAACCGCTCATCCGCGCGTGCCGGAGAGATTTCCAGAATTTCTGCAGCCACAACATTCTCTGCAACGAACGGATCATCCGCCACTCGATTTTGCAGCGCCTCCATAGTCGTATTATGCGCCACTATTCCTCCGCCCAAGTCTGGCTTTAGACTACCAACCACAAGAAAGACATCCTCATCAAAACCACGCTTAATCCATTCTTTGTGGCTTTCCATCAACTGTCCTGCCTGCGTCTTATTTTCAGAAAATTTGAGAAGTATAATAAACATGGTTTTTCATCTTTACTTAAAAGGGCACGATAAGCGGGCTAGGCGTTTTCTTTTGCACAATCTTCCAACCAACCAATCATTTGATTTACTTCTTTTTGGATAAACGCCTCATCTTGAAAGGCTGTTGCCATCGTCGCAACCCCCTGGCTGCGCGCCAAAAGATGCATGGCCAGCAAGTCAGCATCGTCCCTGCAGCCCAGCTCTACAAATTGCCTGCTCAACCAACCACGAAAGAGCAAAAAGATCTTATTTGCTTCTGATTTTGACGCATGATTGAGTTTCGCAAGTTCATTGACGAGGGTGCCAACCGGACATCCATATTGTATTATATCAGCCCGATTGGTCATTAGAATATTGATGAAGCTTTTTATGCGACCCACAGGTGTCGCGCTGTTCTCATTCCACAAACCCAGCATTTGGCTCGTATCAGCAAGACGCAAATTGATTACTGCATCCAGAATGTCGTCTTTGGATTTAAAATGATAATAGAAGTTTCCGCGGGATATTTTTAACGTCCCCGCAATATCTGCAAAGGACGTATTCTCGAACCCTTGTTGATAAAACAACTGATCAGCTACGTCTACGATGTGATCGCGTGTTGATTTACGGTCCACCCATTAGATCCTTTTCCAAAAACATACATATAGGACGCTAGTCCTAATTTCATTATTAGGGCAAACGTCCTACACTTTCAAGATCTTTATTTTTACGCCCCAAAAGGCCCAAAAATCTGTTCAGTTTGGTACAAACCTCTCCTCATCCCCGCCGCCGAGTTCGGAGTTGGGCCAATATTTTTCCTTAATACGTTCCACGAACTGAATCAGATTTTTATGCTCTTTCAGCATCTCCTGAATGGGGCCTTTAATGGGGGAGTAATATAAATTCGCGAGCAATCCATAAACACTTGCATCTGTTTGGGTTGGACCCTCCCCAAGAAAATACTGCCTCTCTCCCAGTAATGTGGATAAGGCCAAAAAGTCCATCTGGCCTTTCTCATAGACCTCCTTTGGCGTATGACGGGCAATCCCTTGTCCAGCCAGTGAGGCAATTACTTTTTTCCGCACTTTTTTCGAGATAAAACCGCGCACCAAAGCCGGCGCAGGACCAAAGAATAACGGCTGGAACCCCCGCCACCCATCTGGGTCCACCCAGCGAGAATATACCAAGACAAAATAGAGATGCTCCTCCACCAAACGCCGAACAAGGATCCCTTTTGCCCGCTGCCGAGGATCAAGATCCGCCTCCAGACAGCGAACGCCCTGACTTAACAGATGCTTGATGATCAGCTCGCTATCCCCCATGACCTTCCCGTCAATTTTGGCGAACGGAACCTTTCCCTTCGGTCCCAATTCACGAATAGAGGAGGTAACTTCATGTTCCTGGCCGCTCATACGAAGCCATGTTTCCAACTTAAGACCGAAGGAGCTTGGCTGCATGCCAAGCACAGCAGGGAACTGGTGAACAGTGATCGAAGGTGTCATGGGGATAATCCTTATATTCATTTTGCAATAACCCTTGATATCACCCCCCTACTGACAGCATACTGTCAGTAGTCTGTCAGGAAAACAAAAAGAGAACATAAATGAGGCGAGCCGAAAGACTCTTTCAAATAATTCAAGTATTGCAGCGTAAAAAAACTGTGGTGACAGCGCAGGAAATTGCCCATGAATTAGAAGTATCCGTGCGAACCATTTACCGTGACATTCAGGATCTGATGGCAAACCGGGTTCCTATTCGCGGTGAAGCTGGTATGGGGTACATTCTTGAGAGAGGCTTTGACGTGCCGCCCATGATGTTTTCAGAAGAAGAGATTGATGCGGTTATGCTGGGCATTCAATGGGTTAAATATAATGGAGACCCCCATATAAGCCGCGCTTCTGAAAATGTGTTGAGTAAGATCGAAGCGGTCTTGCCCCTCGATAGGCGGCGGCTGATGCATTCCGCCCGTCAGGTAGTGCCAGAAATATTGAACCCCACAAAAATCCATGTCTCTATGCCAGAAGTTCGAAGTGCAATACGACAGCACAAAAAAGCTAAGACGTGTTACCAAACGCCTGCAGGCGTAATGACGGAGCGGGTTTTATGCCCTCTTCTTATTGTTTTTTTCGAGAGTATTCAATTACTGGTGGCTTGGTGTGAACTCCGGCAAGACTTCAGGAACTTCCGAATGGATCGCTTTAAAAGCTTTGAAATGTTGGACACCCCATTTTCAGATCGGCTTTTTGACAGATTAGATGCCTATATAGAAATTCAGAAAACTGTTTCATGGCCAAAACCGTCATAACTGTAAAATCTTGTCTTTGCCCCTTCTATCTCTTCCCTTTCATGTATAATTGACTATTATCCACCTGTTTCCATTGGGCTCAGCCCTGTTTATCGAATAGAGGTCTGATGCGTAAGCAACCACAAAATCCAATTTTTACGGCAATCGATAAAAATGATCTTGATGTCGCAAAAAGCCTTGGCGCTGCCATTGCCCCTCATACTGGCGGCATAAAGCTTGGAAAAGAGTTTTTCACATGCTTTGGGCCACAAGGTGTTCTTGATGTTGTGGGACAGGAAACCCCTTTATTTTTAGACCTGAAATTTCACGATATCCCCAACACAGTGGCTGGGGCCGTTCGCGCGGCTGCAAAATCGGTCGCACCGAACATGCTGACAATTCACGGCTGCGGTGGAGGTGATATGATCCGGGCTGCAAGTGAGGCATCCGCTGAATTTGGAGATGCTCGGCCTTGGATATTAGCTGTCACCGTCCTTACCAGTATGGATAATGCTGACTTAGCGGCCACAGGTGTGGCACACGACATCGCAAACCAAGTTCAACGATTGGCGGCCCTTGCGCAAGAAAATGGGGCCGATGGCGTTATTTGTAGCCCCCTTGAAATTGCA
Organism: Sneathiella sp.; assembly: GCA_036960695.1. Classification (GTDB taxonomy): domain Bacteria; phylum Pseudomonadota; class Alphaproteobacteria; order Sneathiellales; family Sneathiellaceae; genus Sneathiella. The sequence continues at coordinate 11,380 of JBALXM010000047.1, forward strand.
GCATTACGGGCTCAATGCGGTCCGGACTTTAAACTGGTTGTCCCGGGCATTCGACCAACGGGCAGTCATCATGGGGATCAGAAGCGGGTAAAAACACCCGTTGAAGCCCTAAATGACGGTGCGGATTATCTGGTTATCGGGCGACCCATTACAGGGGCTGCCAACCCCGCCGACGCTGTATCAAATATTGCAAAGGACCTCATCTGATGACCCGCGTACAAACTAAAATTTGCGGTCTCAATGACGCGGTATCCGTGCAGGCTGCTGTTGATGGTAAAGCTGATTATATAGGCATGGTTTTTTACCCCAAAAGCCCGCGAGCGGTCTCACCTGAACAGGCTGCTGAACTGACTGCTAATGTTCCTCAAACTGTAAAAATCGTTGGGCTGTTTGTTGACCCTGACGATACTCTGATCGGGGATGTGCTAAGTGTTGTTAAGCTGAATATGATCCAACTTCATGGAAATGAGACCGTGGATCGGGTTATCGAGATTAAAAAAACGTTCAATGTTCCTGTGATGAAAGCCATAAAAATTGCAGAATTAGTGGATATTGAAAACGCAAATTCCTATGTGGGAGCTGCAGACATGTTGCTGTTTGACGCAAAAACTCCTAAAACCATGGAAAATGCACTTCCGGGCGGGAATGGGCTTGTATTTGACTGGCGAATGCTGGCAAATGTTACCCCTTCACTGCCTTGGATGTTGGCAGGTGGATTGGATGCGACGAATGTGGTGGATGCTGTCTCCATTAGCGGCGCTCCTTGTGTGGATACCTCTTCTGGTGTTGAAGTAAAGCCTGGGTTAAAAGACCCAGCCGAAATTACACTTTTTTTAGAGACTGTCCGCACTATTTGAATATTGAGATTTTTTAGAACGGTTACGCTATGACGCAATTAAATACATACCGGAACGGGCCTGATGACACCGGTCATTTTGGCATCTTCGGTGGGCAATTCGTTGCTGAAACCCTGATGCCACTTATTCATGAATTGGACGAGGCTTACGAAAGCTCCAAAAAAGACCCTGAATTTGCAGCACAGCTAAAAAGTTTGCTCAAACATTATGTGGGACGGGAAAGCCCGCTGTATTTTGCAGAACGCCTGACAGAGCATTATGGCGGCGCAAAAATTTACCTGAAACGGGAAGACCTGAACCATACAGGCGCGCACAAAATCAATAACTGCATGGGCCAGATATTACTGGCACTGCGCATGGGTAAAAAACGTATTATTGCAGAGACAGGCGCGGGTCAGCACGGCGTTGCAACCGCAACGGTCGCCGCGCGTTTTGGCCTCTCTTGCACCATTTATATGGGAGAGACCGACATTAAGCGTCAAGCACCCAATGTTTTCCGCATGAAGCTGCTGGGTGCTGAGGTTGTCTCTGTTAAATCAGGATCACGAACATTGAAAGACGCCATGAATGAGGCGCTACGGGACTGGGTAACCAATGTGGAAGATACTTTCTACATTATTGGTACTGTTGCAGGGCCGCATCCTTATCCAACGCTCGTCCGTGATTTTCAAAATGTCATCGGCGAAGAAGTTCGCCGCCAGATTATGGAGGCTGAAGGCCGCCTCCCCGATACTTTGCTGGCCTGCATTGGCGGTGGATCTAACGCGATGGGCCTGTTCCATACCTTCTTGGATGATGAGGGTGTGGATATCATCGGCGTGGAGGCCGCCGGTCACGGCATTGATACAGATAAGCATGCAGCGTCCCTAAAAGGGGGACGCCCCGGTGTCCTTCATGGAAACCGTACTTATTTGCTACAAGATGACGATGGTCAAATCATTGAAGCCCATTCTATCTCCGCCGGGCTTGATTATCCTGGAATTGGACCAGAACATGCTTGGCTTAATGATATGGGGCGCGTGAATTACGTGAATGCCACGGATAACGAAGCCTTAGAAGCTTTTCAGCTTTGCTGTAAGCTAGAGGGAATTATTCCAGCGCTCGAAACCAGTCACGCATTGGCTTATTTAGAAAAACTCGCTCCAAAATTGCCAAAAGATCATCTGATCGTGGTCAACCTCTCCGGTCGCGGAGACAAAGATATCTTTACTGTCGCAGACGCACTGGGAGTTGAATTGTGATTGAAACCCGTATTGACCGTCGATTTGCGGCTTTAAAACAAGAAGGCCGCGCGGCATTCGTCACCTTCGTCATGGCAGGGGATCCTGATCATGAGACAGCCCTTCAGCTTATCAAAAGCCTGCCGGGGGCTGGCGCCGATATTATTGAAGTCGGTATGCCCTTCACCGATCCAATGGCCGATGGCCCCGCTATTCAACAGGCGGGCTTACGGGCATTGGCATCCGGAACCACGTTAAAATCGACTTTGCAGTTGATCCGCGATTTTCGGGAAACAAATGACGACACGCCAATCGTTTTAATGGGTTATTTCAACCCCATTTACGCCTATGGAGTGGATAAATTCCTGAGCGATGCCAAGCAAGCCGGCATTGACGGGCTAATCATTGTGGATTTACCAGCAGAAGAAGATGGCGAGCTTTGTATTCCCGCGATGAAAGCCGGGATTAACTTCATTCGCCTGGCAACACCGACCACAGACGATGCCCGGTTGCAGACCATCTTAAAGAACACATCAGGGTTTCTTTATTATGTATCAATCGCCGGCACCACAGGAGCCGCCGCACCAGAAGCTGCCGATGTTGCGAAATCCCTTGAACGGATCAAACGGGCAACCGATATACCAATTGCTGTGGGATTTGGCATTCGGACAGGTGTTCAAGCCGCAGAAATTGCAGAAATTGCTGACGGCGCCGTTGTGGGCACGGCATTGATTGAAAAAATGGCATCAAGTGATGACAAGCAAGTGGCCATTCAAGCCACCCTTGCCCTTGCAACTGAACTCTCCGCTGGCATTCGCAGCGTCACAAAGAAATAACGGAACTCTCGCGATGAATTGGCTGACAAATAAAGTCCTTCCCAAGATCCGTAAATTGGCTACGGCCAAGGACACACCGGATAATTTGTGGGTAAAGTGCCCAGAATGTTCACAAATGCTGTTTCACAGCGAGCTCGCTGTGAACCTGAAAGTCTGTGTTCACTGTGATCATCACATGCGACTTGGTCCTACCGAGCGCTTCGAGATGTTATTTGATGACGGCAAATACGATGTTATTGAATTACCGGACGTGCAGGTTGATCCTCTGAAATTCCGCGATACGAAGAAATATACGGATCGCTTGAAGGATGCCCGAAACAAGACAAAAGACAAAGATGCGATGATCGTTGCCCATGGCACCGTTGGAAATACATCTGCAGTGATTGGGGTTCAGAACTTCAGTTTCATGGGTGGATCCCTCGGTATGGCCGTAGGAGAGGCGATTATCGCCGCCTCCAAACTGGCTATATTGCAAAAAGCTCCGCTTATTCTATTCACCGCAGCTGGCGGAGCGCGTATGCAGGAAGGTATCCTGTCGTTGATGCAAATGCCCCGCACAACGGTTGCTGTTCAACGTCTAAAAGAAGCCAAACTTCCCTTCATCGTGGTTCTCACTGACCCAACAACAGGGGGTGTTACCGCATCCTACGCCATGCTTGGGGATTTCCAGATTTCCGAGCCCGGTGCGTTGATTTGTTTTGCTGGCCCCCGCGTTATTGAAGAAACTATTCGGGAAAAACTCCCTGAAGGGTTCCAGCGCGCTGAATTCCTCTTGGAAAAAGGCATGCTTGATATGGTGGTGCACCGCCAGAGCATGAAGGAAACTCTCGCCCGGATTATTGACCTTGTCGCCCATCAGAAAAAGGCTGAGATTGTTACGCCTGATTTTGTAAAAACGCCAATAGCTGAAGTTGACGAAAAACCCACCGCTGAGTAAAAGTGAGAGTTTGACTGAATGTCAGAGAGACAAAGTGATGTGATATTGGAGCGCTTAATGGCGCTCCACCCGAAGATTATTGACCTGTCTTTAGATCGCATGACGGATATCTTGGAAAAACTAGGACATCCGGAAAAGAAGCTGCCCCCTGTCATCCATGTGGCGGGAACCAATGGAAAAGGCTCCCTGCTTGCTTTCATACGGTCTATTTTGGAAGCCGCGGGTAAAAAAGTCCATGTTTATACATCACCGCATCTTGTACGCTTTGCAGAGCGGATTGTGCTTGATAGTGAAATTATTTCGGAAGCGAAACTATCTGACTTGCTCAGCCACTGTGAAACTGTAAACGGCCCTGCCGCCATTACATATTTTGAGATTACGACAGCCGCTGCCATCAAAGCGTTTGCCGATACGCCAGCAGATTATCTGTTATTGGAGACTGGCCTTGGCGGGCGGTTGGATGCCACGAACATTGTGGAAAACCCTACCCTCACCGCGCTCACCCCCATCTCTCATGATCACGAACAATATCTTGGATCAGACCTTGCCGGTATCGCTTTTGAAAAAGCAGGCATTATGAAATCAGGCGTCCCTGTGATCATAGGTCCTCAGTCTGAGCTGGTTTTAGAGGTTTTGCAAAATCAAGCCGCTAAAATCGGTGCCCCGACTTTCCAGCAAGGGCAGGATTGGCAGTTTTCGATTACCGGTCCAGATCGTTGGGAGTATAGCGATAGCGACGGGACACAATCGTATCAACGCCCCGGCCTCAACGGTGATCATCAAATAGCCAACGCCGCAACTGCCATAGCCTGCTTGAAGAAACTGCCGGGTTTTGAGTTAGATAATGAGTCCATTATTCAAGGCCTTCAGAATGTCATCTGGCCTGCACGCCTTCAGCGCCTAACTAAAGGCGCGCTTGCTCAACGGTTGCCTGATGGGGTGGAACTTTGGCTTGATGGGGGCCATAATGAGGCTGCCGGTGCGCAGATTGCAGACAATTTCCGCCGCTTTGATGAAATAGATCCAAAACCAACCTATCTTATTTGCGGTATGCTCAACACCAAGGATCAGGTTTCCTTTTTCAGGAAGTTGGAGCCCATCACAGACAAGGGTATTACCGTCCCTATTGAGGGTGAAGCTGCCGCCACCGATGCCGCGATCTTAAGTGCTATGGGCTGCGCTGCTGGCATTGACTGCATTCCCGCCCCAAATGTCGAAGACGCCGTAGACATGCTCATACCCCACCTATCAAAGCGCCCTTGCCGCCTCCTCATCGCAGGAAGCCTCTATCTGGCAGGAAATGTCCTACGCCGGAACAGCTAGGCAAAACGACACACTGAGCTTATGCAGGCGACGGCAGACTGCCACCCACAAGAAATATGTCCCGCGGGAATTGCAGGACGTCTCTAGGATCAACTTTCAGGGTGACGTGATCCTTCGTCGCTTCGCAGTAACATCTATGAACTTCCTCTGGCCGTTTGGATTTAAGACCTTCAACTGTTAAGACAGCAATGTTAATTCCGTTGTTTGGGCATCGGGCAGATGTATAAAAAATTCCCTCAACTCCAGACTCGCGAAGCTCTACCCCTAGATTCTGCGTTGCACGATATTCTGATTTATGCTGAAGAATAGTCGCATATTCTGCAAAAGGCAGAGCCGTCAGGTCAATACCGGGAGTGAATTCAAATTTTGCGGAAAAGAGATCGTATCTTGCGCGAACGACAGGGTTGGGTAAGGTGCCAGTAATTCCTTCAATAAACACAAGCCTGTAAAAGGCAAGCTCCGCAAGGGCTGTGCTTTGCTCCCTTGAGCCATAGAATATGGACATCTCAGTGGTGGAGCCGAAGCGGGAGCCCCAGTTCAAAGGGGGATATCTAAAAGGGGTTGCGAGCAGGTAATTCTCAGGCGCATTTTCAGGATAAGGTGGCTTGCTATCATCGAGCAACTCTTCAAGGCGCGCCTGCTCCTCAAGGGTATCAACTAGAGACATGGTCGCGTTTTTTGATTGATCCTCTACGGCCCGCCACAAAAGGCCTTCAAAAGCGCCCGTAGGAGCCTCTTGCAGGACCTTTTTCCATTCAGATCTTTCCACGCATTCCGTCCAGGTATCTTACAACATTGCCAAGCCCCTGAATATTCTTCACCAAATCTTTCGGCGCGCCATTAAGATGCTTATTGTATGTCGCAAACCAATATTTGATATTCTCAACATCCCCCCCGAAGAGAGCGTGAAGCGCGCGGTAACACCGAATGAAAGTTAAGGCGATATCCCCCGTTTTGCTCTTAGGGTCAATTCCTCTGTTAAGGGTCGATCGGTCTACGCCGATAATCTCCGCTAATTCATTAAGCCGAAGACCCAGCGCCGTTGCGGCATTTTTAGTGGCCTTGCCAAGAATAGCTCGATCTTCCAACTGTGATATCTGTTGAATTACTGCCATATTCTTCTCCGCTACGATGGGGTAAATACTACACACAATCTCTTAATGAGGCGTTTACATCATCTTAAGTAGGGATTATAGAAGCAATCGTCAATATTATAATTGTACAATACGGTGTATCGTAATTGTTTTTTTGTTAGTAATACAGGACACTGTTTATGAAAGTTGGTTACGCCAGAGTTTCAAATGAAAATCAAAATCTTGATGCTCAAATTGAAGAATTACAGGCCGCAGGGTGCGAGACGATCTTCCAGGAAAATATCTCAGCCGTAACAACAATCAAGCCAGAGTTGGAAAATGCCCTTCTTCTTTTGACGGCTGGAGATACTTTGGTTGTCTGTAAGCTTGATCGTTTGGGAAGACGGACGATTGAACTGGTAAGTTTCCTTGAAAGTCTAAAAAATAGAGATATTGGTTTTCACTCCCTTATGGACGGCATAGACTCGTCAAATGGTGCTATCGGTGACGCCTATGGGATAATCCTTAATGGGTTTTCAGAGCTTGAAAGAGATCTAGCCCGGGGACGAGCCCGACGGGGCTTTGAGGTCACGAGGGCGAGCAAAAAACGCTCAGGGCCAAAAGAGAAGGTGCCCGATGATAACATCAAAAAGGGCATCCAATTGCTGATGACAACAGATAAGGACGGGCAACCACGGACCGGGTCAGCGGTTGCCAAAACAATTGGTCTTTCACGATCTAGTTTCTATCGAAGGATCAAAAAACTGAAAGCAGATGAGCAAGAGTAAACCTTAATATCCTTTAAGCGGAGAGTGACCGCACCTATAAAGAAGCCGTCACAAACCGCGAACTTACCTTTAGGCATCCAAACCTTTCATGCCTTCCGCCGTATATCTCTCCCCAACCACAGGGGATGTGGCGATGGCTTTGCTTAACCGGTCAAGGTCGGCTGCGGTTAAAGACACATCAAGTGCCGCAACATTCTGCTCAAGATACTTAATCTGCTTTGTCCCCGGAATTGGGACAATATTCTCGCCTTGCGCAGACAACCAAGCAAGGGCAACTTGGGCTGCTGTGCAGTCTTTATCTCTCGCAAGCTCCTCAATCCGATCCACAAGGGAGAGGTTCGCCTTCATATTATCTTGAGAAAATCTAGGTAAATGAGATCGGAAATCACCAGCCTCAAATTGATTGCCCACCTGAAAAGTGCCTGTAAGAAACCCTCTCCCAAGCGGCGAATAGGGTACAAACCCCACACCCAATTCAGTGCATGTTGGTAAAATCTCTGCTTCTACGTGACGGCTCCATAAAGAATATTCTGTTTGAACGGCAGTGATGGGATGCACCGCATGTGCCCGGCGCAACGTCTCCGCACTCACTTCACATAACCCGATATGACCAATTTTTCCCTCTGCGACCAATTCAGACAGGACTTGCATCACATCTTCAATAGGGCGGTCAGACTCTATCCTGTGAATATAATACAGATCGATATGATCGGTGCCCAAGCGTTGCAAGGACGCCTCGCAGGATTTCCGTGCGTAAGAGGCACTGTTGTCCAACCCACGCCGATATTCACCCGCAGCCCGTACAATACCAAATTTACTGGCAATTTTTGGCCTACTGCTGGACGTTGCTAAAAACCGGCCGAGCAATTCTTCATTGTGATAGGGCCCATACATGTCAGCAGTATCAAAGAAATCTACGCCCAGATCCACAGCCCGTGCCAACACCTTAAGGGATTCAGTATCATCTCGCGGGCCATAAAACTCACTCATGCCCATGCACCCAAGACCCAGTGCCGAGACTTCAAAACCTTGTCCGAGTATGCGCTTTTTCATGTTTGACTTCCTTTTGCCTTTAATGGATATCTAATGCTGACCCCAACAATACATCCCCTACTTTCAGGTGTGATATGACAAATAATGAACACTTGAATTCCGATACTGGAAAGCTGAGCCTCTCGGCGCTTCACTGGGATGACACCCGTGTTTTCTTGGCGATTGCCCGCTGTGGCACCCTCAACGCGGCGGCGAACATGATGGGGTTAGGGGTTGCCACCGTATCCCGGCGCATTGATCGGTTAGAGGCGTGCCTAGGAGTCACCTTGTTTAGCCGGCACCAAAATGGCTACCAGCTGACCGATGATGGCACGTCCTTGCTTGTCCCTGCTGAAGCTTTGGAGCAAGCCGCACAAACCTTCAGTACAGAAGCCCTTGGAAATGCCGGAAAAGTCGCGGGTAAAGTAAGACTGGCAACCGCTGAAAATCTAGCGGTTCAACTCATTATACCATCCTTAGGAAAGCTTAAAATACAGCATCCAGACTTGCAAGTTGACGTTGCAACAGATGTTAAAACGGTGAATTTGCATCGAAGGGATGCGGATTTGGCAGTACGTATGGTCCGGCCCACGCGCGGAAATGTAACCATTCGAAAACTGGGAACATTGGGGTACGGGCTTTATGGTGCGACTGATTATGTCAACAGGCGAGAAAGCGGGCCAAATAATAGCAAATTTGAATCAGACAGTTTTATCGGCTGGGCAGAAGCATACGCTCATTTGCCTGCCGCCCAGTGGATAGAACGGATTTTACGAGGGAAACCCCCCGCAATAACGACAAGCTCTCTTGCAGGGCAGGTTGCTGCGGCCCAATCAGGGCTTGGTCTTGCCGTCTTACCGCATATTCTTGGGCGTCAGACTGGCCTGAAGAATATAGAGCTAGATTTGGGTGTTAGTCAGTCAATTTGGCTCATCATTCACACAGACCTTATGGCATCGTTGCGGGTGAGAGCCGTAGCAGACCACCTCACCGACTTGATCCACGCTCATCGCGATCAGTTAAAAGGAAATTGAAACGGCTCGGTACCTTTAAGGAGCCAAACGATAACCGCCGGTATCGGTTACCAAAATAGTCGCAGAAGACGGATCAGCCTCAATTTTTTGGCGCAGGCGGTAAATATGGGTCTCCAACGTGTGCGTTGTTACTTCCGCATTATATCCCCAAACTTCATTCAACAGGATATCACGGGACACAACTTTTTGGCCGGCACGGTACAGGAACTTCAATATAGAAGTCTCTTTCTCTGTTAAGCGGACCTTTTGGTCATTATCCTTGTGGATAAGCTGCTTTTTTGCAGGCTGGAAGCTGTAAGGACCAATCGCAAAAATCGCATCTTCACTTTGTTCATGCTGGCGCAATTGCGCGCGTATTCGGGCAAGAAGCACCCCAATTTTAAAAGGCTTTAAAACATAATCGTTGGCCCCTGAATTAAGGCCCAAAATCTGATCACTATCGCTATCTTGTGCGGTTAGCATAATGATTGGCGCTCGCGATCCGGAATTGCGCATAATCTTACACGCCTCCCGACCATCCATATCAGGCAAACCCACATCAAGCAGGATCAAGTCATAGTGACCATTTTTTACCATATCGAGACCCTCTGCGGCGCAAGATGCCTGCTGGGTCGCAAATTCTTCATGCAAATCTAGCTGTTCTGCCAAAGTTTCCCGAAGGCTTACATCATCATCTACCAGAAGAATTTTTTTAACGCCTGACATGATTTAGTTCCCAATCCTGATTTTCGATCCACCTGTATACTGACACATACTAGGATCATTAAGGTGTTAAGTTTGGTCTCTTTTGCCTTATTCAAGGGCAAGGGGCAGTATTTGTTTCATTCTATCACGTAGAAGTGACCGCCCCCCATAAGCTCATCGCATTTAAGTTACCTTATATAAAAGCGAAAATTGTGCAATTCGAACCAATTGCGCAGGAAATGTTTTTTGCATTAGGCATTTTCCTGTACAAACTGCTAAAATCACACAAAAAATTACTTCATCTGACTGCGTATCCAATGACAAAAAACAATAAAAGCCCAGAAATCAGAAAATCACTCAGAAATGTAGACCGGGCAATCGCCGATTTGCGTCGCGGGCTTCCTGTCGTCATTCGCTCGTCAAACAGCTGTATCATCGCCCTATCGACAGAGATGGCTTTTGATCAAGAGCTTCAAAATATGGCATCCTTAGCCGGAACAGAGCCTTGCCTGACGCTAACCTCTCATCGTGCAAATGTGCTGCATTTGAAACCGACAGGGGAGAAAACGATAAGGGTGAAAATCGAAAGTTGGATGGACGCCCCGCTTATGAGAGCGCTCGCGGATGCAACTCATGACTTGGATCAACCTTTTCGCGGTCCTTTCACCCGGTTAAAAGGGTCCGTGATCTCACCGGTGGATGCATCGATTAAGATTACGAAACTTGCGCGCCTGCTGCCTTCAAGCCTTGTTTGTGAGCTCCCTGACGTTGATCCAGTGGCCTTTGCACGTGCAGAAGATTTATCGCTGTTATCAACAGAAGACATTTTTGGGTATGACGAAAACTCAGCCTTTGAGCTACGCCCTGTCGCTGTTGCCAAAGTTCCCTTGCAAGCCGCTGAAAACGCCAAAATCCACGCCTTCCGCCCCATTGACGGCGGAATAGAACATCTGGCAATCCTTATTGGAGATCCCAACCGTCACGAGCCTGTCTTGACCCGATTGCATTCAGAATGCTTTACCGGCGACCTTATAGGCTCCCTCAAATGTGATTGCGGAGAACAACTTCGGGGCTCCCTAAAAGCGATCAATGATGAAGGGGCGGGTGTCTTGCTCTATCTGGCCCAAGAAGGGCGGGGCATTGGCCTTATCAACAAGCTCCGCGCTTACAAATTACAAAGCGATGGCTTTGATACGGTCGATGCAAACGAGCGATTGGGCTTTGATGCGGATGAGCGGGTATTCAGACCCGCCGCTGAAATGCTTTCAGCTCTCGGTTTCAAAAAAATCCGCCTCATGACCAATAACCCCGATAAAGTTGAAGGCCTTACCCGATGCGGTATTGAGGTTACGGAGCGTGTCGAGCATAAATTCCCCTCCAACACTCATAACGAGCTGTATTTAGCGACAAAGAAAAAACGAAGTGGCCATTATCTATAAAATATGTCGGTTGGGATGATCCCCTAAAGCGGTAATTTATGCCGCCTCTACAATCTTTACCTACCGCGTCTCGCCAATAACCGCAGAAACCTGCGCTTAAAGACTGGCATGCTCCTTGCTTTCCTTTAAGTCAGGAGAATTTTATGTCATTTGCAGTTCAAACAAATAACCAATACGCCTATCTGGACGAGTCCTATCCCGGTGCGAATGAAGCACTGCAATACACACCTAAACCAGATAGCTCGGACAAGACCTCGGTTGCCACAGGCGACGATGTGGGATTGTTTGGTGAAGATGGGTTTGGATTTGATGATTTTCTCGACATCATAAACCCCTTGCAACATCTTCCTATTATCTCAAGCCTGTATCGTGAATTTACAGGAGATACGATTAGCGCTGGATCTCGCATGATCGGGGGCGGTGTTTTTGGAGGTGGCATTGGACTTGCCGCATCTATCGTCAATTCTGCTATTCAATCAGAGACCGGAAACGATATTGGCGGCCACGTTATCGCGCTCTTTAGTGATGATGAGGCTATGCCAGATGATGCACCACAAATTGCCGCTAAATCCCAAACGGCCGAAGCCGCTCCGATCCAGTCTCAAGCCGCGGCAGCTATTCCCGTAACACAGAATGCCCCAAAACAGGGTGAGAGCCGCAGCTCAGCTATTGAGAAGGCGTCCCTAGACCCACAAGCCGCCACCAAAGCCCCCCTTATTATGGGACTACAATGGAAAGGGGCCGCCCCAAATCTTGGGACAAATATTGAAAATGCCAAGGCCCTTCAGCAAGAAAACCTGACCGCTGATCAAATGTCACAAATTCTTGGAAGTTTCCGCCTGTCACCAGTAAAAGCTAGCCCAAATGATGCGACGATACCTGCCAGTATTTCTGTGGCACCCGCGCCCCCTTCGCCTAACAAGGTGAAAGACGCCGCAAGCCATTATGAAAAACAAGTAAGGGTTTCCCCTCAAGCAATGCAGAGCCAAGGTCTTAATGTGAGCGAAAGCTTCAGCTACCTAAACAAGATGGTGTAACCGTCAGGCTTTATTTTTATCTCGCCCGCTAGTTTTGGCAAACTTCAATTGTGTGACCACCAGGCCCCCTAAAATCATGGCAAGACCCAATGCCGTTTGCGGGGATGGGTTTTCAGACATAAACCAATATCCCCAAATAACACCCAGTACCGGATTGATATAATTGTTCAAGGCAACAAAGGTTGCCCCAACACGCATGACCAAATAGAAAAGAATAAGGGTTGCAACAGCTGTCGGAAAAAGACCTAAAAACAGGACAGCAACCAGCGAATCCGTGCTGGGCATTAAAGTCCAAGGCTGGTCAACTAACAAGCTGACAGGGACAGACATCAAGCTTGCCATAATCAGAACCCCAGCAGCCCGCGCATAAGGATCCATTGGCGGCATTTTTTTTGCGATAAAACTTGCGCTGACATAACAGATAGCACCGCCAACAATTGCTAACTGGCTAATGGCGTTGGTTCCAAAGCTTAGCAAACTTTCATACCCTATCAGAACAATAATACCAGCAAAGCCTGCAAGAACGCCTGTAATTCGTGGCATCGTCAGTTTCTCGTCTGTTGTTACCATATGCCCGATGAGGAAACTTGCTAACGGCGCAGACGCTATCAAAATGGCAGCGATTGAGCTATCAATGGTAACCTCTGCCCAGCTTATCAAGTAAAACGGGATAGAATTTCCGATAAGACCGATCAGAATGAAAAATAGCCAGCTGCGCTTATCTTGCGGTAATGATTTCCCGCGGATTTTCATAAAAATATACAAAACAATGGCGGCCACCAGTAGCCGGCCCGCAGCAACTGTCAGGGGCGTCACGGTCTCCACTGCAATCTTGATGAAAAGAAAGCTGGAACTCCACATCAAGGAAAGGCAAACAAGCGCGAGAAAGTCTAGGGGTTGGGCTTTGGAGGACATATTGGGTAACCTTAAAACTCTTAACATGTAACGGGTTGGCAGAAGAGCTCTTGAGATCCTCATCAATCTCACTAAACTAACCACATGCAAATGAAGGTCAATATTATAAACGATCACCTTGGTGAATTACGCTTCGGTGATAAATGCTATCCTTGCGCTTTGGGAAAGTCTGGGGTGACAGCCAATAAACGTGAAGGGGATCATTGCTCCCCTGCCGGTGTATATTCCCTACGCTCTCTATATTATCGGGCAGATAAGATCAAAAAACCCGTGAGCAAACTGGAATTGAGCGCAATATCTAAAAAGGATGGATGGTGTGATGACCCCGCCATTAGCGCCTATAATCAACGGGTTGAGCTTCCCTTTAACGGCAGTTATGAGACACTTTGGCGAGAAGATGATTTATATGACATCGTTGTCGTAATTGGTCATAACGACACCCCACCGGTTTCGGGCTTCGGAAGTTGCATTTTTATGCATGTAGCAAAGCCGAATTTTGAGGGGACAGAGGGGTGCGTCGCCCTCAAGCTTTCGGATCTTTTAGCGCTTTTATCCGCAATTGAAAAAGAAACTAAAATTGAAATATTAGGCTGACATAAAATATGCACAGCCCGGATCAGGACTGTGCATAGAATAATTCGATTAAGTTATTTATACTTCTTAATCAGTGTCTTACCTTCGTTTTCACGAATGGCGCCAATTTCTTTCCAGAAATTATTGGCAAGAGAAGCATCTTTTGCAACCAGCTGATTGCTCAAAAGCACATAATAAGGCTTGGTTACCAAAGGTGTTTCAACTTTTTCAATATTTGGAAAATCACCAGATTCCATTAATTGATCACCTGTTGTTGTTTGGGCAGCAACAGCAACAATACGTTTAGCGTTAAGTTTTTTAAAATCTGTTGGCGTCCCTTTTGATTCTTCAACTTTAAGATCGTGTTTTTTAAGATCTTTTACAATTGAATATCCAAGCGGTGCGCCAACTTTACCGTCAATGCCACTATAAGCTTTACCATCCCAGGAAGGAGACGTTCCCTTCAAACGGTAGAGAGAATAAGAACTCATAGTTAGGCGGCGTGTTGGATCGACGTCGCCACCTGCCATTGGGTACGCGCCAAGTTTCATTCTAGCTGTCTTGAAGGATCCCATAAAGACGCCATCCACAGATCCTTTTTCCATCAATGCCAAGCAGCGCTTCCATGGCGCCCGCGTAAAGGTCGCCTTTGCGCCGACACGTTCTGCTGCCATTTTAACAATTTCAATTGAGAGACCAGGATTTGTTTCTTGAAGGGATGTCCCGGTTCCAAGGACATAAGGCGCTTGGTCTTTATCTTCTGTGCAAAAAGACATTTCGCCTGCAGAATGCGCTGTTGAGCTAAATCCTGCGAGGGCAATAAGACCAAAAGAAAATGCGGAAAGTTTTAGAGTGCTGGAAGTCATAATATTTTCAATTCTATTTACATATTACTTTTAAATTTCAATGTCGTCTCAATACCCAACGAATAAGCAAATTACATTAATGAAATATTAAAAACTGACGAAAATAAGAAAAATTTTATGTAATTAAAACAAACTAAAAACCACAATGCTGGATTTAGGGCTTCCCACCATGCATAAATCCAAATGCCAAGATGTGTTTAAGGTCTTCCTGAACCCGATCATACATCCCCTCTTCAGATAAATGGCCTGCCCAACGTAAACTCAATAGACCGTGGCTACACGCCCATAAAACTGGATTTAGGCGTTCCGGTGGATAGCTAATAATGCCTTCTTCATAGGCCTTTCGCATAGGGACTTCAGTAAGGGCCATATATTCGTCAATCACCTCAATAAGTTCAGGTAATTTTTCTTCCTGCGCGTGCACCGGCGCAAAGACCAATTGGTATAAGATAGGTCTCTCTATGCCAAAGTCCAAATAGCAACGGCCAATTGCAGTCAGTTGTTCCGCATATCCATCACTCTCCTCCATCGCGATAGCACATTTACGGATGAGATACCGAAATGTTTCCGCACAAACGCACTGGCAGAGTTCCGCCTTGTCTTTAAAATAGCTATAGGGGGTCGAGCGGCTGATTCCCGCTTCTTTTGCCAAATTTCGTAATGTTAAAGCATCAAATCCATCGCTTTCGAGAAGAGCCATAGCAATTTGAACTAAGGCTGCCTTCTTTGTGGATATTTGCTCTTCTGTAAGTGGTTTCGCCAAATTTACACTATCCTGAGATGATATTTAACACGTATTTTTTTGTATTTGACATTGTCAATTGACTGTGTCAAATATGCTTTCAAATTATTTTATACTGAAAACCAGCGCCAAAATCAAGGCACTCGTTTTTGCAAGGCATACTCCATGGCATCTGACATGCAAAACCAACAGAACATGTTCTTGAACACCCCCCTCGGCTCGCTTTTTGCAAAAACGGCGGCCCCTATCATCTTTGTGATGATGACAAACGGATTATTTACCGTGGTTGATGGGTGGTATATTGGCCAATTTGTCGGGGCTGATGCTTTTTCCGCTGTAACCATGGTCTTCCCCCTTTTCATGATGTTAATTGCTCTTGGAACGCTTGTCTCATCTGGTTTTTCAAGTGTTCTTGCACGATTACTGGGCGCTGGACGGCGGGAAGAAGGGGAGCAAGCGATGGTAAGCGCCCTCCTCCTCTCTATTCTTATTTGCGCGTTGCTTATTATTCTTTTCCTGCTTTTTGGAAATGATCTAATAGAAATGATCGCCAACGGATCCAAATCCCTTTCTGTTCTTGGGTATGAATATTTATCCTTGGTGATTTTTTTCTCCCCTCTTTTCTTTTTGGCCGCCATGTTGGCTGATAGTTTCCGCTGCCAAGGGAAACTTATCCCCATGACGATCATCACACTCCTGTCCACTGTGTTGAATATTCTCTTTAACTATATCCTGATGGTTGAGTTTGAAATGGGGGTTGCTGGGTCTGCTTATGGAACGGCTCTCGCTCAAGCGGGCTCCATCGTCGCGGCCCTTTTATATCAATATTCCAATACAGGTTGTCTGACGTTTAAACTTCATAGTTTTTCCGGCCTTTGGCAAAACTGGGGGAAATATCTAGCGCTCGGGGCCCCTATCAGCCTTAATTATATTGGCGTATCCATCATATCCGGCTCTGTTATCTATCAATTACAAATTTGGGATGAAGATACCTATGAGATTAGCGTTGCAGCCTACGGTATTATCACTCGTGTCCTTACTTTCGGATATATGCCATTGCTGGGATTAACCCTTGCACAGCAAACAATTGTTGGTAACAATTTTGGGGCTGGAAATTGGCTCAGAACATTTAAGTCCCTGAAAATTTGTGTCGCTATTTCGGCAGTCTATTGCGGGATCTTGCAAATATTCTTTATTTTGCTGCCAAGCCAAATTGGCGGTATCTTTGTGGATGATC
The DNA here is from genome assembly GCA_036960695.1 of Sneathiella sp. Classification (GTDB taxonomy): domain Bacteria; phylum Pseudomonadota; class Alphaproteobacteria; order Sneathiellales; family Sneathiellaceae; genus Sneathiella. Next base: position 27,973 of record JBALXM010000047.1, read on the forward strand.
CGCTTGTAATCGCCGAAACTGCCCGCCTATTGCCGAAATTGTCGATGCTTTACATTTTATTTGGACCGTTGCTTATGTTCCCAAGCTTCTTTCAATCAATTGGGGATGCTAAGCGTTCTGCACTATTAGGACTTACCAAAACATATCTGATCAGTGTCCCCTTAATCCTACTCCTTCCCCAATTCGTAGGTGAAGTTGGTATTTGGTATGCAAGCCCAGTTACAGAGGTGATCGCTTTATTACTCACCCTTGCCGTCTTATATCGAACTTTGTTCTCAACCGATCGGGCGACCCGTTTCCTCAAAGCACAGGGTTAATTTAAATGAGTTGAACCAGACAAGTGTATTTGTCTGGCTCAACTCATAATCAATCTTCACGAACGCCAAAAATCCCCGTTCCGACGCGAATATAGGCAGCTCCGAATTGAACTGCTATTTCATAATCGCCGCTCATGCCCATGCTCAAAGTGTCTAGCCCATTTCGCTCTGCAATCTTCCCCAAAAGCGCAAAATATGGGGCTGCTTGTTCCCCTGAAGGCGGAATACACATCAGTCCCTTAACAATCAGGCCATAGTCGTTGCGGCATTTGCTAATAAACGCGTCTGCATCTTCTGGCATAACACCTGATTTTTGCTCTTCTTCTCCAATATTGACCTGCACAAATACCGGGAGAGACCTATTTGCCTCTTTCATTTCCTTTGCCAAGATTTTAGCAAGTTTTGGCCTGTCCACAGTCTGAATGACATCAAACAAAGCCACAGCTTCTTTCGCCTTATTAGTCTGCAAGGGCCCAATTAAATGAAGTTCGACATTCCCATAAGTCTTTTTTAAGTCAGGCCATTTTTCTTGTGCCTCCTGAACCCGGTTTTCACCAAAAACTCGCTGTCCTGCCCGCAGGGCAGCGTCAACCCGCTCCAATGACTGCCGTTTAGAGACGGCGATCAGAGTGACATCCTCTGGATTTTTACCCCACTTTGTCGCGCTTTTAATTACCCGAGCCTGAATGTCACTTAAGTTTGCAGCAACGTCATTCATAATCTTCGCCTTTTATCGGATATAATTTCTATATTTTAAGCAAATACCAGATTGGCCTCCATAAAAAAACCTTTTGAAGCGCCTCCCTTTAAAATGTTAGCGTCTTTCGATGCAAAATACAGTCGCCTTTTATTTCACCGATGAAACTGTCGGTGCTGACCCTCTAGAGGTAATTCCTCTTCTCCCCGCACGATCAGGGGTTATTTTCAGACATTATAATTTGGATAATAGAGAAAATTTGGCTTCTAAAGTGGCGAAACTATGCAAAAAGTACGAAATAAGCTTGTCAATTGCGGCAGATCCGAAATTGGCGCATTCCCTTAAAGCATCGGGATGCCACTTGCCAGAACATACAATCCACCAAGCGCCCTTGCTCAAACAAAAATTCCCCAACCTTTTTTTAACAGCAGCCTGCCATTCGGAACGAGCAGTCCACCTCGCAAGCCGGTATCAATGCGATGCAGCCTTCCTATCTCCCATATTTCCAACG
>JBALXM010000003.1:0-14079 GCA_036960695.1 Sneathiella sp.
AACCCTGCCGACTATGCTCAATCCAAAATCAACAACAGTTATCTTGACGATTTGGACAGCTGAGTTCCAAACCTCCCTATTGACAGGGGGTGCCCCTGATTAAATTCCTAGCCCAATTTTCGCACCATCTGTCTTTTTAGCGATGTCCTCATGGGGTGTGGTCCTTCGGTTAATTCGAAATTCATTTTGGGCCTCGTCGTTATCACAAAAAAAAGTTGAAAAAAATATCGAACATGTGTTTGAAAATAATCGAACATGGATTAGATAAATGGCAATGCTAATCTGTGAGCCCCAAATAATTTGCGCAAAGTGTATGAATGTTGTGGGACAGGGAGGGGTGCTATGATATGGAAGGGGACTTATGGTTGGTCAAAGCATACAAGCTTAGACGTAAAGAAAAGGCATGGCGAGGCATCGAGAATAGTGATTAAAAAAGTACAGAGCGATGTAATGCAGGATGACAAAAATACTGTCAGAAAATCGGAAAGAACGCGCCAAACGATCCTGAATGCAGCTGCGAAACTATTCAAAGAGCGTGGCTATACGGCGACAACTTTACGGGATGTCGCGGATGAGGCGGGTTTGAAGGCGGGGAGCATCTATTATCATTTCGCCTCAAAAGATGAAATTATGGATGAAGTTCTGGATACAGGACTTCGGGCCGTATACGAGGCGGTGAAAGCTGCAAAAAATGCTTGCGATGATGATGAGAATTATCTGGCGATGATTGAAGCTTGCGTCCATGCTCATTTGAAGGTGCTTTTTACGCAAGGCGATTTTGTGTCTGCTAATATTCGACTGTATAATCAGTTGCCCAAGGAGATCCAAGAACGTCACCACACTTTGCGTCGAGAATACGGAAATATGTGGGATACGTTACTCTTGAACGCACAAAAAGCTGGATTTTTGCATAGTGATTTGGAAATCGTTCCTGCGCGGCAATTCATTCTAGGGTCCTTGAATTGGACCGTAGAATGGTATGATGATAGTAAATATTCCTTGGAAGCCCTTGCCACAAGATGCGTGAGTTTAATCGCTCGCGGGATTTATTCCAACTAAAGGAATAGGCCGTCGTTCCTGATCGATATCGCGTCATTGACTGGTGCTGGGCATTCTATGATAAATGCCTTTAAGCCCTCTTGCACTTCAGCTCCTTTTTAATTTCGTTTTCTGCACGGGTTACCGGCACTGATGCGGATTTATTGTTTCCTGAAACAGGTCAAGAATGCTTAAGTGCTTCTTCAGCCAAATTATTCGAGCCCAACGCTGGTTCCCTTTTTATTTTGATATTATGTCCTAACAAAGCACCGACAGTCGCCAATTCTTGAATTCCAAAGTAGGTTTCGTTTTGCTTTCGAAAATATTCATCATTTCGGTTGATTGATTAAAAAATCATCATTTTCGTTCGTATATTTTCTTGCTCTTTCGACTGGAATATTAACATTGTGGGAGGTCGAATGGATAATTTTAAGGCGAAAAATACTGGCTTGATTCTATAAAATGAGTGAAATCGCCCCTATAAGCTAAGATACGTGCGTAAACTCGTCGCTAATTGTTCTTTAGTTTCAGTTTCTAATATTATCATCGTAATTTCATTTGACATTCATAATGATTTCATATTTCTTCATGTTTCATCGAGCTGCGTATTATTTAGGCTCAAGATAAACAAAAGAGGTGGCTTTTTATGTCGGCAGAATTCGACATTTTTATCATTGGTGGCGGTATTAACGGGTGCGGTATTGCACGCGATGCTGTTGGACGTGGTTTTTCAGTTGCCTTATGCGAGAAAAGCGACTTGGCGAGTGGCACGTCTTCAAAAGCAACGAAACTCGTTCATGGCGGCTTGCGCTATTTGGAGCACTATGAATTCCGTTTGGTTAGAGAAGCTTTGAGTGAACGTGAAATTTTGTGGCGCACGGCCCCGCACATTATTTGGCCCCTTCGATTTATTCTACCGCATCATTCTGGGTTGCGCCCTGCATGGTTTTTACGTTTGGGTTTGTTTTTATATGATTACATTGGCGGGCGGAAAAAGCTTCCAGCGACAAAGACCGTTGATTTAACATCAGTCGTAGAAGGGAAGCCTTTGAAGTCTGATTTCGTAAAGGGCTTTGAATATTCCGACTGTTGGGTAAATGATGCACGTCTTGTAGTTCTGAATGCGCAAGATGCTGCTGATAAAGGCGCCTTAATAGAAACCCGCACGCAATGCATCAATGCGCGCCAAGAAAATGGCATTTGGCACGTAACGACAAAAAATCTTATCACGGGAGATGAGAAAACTGTTACCGCACGCCTTCTTGTGAATGCCTCAGGCCCTTGGGTTGATGAAGTGCTTGGAAAATCCTTAGGTGACAATAATGCTAAGAATGTGAGGCTTGTTCAGGGTAGTCACATAGTCGTACCGAAAATGTTTGACCATGATCAGTGTTATATTTTCCAAAACGAGGATGAGCGCATAATTTTCGCTATTCCTTACGAGCAAGATTATACGCTCATTGGAACAACGGATCAGGATTTTAACGGCGATGTCAATGATATCGAAATTTCTGAAGAAGAAATTTCTTATCTTTGCAATGCGGCGAGTGAATATTTTGTGAAACCCATTTTGGAATCCGATGTCGTATGGACGTATTCTGGCGTAAGGCCGTTGTACAACGATGGTGCTTCGAAAGCGCAAGAAGCGACGCGTGATTATGTTCTACGCCGGGACGGCAAAGCGAGCGATGCTCCCTTGTTGAATGTCTTTGGCGGGAAAATTACCACTTATCGCCGCCTTGCTGAATCAATGATGGAAAAGATTGAAACAGCACTTGGTAAGAAGAATGGGAAATGGACGGCGAAATCTACATTGCCCGGCGGCGACTTTGACATTGAAGGTTTTGATGGCTTGGTGGATGAGGTTTGTCTAAAGTACACTTTCTTGGAAAAGAAATTAGTGTGGCGTCTTGTTCGGTCCTACGGGACTAATTCTTGGGTGCTTTTGAAAGGTGTCTCTTCTCTTGACGATATGGGAGAAGATTTCGGGGCTGGCCTTTATGCGCAAGAAATAAAATATTTGATGAAATATGAGTGGGCTAAAACAGCAGAAGATGTTGTTTGGCGTAGAAGCAAGCTTGGTATCCGTATGTCCAAGGAACAAATTGCAGCACTCAATTTATGGATGACTAATAACTAATGTCCGCTCTATTTCAGAGCACACTAGGTGAATAATGCTTGAACTTAAAAATGTTAGCAAAAAAGTAGGCGGAGTATATCACATACGTGATGTGTCCATGCGCCTTGAAAAGGGATCCCTCAATGTTTTGTTGGGGCCGACTTTGTCCGGAAAAACAACATTAATGCGGCTGATGGCTGGCTTGGATAAACCCACTGAAGGGGATATTCTGGTCAATGGGAAAAGTGTAGTAGGGGTTCCTGTTCAAAAGCGGAACATTGCTATGGTTTATCAGCAATTCATTAATTACCCTGGAATGACAGTATATGAAAATATTGCATCTCCAATGCGTATTGCAGGTGTTGATAAAAAGATATTGGATCAGAAAGTCCGTCAGGCTGCCGATGTAATGAAGCTTGGTGATTTTTTGGACCGTCTACCGCTTAATCTCTCTGGCGGACAGCAGCAACGAACCGCTTTGGCGCGTGCCATGGTGAAAGACGCGGAAATTGTGCTCCTTGATGAACCGTTGGCTAATCTTGATTACAAATTACGGGAAGAGCTCCGTATTGAATTACCGCGCTTGTTTGCAGAAACGGGTGCTGTATTTGTCTATGCAACCACTGAGCCACATGAGGCGTTACTGCTCGGCGGCAAGACCGCAGCTTTAACTGAAGGGCGTGTGTCGCAATTTGATGAGACTATCTCGGTTCATAATAAACCGGTTGACCTTCAAACCGCCCAAACTTTCTCTGACCCGCCTCTTAATCTACTGGAAGTCAAAAAGGCCGGCAGTCATTTTGAATTTGATGGACAGAATGTGCCCATCTCAGGTCAATTGAAAGCCCTGTCAGACGGTACCTATAAAGTAGGTGTCCGTCCGCATCATGTGTTTTTGAATGCGCCGGCAGAGCCTTCACTTTCCGTAGAGACCCACGTTTCTACCTCCGAAATTACGGGATCCGAGAGCTTTATTCACGTCGAGAAAAATGGATACCGTTGGGTTGCACTGACCCATGGCGTTCACCGAGTGAATACAGGTGATGCAATCTCAGTCCATCTCGATCCGGAAAATTTCTTTGTTTTTGGGATGGATGACAGACTTGTCGCCGCTCCTGCAAAGTTGCAGGGGGAGTAAGGATAACGCATGGCTAAAATAACACTCGATAAACTGGCACATTCATATTTACCGAGGCCGAAGTCCGATGCGGATTTTGCGCTCAAAGAAATTGATCATGTTTGGGATGATGGGGGCGCCTATGCTCTGCTTGGACCTTCTGGGTGCGGGAAAACAACTCTTCTGAATATTATTTCAGGGCTGCTTGTCCCATCCAAAGGCAATATTATTTTTGATGAACAGGATGTAACGCACCTTCAGCCAGAGCAACGAAATATCGCGCAGGTTTTCCAGTTTCCGGTTATCTACGACACAATGACTGTAGCTGAAAATCTCGCATTCCCTCTGGTCAACCGTCGCGTGCCGAAGGATGAAATCGGGCGCCGCGTATCTGAAATGATTGATATTTTGGATTTGCGTGAGAAAGCCAACAAAAAGGCGAAGGGTCTTACGGCTGATGACAAGCAGAAGATTTCGCTAGGCCGTGGTTTGGTGCGTCATGATGTGAATGCCATTCTATTTGATGAGCCGCTTACAGTGATTGACCCCCATATGAAATGGCAATTACGGACAAAGCTCAAAGAACTCCATCGCCAGTTTGAACATACGATGATTTATGTGACCCATGATCAGACGGAAGCGTTGACGTTCGCAGATAAAGTGGTGGTTATGTATGAGGGGGAAGTCGTGCAGATCGGCACACCAGAAGAATTGTTCGATGAGCCCGCCCACACCTTCGTCGGTTATTTTATTGGCTCTCCTGGTATGAATGTAATCCCAGCGGAAGTCAGTGGCCGGACCGCGCAGGTTGGCAATATAAAAATCGACTTACTCAAATCCTACCCGTCACTTACGGGAAATGTTGAGTTGGGAATTCGTCCAGAATTTATTAAACTGACTGATGATGACGCGGGATTACCTATCCAGATAACCTCAGTTGAGGATATCGGCAGGTTCAAAATAGCGCGGGCAAATATCAATGGTAGAACTCTGGATACAGTTTTGCCTGAAGGCGGTTATGTTCCGGCTCACCCCAAAGCTATCATCGATCCTGGAAAAATTAATATTTACAAAGACTCGCATCTTGTAAAAGGGGAGGTCTAAGCATGGATAGAGCTTTAAACAATAAAGCATGGTTCTTGGTTCTACCTGTTTTTGCGCTGGTTGCGATTAGTGCCATTATTCCTCTTATGACGGTTGTGAATTATTCTGTACAAGACACATTTGGAAATAATCAATTTTTCTGGGCGGGAACTGAATGGTTTGTTGACGTTTTGCATTCAGAGAGATTTCTGAATGCGTTGCTCCGCAACTTGGCATTCTCATTTACTATTTTGGCAATTGAAATTCCGCTTGGTATCTTTATCGCGCTTTCCATGCCTAAAAAAGGCTTTTGGGTGCCAGTTTGCTTGATCCTGATGGCACTTCCCCTGCTGATTCCTTGGAATGTTGTGGGCACTATTTGGCAAGTTTTCGGGCGCGCTGATATTGGATTGCTGGGCTATTCACTGCATGCAATGGGTTTCAATTACAATTATGCCACCAATGCTGTGGATGCGTGGGCAACCATTATACTTATGGATGTTTGGCATTGGACCAGCTTGGTTGTTTTGCTGAGTTACGCAGGTTTAGTGTCCATACCTGAGGCCTATTATCAGGCTGCCAGAATTGATGGCGCTTCAAAATGGAAAGTGTTCCGTTATATACAATTGCCCAAAATGAACAGGGTTTTGCTAATCGCGGTTCTCCTCCGTTTCATGGACAGCTTTATGATTTATACTGAACCGTTTGTTCTGACCGGCGGTGGTCCTGGCAATTCCACTACTTTCTTATCAATTGATTTGGTGAAGATGGCGATTGGGCAATTTGATCTTGGACCTGCGGCTGCCATGTCACTGGTATATTTCCTAATTATCCTTCTTGTGTCTTGGGTGTTCTTTACCGTGATGACAAGTCTGGACGGCGATGCCCCTGAAAAAGGAGTGCAAGACTGATGAGTGAGACAACAATGACGACTAATCAGAACACAATTGATTTGACGAATATCCGACCAAAAGAATTGTCTTCAGGCAAGCGGAATTTGAAATGGATGATCCCATCCGCTTATATTCTGTTCTTGTTGCTGCCAATTTATTGGCTTGTGAATATGAGCTTCAAAACCAATCAGGAAATTCTGTCTACTTTCACATTATTTCCCAGCAATCCTACTATTCAAAATTACATGGTGATCCTAACAGATCCCAGTTGGTATAATGGTTACATTAATTCGATGATTTATGTGGCCTTGAACACTTTGATTGCTGTGGGGGTTGCGTTGCCTGCGGCCTATGCATTTTCTCGCTACAAGTTCTTAGGGGACAAGCATCTTTTCTTCTGGTTGCTTACAAACCGTATGGCACCGCCAGCTGTGTTTGCATTGCCTTTCTTCCAGTTATATTCAGCCTTTGGTCTTATCGACACGCATATTGCTGTGGCTTTGGCGCATTGCTTGTTTAACGTGCCGTTAGCTGTGTGGATACTGGAAGGCTTTATGTCGGGAATTCCGAAGGAAATAGATGAGACAGCTTATATTGATGGTTACTCATTCCCTAAATTCTTTGTGAAAATCTTTATGCCTCTGACGGCTTCGGGGATTGGTGTCGCCGCGTTCTTCTGCTTCATGTTCTCATGGGTCGAATTATTGTTGGCCCGTACTCTTACGGTTACAGATGCAAAACCAATTACGGCGATCATGACCAGAACAGTGTCTGCCTCTGGCCTTGATTGGGGCGTTTTGGCAGCAGCTGGAGTGCTAACAATTATTCCGGGCGCGCTAGTCATTTACTTCGTCCGTAACTATATCGCCAAGGGTTTTGCCCTTGGGCGCGTTTAACGCAAGAAAGGAGAGAAAATATGGACTTTTCTTGGATGGGTTGGACGTTTACTACGGCCATGTTTTTTGTAACGATTATCAGTTTGCTGATTTGTATGGGGGTATGGGAGTACTTTAGCCCAGGGGGGAATCCTCGCGTGGGTCTTCTGCAAATCGAAACAACTCGGGGTGACCGGTTGTTCTTATCACTGCTTGGCAGTGCCTTTATTCACCTTGCTTGGTTGGGGCTTGTTGGCCCTGATCTTTGGTGGGCTCTTGGTCTTTCTGTGGTTTATGCCGTTGGCGTATTCCGTTGGGTGTAAGGCTAAGTAAATCTTGAAGCTACTTTTTGGGTGGCTTCATTCATACGCATATAACTCCAGGGAGGATTATAAATGCGAAAGTATCTATTAGCGACAACGACGGCTGTCGGGCTCGTGCTCGTGTCGGCGTCCGCATATGCCGATATGGCAGCTGCAGACAAGTTCTTGAAAAGTGAAGTGGCTGGTCTGTCTTCTTTATCAGCTGCAGAACAAAAAGCTGAAATGCAGTGGTTTGTAAATGCCGCAGCACCGCTTACTGGTATGGAAATTAAAGTCGTTTCCGAAACTATTGGCACGCATGAATACGAATCAAAAGTACTGGCGCCAGCCTTTACTGCCATCACAGGTATCAAGGTTACTCATGACCTGATCGGTGAAGGTGATGTTGTTGAAAAACTTCAGACTCAAATGCAGTCTGGTGAAAACATCTATGATGGTTACATCAACGATTCCGATTTGATCGGTACTCATTGGCGTTACAAGCAAGCTCGTAATTTGACTGACTGGATGGCTGGTGAAGGTAAAGACGTAACGTCCCCGACACTTGACTTGAAAGACTTCATCGGTCTTTCTTTTACAACAGGTCCAGACGGAAAACTGTATCAGCTTCCTGATCAGCAATTCGCTAACCTGTATTGGTTCCGGTACGATTGGTTCAACGACGCTAAAAACAAAGCCGACTTTAAAGCAAAATACGGCTACGATCTTGGCGTTCCTGTAAACTGGTCTGCTTACGAAGATATTGCTGAATTCTTCACTGGTCGCGAAATTGATGGTAAAAAAGTCTATGGTCACATGGACTATGGTAAAAAAGATCCATCTTTGGGTTGGCGTTTCACCGATGCGTGGCTTTCAATGGCTGGCAACGGTGACAAAGGTGAGCCAAATGGTCTGCCTGTCGACGAATGGGGCATCCGGGTTAACGACAAAAGCCAAGCAGTTGGTTCTTGCGTAGATCGCGGCGGGGACACTAACGGTCCTGCATCTGTTTATGCCATTACTAAATACATTGAATGGCTTACAAAATATGCGCCACCTGAAGCTGCTGGTATGGTCTTCGGTGAAGCCGGCCCAGTGCCTGCTCAAGGTGCAATTGCACAGCAAATTTTCTGGTACACAGCCTTTACAGCTGACATGGTAAAAGAAGGCATTCCTGTTGTGAATGCTGACGGTTCACCTAAATGGCGTATGGCTCCCTCTCCTCGGGGTGCGTATTGGGAAAAAGGTCAAAAACTTGGTTACCAGGATGCAGGTTCATGGACACTCATGAAATCTACTCCAGTTGATCGTGCAAAAGCAGCTTGGCTTTATGCTCAGTTCATTACGTCTAAAACTGTGGACGTGAAGAAATCTCATGTTGGTTTGACATTCATTCGTGAATCTACAGTCCAACACGAAAGCTTCACTAAGCGTGCACCTGATCTAGGTGGTTTGGTTGAATTTTACCGTTCACCAGCACGTGTTCAGTGGTCACCTACAGGGACTAACGTTCCTGATTATCCGAAACTTGCTCAGCTATGGTGGCAGAATATCGGTGATGCGTCTTCTGGTGCGAAAACACCACAAGCTGCTATGGATGCCCTTTGTGCTGCTCAGGAAAAAGTTCTGTCCCGTATTGAACGCGCAGGCGTTCAGGGTGATCTTGGTCCGAAGTTGAACGAGAAAAGAGATCCAAATTATTGGCTCAGCCAACCTGGTGCACCAAAACCAAAAATGGCGAATGAAAAACCAAAACCAATCACTGTTAATTACGACGAATTGGTTAAAAGCTGGCAGAAATAAGCTAACTTTTTGATGAGGAAAGGGCCGGGATTTTCTCGGCCCTTTTTTTGTTGTGCAAAACCTGATAAATCAAGGCTGAGATTTTTGTTTAAAAGTACATTACGGCGAGATATCCATGTCTGCACTTATCGCAACGGCTGAAGAAACTGTTCAGGAACTTAAAGACGCGTTTATGTTTTTAGATGAATGGACTGATCGGTATGGCTACCTTATTGATTTAGGGAAAAAACTGCCGGATTTCCCTGACGCGCTGAGAGTTGATGAAAATTTGATGATGGGGTGCCAAAGTCAAGTATGGCTCGTCTCTCATATGGAAGGAGACCGATTGCGGTTCCTTGCCGCGAGTGATGCCATGATTGTGGGAGGTTTGATCGGTCTTCTCCTAGCGGTTTATGACAAGAGAACACCTGCCGAAATACTGGCCGTTGATCCAAACTTTCTGGATGAGTTAGGATTGAACCACCATTTGTCACCTTCTCGGAGTAATGGTCTTCACTCTATGGTGAAAAATATTATGGCGGCAGCTTCACGTCATTTAAAAGGCTGATTTCCGGCCCTGAAATGGATCAGGACCGTTTTTCAGAGTAATTGTTTCGCACGATAGGCTAAAGAAGATTGATAGGGGATGCCCTATCGGAGCCAGCTTTTGTATCTCTCATTTTGCTCTTTCATGTCTTGAAAAAGCCAGACCATGCGGTCGAGAAACCACAATTTACCAATCATCATAATGGCTAGCCCGAGAGCGGAGGCCCATACATTCAACTGAATTATTCCAATGGCAAAAGGAATGACGCCAGAACCTGTCAAAATGTTCAAGTACAAGGCGACGGCCTTGTGATGTGCTGGGATCGGGACGTTATTTTTGTTGAGCCATACTCTTTCTCCCAAAACGCCTTTGGACATCCAATTATTAGTGCTTTTGGGCTCGGGGAAAAGACGCGGGTTAAGCCAGATCCACAGGATAACAAAAGCGATGGGGAGTAACGCCCACCATTCAAGCCAGACTCTACTCCAAATACTTATGGTCAAAAGTGGCAATGTTAGGACGCGGCTCCAACCGCTTAAGGGGTTGGCATGTCTTTGCCATACGGCGTCATTCATCCCCAAAATTTTCGCAGTCGATTTTCCGAAGTCCATTTGACGTCTTTCTAAAGGCATATTTATGCTTTGAGTCCTTTATCGTAGCTCAGCATAATGGATCAATATCATTAAAAACAGAAACAGAAGCCGGTTCTTTCTAAATACATAAAGGCAGTGTAGCATACGTCCAAAATCAAGAATAAGCGGCAAGACCGCCCGGAGGAATATGTCAATACAACGCCTACTGATTGCAAATCGCGGTGAAATTGCGATTAGAATTGCCCACGGGGCACGGACATTAGGAATTCCGACCGTCGCTATTTTTGCAAGCGATGATAGCGCGTCCCTGCACCTCAAACACATGGATGATAGTGTCCCTTTGTCAGGGGCGGGAACGGCGGCATATTTAAATGCTGCTGAAATTATTGAAGCGGCAAAAACGACTGGTGCCGATGCAATTCATCCGGGCTACGGTTTTTTGAGTGAAAATGCTGATTTCGCCCGTTTGTGCGAAAAGGAAGGCATTACTTTCGTAGGTCCTGATGTCGCGACTTTAGAAGCATTGGCCGATAAGAGTGCTGCGAGATCTTTAGCAGTTGAGCTAAATGTCCCCGTTCTTGCGGGAACCAATGAAGCAACCACTATCGAGGATGCTTGCCTGTTTCTGGCTGGTTTGCCTAAAGGGAATTCGATTTTCCTCAAAGCCATATCGGGCGGCGGTGGGCGCGGAATGCGCCTTGTCCATAACGTTGAGGAGCTGGCCGCCGCTTATTCTGGGGCTAGCCTTGAAGCGGAAGCTGCCTTCGGCGACGGTCGTCTTTATGTAGAACAATTTATGCCTGCGGCCCGTCATATTGAAGTTCAAATCATTGGCGATGGGGCGGACGTTATTCATTTGCACGAAAGAGATTGTTCTGTTCAGCGAAGAAATCAAAAAGTAATTGAAATTGCGCCAGCGCCCAATCTGCCCGCAAATGTAAAGGCCGCGATTTGCGAGGCCGCGCTGTTAATGGCAGCACATGTTAAATACAAGGGATTGGGGACTTTCGAGTTTTTGGTTTCGGCAAAAGGCGATGACTTCTCTTTTATGGAGGCTAACCCCCGTATTCAGGTGGAGCATACGATCACGGAAGAAATTCTTGGCTTGGATTTGGTCGCGGCCCAATTGCGGATTGCGGGCGGTCAGACCTTAGGTCAAATCGGTTATAATCAATCCCGTATGGTGCCTCGTGGGTTTGCGTTGCAAGCGCGTGTGAATGCTGAGACATTTTCGGCAGATGGCACAGTTCGACCTGCAAGCGGGAAAATAACGAGACACGAGCTGCCCCATGGGCGCGGCATTAGAATTGATAGTACCGCTCACAGTGGTTGGCAGCCGAACCCTCGCTATGACTCGCTTCTAACGAAAATTATTGTCTCCGATCCAGAAGCGACTTTCCGGACTCTTTTGGCAAGTGCAGATCGCGCATTGGCGAACTACAAATTATCTGGTCTTGAAACTAATATTGGCTTTCTTCGGTCCATTCTGCAGACATCAAAGTTGCAAGAGGGGGCTTTTACAACACGATTTGTCGATGAAAATATAACGGATATTCTATCTGATATACCAAAGGTTGAGCCGGAGGATCTGGATGTTGAGGAAGTAACTGGCAGCACAACGATAGCGCCAGAAGGGGCGTCCGTCATATGCTCCCCGTTGATGGGAACCGTTGTCGAAATTCTTGTAGGACCTGGCGATGAAGTTTTGGTAGGCCAACAAGTCGCTGTCCTAGAAGCTATGAAAATGGAACACCAAATCACAGCGCCTTTTAGCGGTGTTGTTTTGGATATTCCGGTGGATATTGGACAAACGATAATGGAGGGGAGCGCCCTTCTCTTCATGGAGAAAAGAGACCTTGATGGATCCCATGATGAGCAAAGTGAAACTGTAGACCTTGATTATATTAGACCGGACCTTGAGAGCCTGCTGTACAAGCAGAGTTTAATTACAGATGACGCGAGGCCGGAGGCCGTTGCCAAGCGCCACGCTAGGGGCAAACAAACTATTCGTGAGAATATAGACCGATTAGTGGATACGGGGAGTTTGTCTGAATATGGCGGATTTAATATCGCGGCTCAAAGATCCCGACATTCAGTGGAGACATTGGAGCGAATAAGCCCCGCCGATGGCATGGTTGCGGGGACAGCCAGTGTGAACGGCGACTATTTCGAAGAAAGCCGTTCTGGCTGTGTCGTGCTCGGTTACGACTATATGGTTTTTGCGGGCACTCAAGGGGTGATGAACCATAAGAAGACGGACAGGCTTTTGCATCTAGCAGAAGCGCGGCAACTTCCTATTATTTTCTATGGCGAAGGGGGAGGGGGCCGGCCGGGAGATGTGGATATAAATGCTGCCTCCACTTTAGATATTCCTACTTTCCAAACGTATGCGCGCTTATCTGGCTTAGTCCCTCGTATCGGTATAGCATCGGGCCGTTGTTTTGCGGGCAATGCTGCTTTAATGGGGGTGAGCGATATCCTTATCGCGACCGAGGACACCACGATTGGTATGGGTGGCCCCGCTATGATCGAGGGTGGTGGGCTTGGGGTATATACGCCAGAAGAAGTCGGGCCTGTCTCCGTTCAGGCTCCTAATGGTGTCATTGATATCGTTGCTAAAGATGAGATGGATGCAACGGACTTGGCAAAAAAAGCGCTTTCCTATTTTCAAGGAACTCTTCGTGATTGGGAGGAGGAAGATCAGCGTACTCTGCGGTCAATTATCCCTGAAAACAGACTGCGTGTTTATGATATTCGAAAAGTAATTCATACTCTGGCGGACAAAGATACAGTTCTAGAAATGAGACCGGCATTTGCACCGGGAATGATCACAGCTTTTATGCGCCTTGAAGGCCGTCCTGTTGGACTGATCGCCAATAATCCAATGCATCTTGGGGGCGCAATCGATGCGGATGGATCTGAAAAAGCAGCGCGTCACATTCAGTTATGTGATGCCTTTGATATTCCCATTTTGACCCTTTGTGATACTCCGGGTTTCATGGTCGGCCCTGAAGCTGAGAAAACGGCACTCGTCCGCAAAACGGCGCGTTTGTTTGCCGCCGCCGGTAGCGTTACTGTTCCTGTCTTTACCGTCATTTTGAGAAAAGGGTATGGCCTTGGTGCGCAAGCTATGGGCGCGGGTTCCATGCATGCACCCTTCTTGACGTTATCATGGCCTACGGGGGAAATGGGACCGATGGGCATTGAGGGCGCTGTACGGCTTGGATATAAAAAGGAGCTTGCAGCTATTGAGGATGAGGAAGAACGCAATCAGACCTTTAACACAATGGTGGATGCGGCCTACATCCGAGGAAAGGCAGTGAACGCTGCCGCTTATATGGAAATAGATGACGTCATAGATCCGGCCCAAACAAGAACGCGATTACTACAAGCGTTGAAGGCGGTCGGCGGCCCAACTGGCAAGCGGATAGGCAAAAAAAGGAATTTTGTTGATACCTGGTAGAAGGGGGTGAATAAGAGGACGAATGACGTTGATGAACTGCCCGAGCAGGGTTGCGCAATGACGTGCCGCATATCTCGAGCGATGTTAACTTTCTAAGTGATAATGTTAAAGGCTATTCGGGTCTCTAGTCTTTCAACGTGAAAGGCTCAAGACTACTTAGAAAATGTTTGATGAAATCTTGTAGTAAAAGGGATCTGGGATGATATTTGGGATATAATATGTCCAACCGAAAAGGCAGGTTGGGGACAAATGGTCGTGTGATCAATC
>JBALXM010000003.1:14179-33859 GCA_036960695.1 Sneathiella sp.
TATAATATGTCCAACCGAAAAGGCAGGTTGGGGACAAATGGTCGTGTGATCAATCCTCTACCCACATATTCTGCGGCATCTATTGAACTTACCACCGCGGCCCCAACACCTTTTTGCGCCAGAATGCAAGCCGTGGCGAATTGACGGACTTCAACACGGGGAACAAATGTTGCTCCTGCTTGGTCAAAAACGGATTTCAATAAATGATTGAAGCGATTTTCCTTGTCTTGAACAATCATGGGCAAACCGCTTAGATCTTCAACCCGGATTTCCTTCTTACCGGCAAGGGGATGCTGTGGGGATAAAGCGCAAACTGTTCTTATATTAACGGATTCGTGGGAAACTGCGCTGTGACCCTCAAATTCATCTGCAATCCCTATGTCGTATTGTTGTGCCGCAATCCATTCGCGAACCCTGACTGAGGATCGTGTTTGAATAGACATTGTAACGTCTTTTCGGTCTGATAAAAAATCGGATACGACCCCAGGCAGAAGCGATGTTGCGAAACCGGTAAGGCATGCTATGCGTAGATGTCCAGCTTTATGGTTTCGGATATCTTCGGAAAGGCGGCTTATATGCTCAAGGCTGGAGATAGCGCGATCAACCTCACCCGCCAGAAAATTTGCTTCATAAGTAGGGTGGAGACGCCCTTGCCGTCTTTCGAACAAGGGGATTCCCATCGTCTCCTCAAGACTGGCAATTAACCGGCTAACGGCGGGTTGAGAGACGCTTAACATACTGGCGGCCGATGTTACCCCGCCGGTTGTCATCACAGCGCGAAAGGCTTCTAGTTGTCTTAGTCGAATCATTATATGTTTTCCGAATTATCCAACATATCTATAACATAATGTTATGGCTCTATTCCAATACTTTATTATTAGCGAAGAAATATGAAGAAGAAGGCATAAGAAATGCATTTGTCATCAAAGCGTCATTGATGACAGGGTAATTTTATATACTGTTATTGGAGGAGGATAGGTTGGCTCCGTAACACATAAATAAATTTGGGGTAAAATTATAGCCCCGGTGCGATCAACCTAATAGGGAAGAGTTCATGTCAATATTTAAGAAATTTATAGCGCCAGCAACCCTGGCAGCTTTAGTCGGCAGTACTGCAATCGCGTCAGCCACAAGTGACATTCAATGGTGGCACGCTATGGGCGGCCTTAATGGCGAGCGGGTTAATAAAATTGCTGATGACTTTAATGCATCGCAGTCCGAATATAAGGTTATACCTACTTTCAAAGGCAACTACACAGAAACAATGACAGCTGCGATTGCGGCTTTTAGGGCGAAAAAACAGCCTCATATTGTTCAGGTCTATGAAGTTGGAACCGCGACAATGATGGCGGCCAAAGGCGCTGTTTATCCTGTTGAACAAGTGATGAAAGACGCCGGCGAGAAATTTGATTCATCAGACTTCCTTCCTGCCGTTATCAGCTATTATCAGACGCCTAAAGGCGAATTGTTGTCCATGCCCTTTAACAGCTCCACACCTGTTCTATGGTACAATAAGGACGCTTTCAAAAAGGCCGGTATTTCAAAAGTTCCCGCGACTTGGGGCGATATGAAAACTGCAGCAGACAAGCTACTTGCTGCTGGATATAAATGCGGTTTCGCAATTGGCTACCAGTCTTGGGTTATGGTCGAAAATTTTGGTGCTTGGCACAATATCCCATCAGGAACCAAAGAAAACGGCTTTGCTGGTCTTGATACAGAATTCACCTTTAACAACGCCTCTATGAAAAAGAATTTCGGCAACTTGGCTGAATGGATCAAAGATGGCACATTTGCCTATGGCGGACGCCGTGGCGACAGTCTTCCAATGTTCATCAATCAAGAATGCGGCATGTGGATGAATTCTTCCGCGTATTATGGTTCGATTAAAAAACAAGCCAAATTTGAATTTGGACAATCCATGTTGCCATACTACAAAGACATGATTGATAAACCACAAAATTCAATTATTGGTGGCGCAACACTTTGGGTTCTTAAAGGCCGGAAAAAAGAAGAATATAAGGGCGTGGCTCAATTCATGACTTATATGTCTTCTCCTGAAGTTCAAGCATGGTGGCATCAGGGAACAGGGTATGTTCCTATCACAAAAGCTGCTTATAAACTCTCTGCTGATCAAGGTTTCTACAAAACAAACCCAGGCACTGACACAGCTATTAAGCAGTTGAGCCTGAACACACCGACTGCGGCATCTCGCGGTATTCGTTTTGGTAACTTTGTTCAAGTCCGTGATGTGATTAATTCCGAAATGGAAGCAATCTGGTCTGGTGAGAAAACGGCTGCAGAAGGTCTGGATTCAGCGGTTGAGCGCGGTAATGTGCTTCTTCGTAAGTTCGAAAAAGCTCATAAGTAAACTTCTCCTTGGAGGCCTCTGCTGTCGAGTCTGAATAATCCTCAGGCTTTGTAGCAGGGGCATTTCTTTAGGTATATTTTATCATGTTGAAACGCGTTCATTTTGGTCCATCAGTTCTGCCTTATTTACTGGTGACGCCGCAGATCCTAGTGACTCTTATCTTCTTTATTTGGCCCGCCAGTCAGGCGCTCTATCAATCGTTGTTGATAGAAGATGCTTTTGGATTAAGTTCCGAATTTGTGTGGTTCGAAAATTTTGAAGAATTGTTCAAAGACCCGCTTTATTGGGGGTCTTTCTATAGAACTTTTGTATTCTCGTTTTTGGTAGCGGGCCTTTCTATGTCTATTGCGCTGTGCCTTGCGGTCATGGCTGATCGGGTCGTCAAGGGATCAGGTGTCTATCGAACATTATTGATCTGGCCTTATGCGGTGGCGCCTGTTGTCGCTGGTGCCCTTTGGTTCTTTATGTTCAATCCTAGTTTGGGAATTTTGCCTTATGCCTTGAAATTTATAGGCTATAACTGGAACCATAAGCTAAATGGGAATGAAGCTATGGCGTTGGTCGTCTTTGCCTCGGCATGGAAGCAAATCGCCTATAACTTCTTATTTTTCCTAGCGGGTATGCAGTCCATTCCAAAATCACTGATTGAGGCGGCCTCTATCGACGGCGCCGGTCCCGGGCGGCGATTCTGGACCATTGTTTTCCCATTATTGTCTCCGACAACATTTTTCCTTGTTGTCATCAATGTTGTGTATGCCTTCTTCGATACCTTTGGGATTGTGGATGCATTAACAAAAGGCGGCCCTGCTAATTCGACGGAAATACTGGTGTATAAAGTATATGCAGATGGCTTCGTTGGATTGGATCTTGGTGGATCGGCAGCGCAATCGGTTATTCTAATGGCATTAGTGATTGGTATGACGGTTATTCAGTTCCGCTTCGTTGAGAAAAAGGTAGCTTACTGATGATTGAAAATAGACCACTTTTAAAAATCCTATCTCATTTGATTTTGATTATAGGGGTTGCAGCGGTTGCCTTTCCAATCTGGATTACAGTTGTTGCCGCCTCTCATGACAATGATCGAATGACACAGCTGCCACTGCCACTCTGGCCTGGTACACATTTTTTTGAAAATCTCGACATTGCTCTCAACCAAGGAATTTGGGGTGGTGATGGAAACGGTGTGGCGTTCATGCTTTTGAACAGTTTGATCATGGCAATGATGATTGCAGTTGGAAAGATATCAATTTCTCTGTTGTCGGCTTTTGCCATTGTCTATTTCCGTTTTCCTTTCCGGATGGGTTTCTTTTGGATGATCTTCATCACTTTGATGTTGCCCGTCGAAGTCCGTATTTTGCCAACCTTTGAAGTTGTGGCGAACCTTGGAATGTTAAATACATACTGGGGGCTGACCATTCCGCTTATAGCCTCTGCGACCGCCACGTTTATGTTCCGGCAGGTGTTTTTAACCGTGCCAGATGAGTTGTTGGAAGCGGCGCGCATTGATGGTGCAGGACCTATGCGTTTCTTCAAAGATATATTGCTCCCAATGTCGCAGACAAATATTGCGGCCTTGTTTGTTATTCTCTTTATTTACGGCTGGAACCAGTATCTTTGGCCTCTGTTGATTACGACAGATCAGGATATGTACACAATTGTCATGCAGATCAAGAAGCTGCTGGAAGGCGGAGAAGAAGCGCCGCAATGGCATCTTGTGATGATGACGAGCCTCCTTGCAATGTTGCCCCCAGTGGTTGTCGTTGTCTTTATGCAAAAACTCTTCGTTCAGGGTCTGACCGAAACAGAAAAGTAAGATTGAAGGTATCTAATGGCAAGTGTAACACTTGATAACATACAGAAAGTCTATCCAAACGGATTCAAAGCCATACATGGTGTGAATGTGGATATTCGGGATGGTGAGTTTCTGGTCTTGGTCGGACCTTCCGGTTGTGGTAAATCCACATTACTTCGCATGATCGCGGGCTTGGAAAGCGTCTCTGATGGGACCATGAAAATTGGCGACCGCGTCGTCAATAATATGGAACCTTCCAAACGTGATATTGCGATGGTTTTCCAAAATTACGCCCTGTACCCGCATATGACTGTTTATAATAATATGGCCTATGGCTTGAAGATTATGGGATTGTCTAAGTCAGAAATTGATGTGCGCGTGCAAGCAGTTGCAGAGACACTGGAATTGACGAAAGAACAACTGTCAAGAAAACCTAGAGAGCTCAGTGGCGGCCAACGCCAACGGGTTGCGATGGGACGTGCGATTGTTCGTGAGCCCAGTGTTTTCCTCTTTGATGAACCTTTGTCGAATTTGGATGCTAAGTTACGTGTTCAGATGCGTCTTGAGATCCGCCGCCTTCAGGAACGATTGGGGATTACAAGCGTGTATGTGACCCATGATCAGGTGGAGGCGATGACGCTTGGGCATCGGTTGATGGTGCTCAATGAAGGCAATGTGGAGCAATTGGGGACGCCTATCGAGCTATATGAGCGCCCCGCATCCCTGTTCGTCGCGGGCTTTATCGGATCGCCGGCTATGAATTTGATCCGTAAAAAAGTGAGTGAGGATGGTAGCAGCATCACAATCGCTGACGGGATCGAATTAGAGCTTGGAAATACCAACTTGAAATCCCATAAGGGAGAGGATGTTATGTTGGGAGTGCGTCCTGAGCATCTTGAACTAGCACCTGGCGCTGATAATGCACTTCCCCTCACCGTAACGCTGGTAGAGCATCTTGGTGCTGATACGCTGGTGCATGGTCATTTTGGAAAGGATCAAACCGACCTGACATTGCGCCTGAACGGTGTTCAGTCCGTAAAAAGCGGCGATGTGTTGCCGGTTTCGATCACAAAAGATAATATCCATATATTCGATCTAAAGACCGAAAAAAGAATTGATCTGTAGCGGATTAACCCTCAGGGGAGGGGGCTTGTCGGAAGAGCCAACTCCCTTTATAGGGTGTTAAGAGCGCACGCTCCACCATATCAAGACGATCTTGACCGTAAAACATATCTCCGCCAACAAAGTAGGTGGGGGAGCCAAAAACTCCAAGTTCTACGGCATCGGCTGTATTCTTGGCATATATTTTTTCGATATCAGGGCCGTTTGCAGCTTCTAATAGCGGAGCAGGTTGAATGCCTGAATTTTTGCAAATGGTCATCAAATCCGATTTCGAGGCGACATCCGCATCATCGACCCAATGGGCACGCAGCATCTCTTCAGATAGACGATCAATATCCAGCCCAGCTTGATCCGCAGCAATTAGAAGACGGTTGGCAAAATGAATATCGTTGGCGTGATGGCTTGGCATTCCTGTCATAACAGGGATGTCTCTATGCTCTGCCCAGCGCGTAATCTCGCGTCCAAAGAAATATTCCAAATGGGCCTTGCTTCGCGTTCCAAACGCTTGGGAGCCGGAGGCTGGCATTACAGCGCGAAGGTCCATAGGTTTATGTTTTATGGTTGCGCCCGTCTTGATGGCAATTCTCTTGAGTTCTGCGGCTCCTAAATAGGCGAAGGCAGAATGAGCAGCATAATAGTAGACAATTTCCATTGGGCGACTTTCTTGTTATTTGTTGGATAGAGTTCGGGAAACGGCATCTTTCCATTTTTCATAAGCGGCATCTCTAGCCCCCTCTTCCATAGAGGGAATAAAGCGATTTTCTCTCATCCAGATTTGAGCGAATTCTTCAGGTTCTGGATAAAATCCCACATGGAGGCCTGCAAGATAAGCCGCGCCAAGGGCCGTTGTCTCCAGCACAGTTGGCCGGTCGACCGGGGCACCAAGTAAGTCTGACAGACGTTGCATTGTCCAGTCAGATACGACCATTCCGCCGTCCACGCGAAGAACGGTCTGGGTGTCTGTTCCCATATCGCCTTTCATGGCTTCAAGTAAATCGCGGGTTTGAAAGCAGACGCTTTCTAGAGCGGCTTTGGCGATCTCTTTTGGACCAGTTGCGCGTGTTAAGCCAAAGATCGCGCCTCTGCATTCCGCATCCCAATAGGGGGCGCCAAGACCTACGAAAGCAGGCACCATTATAACGTCCTGTTGCGGGTCGGCCTGTATGGCAAGCTCCCCCGATTGCGCAGCATCATCTATTATACCGAGGCCATCTCTTAACCACTGGACGGCCGATCCTGCAACGAAGATAGACCCTTCCAAAGCGTAAGTTGGTTTGCCGTTCAATTGATAGGCAATCGTCGTCAGCATTTTGTTGTTTGAAGTGATGGGGGTATCCCCCGTATTCAGGATCGCGAAACAACCCGTGCCATAAGTTGATTTCATCATGCCCGGCTCGAAACAGGCTTGTCCGACCGTTGCAGCTTGCTGATCGCCTGCTATGCCACAAATTTTCGCAGTGCCACCAAACAAAGACGGATCAACATCGCCAAAATCAGCCGAACTGTCTTTGACCTCAGGTAAAAGTGATGTTGGGATATTGAGGATATCCAAAAGCTCTTTTGACCATTCCCCTTTATGAATGTCGTAGATTAGTGTCCGGCTTGCATTCGTCGCATCCGTAGCATGAACTTTTCCGCCCGTGAGTTTCCACAAAAGAAAACAGTCGATTGTACCAAATGCCAGTTTTCCAGCCTCGGCTGCGGCGCGCGCGCCGTCCACATTATCAAGCAACCAAGCAATTTTAGTGCCCGAGAAATACGGGTCGAGTAACAGGCCTGTTGTCGCTTTGAAAAGCGGTTCATGACCGTCATTTTTTAAGGATTGGCAAAGAGGGGAGCTCCGGCGGTCTTGCCAAACGATGGCATTGTATATGGGCTCTCCGGTCTCCCGATCCCATATAACAGTCGTCTCCCGCTGGTTTGTAATCCCAATTGCCGCGACATCGTCGATGGTTACCTTCGCATCATAGAGTGCGGAACGGGTTGTTTGCAGAACAGTTTTCCAAATATCGGCGGGATCATGTTCTACCCAGCCGGAATTTGGGAAATGCTGGGGGAATTCTTGCTGCCCAACAGAGACGATTTTGGTGGATTTGTCAAAAAGAATGGCTCGTGACGAGGTGGTTCCTTGATCAATTGCCAGAACAAATCGAGACATAGTATTTTTTCCTTTTATTGAGCCACGCTTTCTATTTGTTTCGTAATTAGCATGATAAAGCAAATTTATGAAATAAATTGAAAATAAAACCACGATATCTGAATGCAAAAATCATAAGAAGAGATCATTTTTAACCCGGTCTCCTATTATATGCATGGATCGTTGATTTTATTTCTCTTTATTAATCCGTCGTCAGTTTTATCGTGACGTCATTCTCAGCACAGAGTTCCTGAAGTTTTTTAGGAAGCGGTCTGTCTGTTACAATAAAATCCATTTGGGCAAGGTGACCTATCCGGACTGGTGCAGAACGTTCAAGCTTCATACTGTCGACCACCAGGATTGTTTGGCGTGCATTTTCAATAATTGCTTGGGCGACCTTCACTTCGCGATAGTCGTAATCGAGCAAAGAGCCGTCTTCATCAATAGCAGAGCTGCCAATGACGGCATAATCCACTTTAAACTGCTTGATAAAGTCCACCGTGGCCTCGCCCACCACGCCGCCGTCTGTTGGGCGGACGACGCCACCGGCAACAATAACTTCAAAATTAGGAGTGCCAGATAGGATGTTCACCACGTTAATATTATTGGTGATGGCAAGCATACCTTCCCGTCCGCGAAGGGCGATTGCTACCTGTTCAGTTGTTGTTCCAATGTTAATAAGCAAGGTGCAATTGTCTGGGATCAGTGATGCCGCAAGAACACCAATATGCCGTTTTTCTTCAACGGCGAGCAAACGGCGGGCTTCATATTCAAAATTTTTAACACCGGATGAGAGGACGGCGCCACCATGCACGCGCTGGAGAAGCTCTTGATCTCCCAGTTCGTTCAGATCTTTTCGAATGGTTTGGGGCGATACATCAAATTGCTCGGCCAGTTCTTCAACACCAACACGTCCGTCTTGACGGAGTATATTCATTATATCCGTTTGCCTAGGACTGATTACATCCATTTGTAGCCTCTTTTTTTGCTCGTTTTTTTCTAATATCCTTTGTACGCGAAACTGAAAGAGGGATCAATATAGCGCGACTTTATTTCGAATTTTTTGAACTGAATGGATATTCGAAATTACAACGGTTGATCTATTGAATAAGTAGGATTATTTTTAGGTCATACAATAAAATCGTGACAACCTTTCCCGATTGTTCTTTAAATGAAAGATAAGAAAACCATGCGAAGTCGCAAAATAGCAGATTTTTCAGTTTCAAAAATTGGCCTTGGATGCATGAACCTTTCTTTTGGATATGGGGCAGGCCCCGGTGAAGAATATGGAATTCGCCTTTTAAATCAGGCTTTGGATACAGGATATACCTTCTTTGATACGGCGGCACTCTATGGTTTTGGTGAAAACGAAAAACTTGTTGGAAAAGCGTTAAGGTCACGCCGGGATGAATTTGTACTGGCCAGTAAATGCGGGATGCGCCGGAATAGTGAAGGCGTGCGAGAGATAAATGGTCGCCCCGAAGTGATCAAGGCGACCTGCGAGCAGTCTTTGAGCCGTCTTGGTGTTGATGTTATCGACTTATACTATTTGCATCGTTGCGATAAGAATGTACCCATTGAAGAGAGTGTTGGTGCATTGAGTGAACTGGTAAAAGAAGGCAAAATTCGCGCAATTGGTCTTTCAGAAGTATCGGCAGAAATCATCAAGCGAGGGAATAAAATACATCAGATCGCGGCTGTGCAATCCGAGTATTCCTTATGGACACGCAATCCTGAAATTGCTGTTTTGGATGCGTGCGAAGAAATTGGCGCGGCCTTTGTCGCTTTTAGCCCGGTTGGGCGTAAGTTCCTCACGGGTAGCCTGCAAGATGTCAGTAATTTCGGTGATGACGATATTAGAAAAAATATGCCGAGATTTCAGCCCGAAGCTTTTGAGAAAAATCTTGAGTTATTGGAAGAATTTTCAAATCTGGCTGAAGAAGCTGGATGCTCAATGGCACAGCTGGCGAATGCTTGGGTTCTTGCGCAAAGAGAGCATATCATTGCAATTCCAGGAACCACATCGATCGATCATATGGTAGAGAATTTCCATTCTGACGATGTGGTCATAAGTGACGATGTCATGATGTGTTTGGATAAACTATTTACCCCAGATGCAGCTGTTGGTGGGCGCTATGATGCCGCAGCCCAAAGTACTGTCTCAACCGAAGATTTCTGATTTATCTAGGGGCTTGAATAAAAGGGGCAGGGAATTTAAATCTCTGCCCCTTATTATTTTGCTATCAAGAACCGATGACACCACCGCCATTTTTGGTTACGACAACCACGGAGGGACGAGGAGGGGTTTTAGGATCAAAATCAGGCCAGCGCGTCGCTGGATCTTCAAAAGTGGAGTTTCTCTCAAACCCTGGAAATGCTTTTGCGCCATCTGACGCCGGGTGCTGGACAGCAAGGAAAAATGCGGTGTCATTGGGGTTAAAGCAAGGACCGCACATTTCTGCGCCAACAGGGACCCGGAAGAACATTTTGCTCGTGCCGCGCAGGGTACCTTCGGTCTCCACAGCCCAAACGCCGTCCGCCGTTCCAGATTTGGGCCAAGCTTTCCCCTGATCTGTGGTAATCCAAAGACGTCCTGCGGCATCAACCGTTGCGTTATCTGGAGATGCGAACCATCCATTTTTTGTGGTGTGCTTGTTAAACACGGCCCCGTGCTCTGGTTCCTCAGGATTACCGCCCTGGAGTAGAATATCCCATGTGCCTGATAGGTTGGCATGATCGTTATCGTTGGGCGTAATTTCCAGAACATGTCCAAAAGGATTATTTTTCCGCGGATTAGCGGCATCTAGTGGGTGTTTCTCACCGCGATGCTTGTTATTCGTTAAACACACATAGACTTTACCGGTCTTGTGATTTGGCTGAACATCTTCTGGCCGGTCCATTTTTGTGGCCCCTAAAAGGTCCGCGGCTTTTCGGGCAAAGGTTAGGACGCTGGCCTGACTTTCGAACCCATTGGCAGCATTTAGAACACCCTCGCCAAAGGTTAAAGGAAGCCATTTAACAGTTCCGTCAGAATTGAAGCGGGCCACGTATAAGGTGCCGTCATCTAAAAGATCCATATTTGCCGAACGACTTTTAGTGTCGAGTTTGGCCGCGGTTACGAATTTATAGAGATAATCACCACGCTCATCATCGCCTGAATAGATCACCACACGGCCATCTTTATTAACGATGGTCTCAGCGCCTTCGTGTTTAAAACGCCCTAATGCGGTTCTTTTTTTCGGGATAGAGAGTGGGTTAAATGGATCAACTTCTACAATCCAGCCGAACCGGTGAACTTCGTTGGGCTCCAAACCCACGTCAAATCGATCGTAGTGGGCTCCCCAATTATACCACTCCCCTGGCGCTCCATATCGTTTGAGCATCTCGGCTTGAGGATGGATCTTCGCGGCTTTTTTATTCCAAAAATATCCGTTAAAGTTCTCTTCGGCCATAAGATATGTACCCCAAGGGGTGATACCGCCTGCGCAATTGTTTATTGTTCCAAAAACTTTGGTACCGGATGGGTCGGCCTTCGTTCTCAGGAGGTTATGACCGGCTGCTGGGCCGGAGACTTCCATTTCAGTCGTAGCCGTAATACGGCGATTGTAGGGTGAGCCTATAATCGCAGACCATTTGTTGCCAATTTTCTTTATCTCGACGACGGATCCGCCGTGGGCGGCCATTTCCACATCGACAATATTTTTTGTGATGCCCGCAAATTTCACCTTGTCTTGCCGCCCCAACCCTTGGAACATTAATTCTTCGTTGGTATATTCGTGGTTGACGCATAGAAGGCCGTGGTTAGGGTCATTATTTAACGCAACGAACCCAACAAAATCGTTGTTGTACCCGAATTGTTTTTCCTGAGACTGTTGGCTTTGAGTGGCGGGATCAAAAGCGGGCGAGTTTTCAAAAAGCGGATCGCCCCAACGGAGTAAGATATCGGCATCATAGCCCTTCGCCACGTGGTGATTTTGATCGACTCCGTGCTGGATTTCTTGGAAATTGAAACTTGCCTTCACACCGACAGCATTCGCATTTGTCCCGTTAAGGGTTGATCCAATGACGCCGCCGGTACCGCTCAGGGCTGTTACGGCAAGAAGTCCTTTTATGGCATCGCGGCGATTAAGACGTCTATTAATCACATCCCCAAATGTATCATTCGTCGAAATATTGTTTGAACAATCTTCAGCCAATTCCATTTTATAGGCGCGGGTAGTCGTGAATTTACTTTGCTCAGACATGTGTCTTTCCTACGGTTTTTTATATGTCAAAATTTTTATAGTGCAGACACTAGCTCTCGATTGTTGCAAGTAAATGACGTGAAAGTAAATTACCCTGTCAGAAGATAACCTTGCCGAACAGAGCGTAATTATAATGAAGAATACAGAAATATTTAGCTGGTCGGCAAAAAAGGGGTGCCCTATGATCAGTAAAATTTAAAAAGGGATAAGGTATGCGTCAACTAACAGGAATTGTGTTTTTTATTGTCGGTCTATTAGCAGGAAATAGTGCTGCTTTTGCCGATGTGGGAATTAAGGCCTTTGAAGGACGTTGGGAAGGGAACGCTGTTTCTGAAAGCAGTACAAGTGTAAATTTCGCCCTCACAAGCCGTGATATGGATGTGGAATTTCGCCCAAAGAAAGACAATTCTTTTACGCTAACCTGGCGCACCTTGTTAAGGCAAAACGGGACACCCGAGGCACCGAAAGCTGTTTTAAAAGAAACTACCCGTACTTATATCCCGGCTAAAGGCACGAATAAGTGGCATTCAGCGCAAAAAGGGGATGTGTATAAAGGGGATGCGGTTTCGTGGGCAACGCTAAAAGGGCAAGAAATGACAGTTTATTCTATGGTTCTCGATAAAAAGGGTGGCTATGATATGCTTATATACAAGCGCACTTTAACGGGGCTTGGAATGAAACTAGAATTTAAAGCAATGCGTAATGGCAATCTACGCAGGACTGCAAGTGGAACCCTCATCAGGTCCGGAAAATAACAATCCTAAATATTTAGGATTCACATCGCGTCGCGTTTAAAGCCGTGGCTTGCAGAAATCAATGTCGCTGCATAATCGGTTTCGGGCGTCGCTGTTTGTAATGTTTGCTTATTAATGGTTTCAACAATTTTACCGGTTTGCATGATGGCTATTCGGTCGCACATATGGGCGACCACTGCCAGATCGTGAGAGACGAGGAGGTATGTAAGGCCTCTTTGTTTCTTTATGTCGTTCAGTAGATTTAGAATTTCCGCCTGAATAGAGACATCTAGCGCTGATGTGGGCTCATCAAGAAGGAGAAATTTTGCATCCTGAATGAGAGCCCGTGCGATGGCTACCCGTTGCCGTTGCCCGCCAGAGAGTTGATGGGGATATCTAAATCGGTACGAAGGATCGAGCCCCACATCACGGAGAGATTGATTGATCCGCGCATCTATATTTGAAGCTTTCCTCATTTTCAAAGGTTCGGATAAGCAGCGATCGATCGTATGGCGAGGATGGAGAGATGCATAAGGGTCCTGAAAAACCATTTGTACTTTGGTATAGAAATCACGATCCCGCTTATGTCCTAGATTATCCCCGTCTACATTGAGGCTTCCCGTCCAGTCTTGGGCAAGGCCGGTTATGGCTTTGAGTATTGTTGACTTACCAGAGCCGGATTCTCCCACAAGGCCAAAACTCTCACCGCGGGCAATAGAAAAGGATACGTCGTTCACGGCTTGAAATTTATCACTGTCTGTACCAAACCAGACACTGAGATTAATCGCTTCAAACATTTGAATTTTCGCTGATTGCGTTCACGCTAGGCTCCTCTTTCCATCGCGGGTCACGATTTAGAATTTGTAGTCTTGCTGATGGGTTTTGGAGAGAGGGCAAGGAGTTGAGGAGGCCTCGTGTATAGGGGTGGGTTGTTTTATGTAAATCTTTCGCGGCGCATGTCTCAATTATTCTTCCCCCATACATGATTAAAATTCGATCACAAAAAGAAGAGACGAGATTAAGATCATGACTGATGAAAATAAGCCCCATCCCGCGATCTCTAACAAGCTTGTCCATGATCTCTAAAATGCGTTTTTGCACGGTCACATCAAGGGCGCTGGTTGGCTCATCCGCGATCAAAATTTCAGGGTTTGGAATAAGCATCATGGCGATCATGACCCGTTGTCCCATCCCGCCTGATAGCTCATGAGGGTAGGTGTTGTAAACACGCTCCGGGTCCGGAATTTGAACTTCTTTTAGCATTTCCAGGGTTTTAATTTTCGCCTCTGACCGGGAGGCTTTATGATGCAAACGATAGGATTCCGCGATTTGGTTTCCTACCTTTATGACCGGATTTAAAGAATATTTGGGATCCTGCATAACCATGGATATATGTTGGCCCCGAATTGCGCGTAAATCTCGGCTTCTTAATGTGGCTAGATTGCGACCTTTAAAATCAATACGCTTCGCGCTTACGACGCCGGGTTGCTGTACAAGCCCCAGTATGGCGCGGCCTGTCATGGATTTACCTGATCCCGACTCTCCCACAATGCCAACGCGTTCCCGGCCGACTGAGAAACTAATACCGCGAACGGCTTCGACTATCTGGGATCGTGTTTGAAATCGGACCCAAAGGTCTTCGACCGTTAAAAGTGCCGTCATAATTTTTGCCGCCTTGGGTCAAGCACATCCCGTAAGCCATCGCCCAGCAAGTTAAAGCCGAGACTTACAATAAAAATCGCAAGGCCCGGCATCGTTGCAACCCACCAATAATCCAGAATGAATTTACGCCCGGATGAGATCATGGCGCCCCATTCGGCAAGAGGGGGCTGAGCCCCAAGACCCAGAAACCCCAATCCCGCAGCCGTCAGGATTATTCCTGCCATATCAAGGGTGACACGAACGATGAGGGAGGAGATGCATAAGGGCCAAATATGCCCTGTGATAATACGGAGAGGACTTGCCCCTTGTAGTTTAATCGCGGCGATAAAATCGCTATTACGAATGGTCAATGTCTCCGCCCGGGCGAGCCTGGCATAAGGCGGCCAAGCCGTTAGGGCAATGGCCAAGACGGCATTTTCTATACCCGCCCCAAGGGCTGCGACAAAGGCCAAGGCCAGAATAAGTTTTGGGAAGGCTAGAAATATATCGGTGAGCCGCATGAGTATTGCATCGGTCCAGCCCCCAAGGTAGCCGGCGGCTGTCCCCACCAATAATCCGATTATAGGAGCCGTTATTGTTACCAGAAAGACAATGTATAATGTTGTGCTTGCGCCATAGATAATGCGGCTTAAAATATCCCGGCCCAGCTCGTCTGACCCGAGGAAATATCCGTCCGTCAGGGGCGGTTGCAGGCGATTTGATAGATCTTGAACATAGGGATCGTGGGGCGCGAGTAGAGGCGCAAAAAGGGCTGTCACAATGAGCGTGGCGATAACGGTTAAACCGATCATGGCTAGCCTGTTGGATTTAAGGTCTAACCAAGAGACATAAAGTTGAGAGAGTTTCGCTTGTCGGCGAGATTGGGGGGCGTCAGTCTCTAACCATTGTCTTGTTTTTGTTAAATCTATTCCAAGCATCTTAATCCTTTACCTCGCCCGCGGATCGACGATTTTGTAGAGGAAATCTGAAAATACATTCAAACCGACGAAGAGCGCGCCGACGACAACGGTTCCGCCCAGAACCGCATTCATGTCCGCAGATAGGAGTGATATGGTTATATATTGCCCAAGTCCCGGCCATGCGAAAATGGTTTCTGTGAGCACGGAGCCTTCAAGCAGGTTTGCATAGGATAAGGCAATGACCGTCACTAGGGGGATTAGTACATTCCTAAAGGCATGACGCCAGATAACGGCTTGTTCTGACATGCCTTTGACCCGCGCGGTTGTAATATATTCTTGTGATAACTGTTCAAGCATGAAGCTGCGGGTCATACGACTAATATAGGCGATGGAATAATATCCAAGAATTGTTGCAGGCAATATGATGTGGCTTACGGCATTTTTGAAAATCTCATAATCTCCAGCAATCAAGCTATCGATCAAGATCATTCCTGTGACTTGGGGGATGATGTCTTCATAGAAAATATCGAGCCTGCCTGGCCCCGCAACCCAACCCAAGGTGCCATAGAAGATAAGAAGGCCGATCAAACCAATCCAGAAGACGGGCATTGAATATCCAAAAAGGCCAAATACCCGAACGCACTGATCGAAAAAACTCTCCTTGTAGGCGGCGGCGTAAACCCCGATGGGAACACCGACAAAAACGCCAAAAATTGTGGCGACAGAGGCCAGTTCAAGCGTTGCTGGAAAAACCCGCAGAATGTCTTCTATTACGGGCTTCGATGTGAGGAGGGATTGCCCAAAATCACCGGTGAGGACCTGTTTGAAATAGACCCAGAACTGAACATAGAGAGGTTGATCGAAGCCAAGAGATATGCGGGCCGCTTCATAGACGTCATTGGATGCCCGTTTTCCGACAATGGCTAAAACCGGATCGATTGGCATAACCCGACCGATTAGAAATGTAACAACCAAAAGGCCAAACATTGTCAGTGCAATCCCGATTAGGGCGCCTGATACGGATTTTAATCCTTTGGGGAGCGATATGAGTGCTCGCCCCCCTTTATTTTGAATACCACTACGCTTCATGTTGGTCTATTTTGTTACCGTCCAATAATAAGCTTCTGAAATTGCAGACCCTGTAATGAAGTTTTGAACGCCTTCTTGACGGCCTGTTTGTTCTGTTTGTTGGAACATAATGCCAAAGGGAGAGCTCATTTGGTGCTGCTTTTGTATTTTTACGTACATCTCGCCGCGTTTTGCGGCATCTAACTCCACAACAGCGGCTTCAGTTTCCAAGGTCATCTTGGGGATGTCCCAAGCATTCCGCCAGGCAAGTTTACCCGTCAGTTTTGCCGCGTCCCGATTGTCCGGGTTATGAGAGAAAGTGTCAGCATTTGTTTGTGGGTCTGGATAATCGGGGCCCCATGCACCAAGATACACGTCAAAATCGCGGTTCCGATAGCGACCCAAGATTTGTTTGCCGGTTCCAACGGTCAAATTTAATTTAACCTTGGCTTGGTTAAAAGTGTTTTGCAACGATTGGGCAATGTCCAAGCGCTCTTGTGCATTTCGTACAATCATTTCCAACTCGAACCCATCTTCATGTCCGGCTTCTTTTAACAGCGTTTGGGCTTTTTGAACGTTGAAACTATAGGGCTTGTCTTTTAATTCCCCTAGATATGTCAGAGGTAGAAACGCTTGGTGAACGGCATATTGCCCCTTTAGGAACGAGCCAGCCATCCCCTTATAATCCGCTAGGTATTTCAGGGCTTGTATGACTTTGGGTTTTGATAAAATTGGGTGTTTTTGATTGAGGGAGAAATACATAATGCGACCGCGAAGGTCGTTATCTACTGCAAGCCCTTCCTTGCCGGAAATAGCCTTAATGTCTTCAGCACTTAAATTACGGGCAATATCAATATCGCCTTTTTCTAACATTAAGCGCTGGGTTGCTGACTCGGATACATGGCGAACAATAACTCGTTTCATGGGCGCATCACCGCGCCAATAGCCGGGCACTGCTGTTAGTGAGTATGACTCGTTTGGCTTCCACGACGTTAATTTATAGGCGCCAGATCCTGCCGAATGAGTTTTAAGCCATTCATGGCCAAGATCACCGTTTGCTTCATTTTCCATCACAAGTGATTTGTCGACAATACCGCCAACCCCAGAGGTTAAGCAATTGAGTACGAAAGAAGGCGCATATTTCTTGT
Organism: Sneathiella sp.; assembly: GCA_036960695.1. Taxonomy (GTDB): domain Bacteria; phylum Pseudomonadota; class Alphaproteobacteria; order Sneathiellales; family Sneathiellaceae; genus Sneathiella. The sequence continues at coordinate 31,354 of JBALXM010000003.1, forward strand.
CTGTTTTTATGACAAGTGTCATCGGTCCTGTGGCTTTAATCGTCGCGTTCACATTTTCGGCAGTGAAGCCAAACTGCGAGAGTATAAAGGAAGGGGTTTTCTTGAGCTGGATCACACGGCGCAAGGAGAATTCTGCATCTTTGGCGGTTACAGGATTACCAGAATGAAACTTAACGCCGGGGCGCATTGTAAAAGTATATGTCTGCCCATCCTCATCAAGGATCCAGCTTTCCGCAAGGCCCGGAATGGCACCTTTGGAAAGGTTTAACGGATCAAAAGCCACAAGCCGATCATATACGTTTCGTGCCATATCCATTCCGGCGAATTCAAAGATTTCTGCCGGATCCAATTGCACCATATCGTCAATACGATTTGCAATAACGAGCATATTAGGCGGCGTTTCTGCGCTAGCCTGATGAATGAAGGATGTCGATACGACGAGTGAAAGGGGAAGTGTACACATTCCCATGATGAAACTTCTGATACGCATTTTCGCCTCCTGCTGTTGGTTTTGAAAGAGCGGCTTTTATTATTTTATGGCGTATCTTTGCAACCATAGGATGGTTTGGCAAGAGATTGCTTTATTTACCAGTCTCCAATCCCGGGAGAGAGGTTCCTTGTATTGTTTTGAGATCTGTTTGGTTGCGCAGGTGGAGGGGCGGCTCGATGGGTGCAATTCTCCCGATCACATAAGCGGCATGTTATGCCAATCGGCATGACGGCTCTGGGGGCATTGAGGGAAATTCCATCGGCATAGACAAGCCTTGAGGCGTGATTAATTTCGCATCCAACGCTAATAGCATAATATCTCTTGGGGTGTGCGAAGCCCAAACTCGGCTTTGAGATCGTTTGGGCAATCGCAAAATATCTTGTCCCATCAGGCATTTCGGAAATTTGGGTGCAGATAGCGCCGGGCGTAAGTAGAGATGAGTGAACTACCCAGCGAGGGCATGCACTTCCATATCGAGGAATGCGCAATCCAGATGCGCTAAAGCGCTTGGAGATATTGCCAGCAACGTCTGTGCGGATCAGATGAAAAGGAACGCCGCTTCTTTCCGGTTTTTGTAATGTGGTTAAGCGATGGCAAATTTGCTCATAACTTGCGCCAAATTGTTGCTGCATAACCTCAATGTCATACCTAAAATCTTCAGCCGCTTTATAAAAAATGTCATAGGGAAACAAGCAGGCTCCGGCAAAGTAGTTAGCCAAGGCGTCATGGCCTTTTTTTATTGCAGTTTCCGACACAAGTTCCGTCCCTAATAGAAGAGAGCTGAAAAGGTCTTTGTAGCCCAATTGTGCAATGAGCAATGCAAGGTGGAATTTTACACTGGAAGGAGGGAGGGCGCGAGATAAGGTGAGATGTTGCTGCCGTTCATCATACAAAGTTATTTCACTATCATAGCCGTCTTTGGCGGCGTATTCGATACTCACATTGAACTGCGTTGTTAGATAATGGGTCAACTCGGCCAAGTTAGGTGTGGGGTTCGGGCTCAGTTTTTTTAAAAGCTCTTCCGCGGCGCGCTCGATGTCCGGGAAGTAATTGTTTTGATTTTGTATGAAATCAGTAACAGCTTCACTGGGGGATCCAACTTGCGCGACGTCTTTAATATGGTCTGCACCCACAAAGCCGATCATCTCATTGACGGTATCGGTGAGCGCAACGCTGTCCTTTAAGACAATATTTAAAAATTCCTGACGCTGCTTTTCCTTCAAGTCCAAATTGTCGTGTACGATTTCTGTCAGGGATAAAATTGACGTGACTAAAGTTCGTAAGCGAAAGGCGGAATCTGCAAGCAAAGAGTCTTGTGACAATCTTTCGTTCAAATAGAGAAGGTCGTTTTGGGAGATTTTGTAAGCTTTATATAATCTTACGATCAAAGCGCCAACTTCTGGAAATTCCGAAGCAATATTGGTGATGGCGCGGTCGGATATGGTCTCTTCGGTGAAAAGGGGGTCGTGAAGTGTTTCCTTCATCTCGGCGAGTAGTTGGGCATCCTGACGATCCGCAAAAATAAGCGGGTCAACTTTCAGTATTTGGCTCAATTTCAACAAAAGCGGGACCGTTAGGTCTCTACGATCATGTTCGATGAGATTGAGATAGCTCGCTGAAATTCCAAGCTGTCCCGCTAGATTAACTTGCGTAATGCGCTTGTCTTTTCGTAACCGTTTAAGACGAGGTCCAAAGAATGAAGTTTTTGTCATAAATTTACAATTCTTTACAAGTTTACAAATTTAACTTTTCAAAATTAACATAAATAACTGCCTAAAACCAACGTTTAGTTGGAAAAAATAATGTTCTTGTGAAAATTTTACATCGCCGTAGAAAACTGGGAGCCGTATCTCTTTATTGGGAATTGGCCTACGGGCATATGAACAAAAGGGAGAATATAATGAGTAATGACTTTAAGTCTAATTTTTCGCGTCGCGGCCTATTGAAGACAGGGGCTACCGCGGGCCTCGTAGCGTCAACACCAGCATTTTTTATGAGCAATGCTTGGGCTGAAGA
>JBALXM010000003.1:33959-47629 GCA_036960695.1 Sneathiella sp.
GTGCAATCGCTTTGTCAGGAATCTGGTGTGATCTTCATGGCGGGTCTAACCCATTCCAACGATACAACGGGTAAAGATAAACGTCGTTATGGCTTTAGGCATTTCTTCAACGCTTACATGTCTGGCCGTGCTTTGGGTCCTGTTCTTGAAAAAGAATATGGAAAAGAGCGTAAAGCATACCATCTCACAGCCGATTATACATGGGGCTGGACACAAGAGGAATCCATCAAAAATACCACTGAGGGCTTAGGGTGGCAGACGACAGCGACCGTTAAAACTCCCGTGGGCGCAGGTGACTTCTCTCAGTATATTACACCAGTCTTGAATTCTGGTGCCGATGTGTTGATTTTAAATCACTACGGCAAAGACATGATCAATTCTTTGACGCAGGCAGTGCAGTTTGGCCTTAGAGATAAACAGGTCAACGGTAAGAATTTCGAAATTGTTGTGCCTCTTTTCTCTCGCTTAATGGCGCAGGGTGCTGGGGATTCCATTAAAGGTATTTTGGGAACAACCAACTGGAATTGGGCATTGCAAGATGACGCTTCCAAAGCTTTCGTGAAGTCTTTCGGTGCAGAATATGGAACGCCTCCTTCAATGGCTGCTCATACCTGTTACGTTCAGACGTTGCTTTATGCAAATGCCTGTGAGATGGCGGGAACATTCTATCCGCCTGAAGTTATCAAGTCTCTTGAAGGCTTCAAATTTGATGGTATGGGTAACGGGGCAACTGAATATCGCGCTGAAGATCATCAGTGCTTTAAGGATGTTCTGGTGGTGCGTGGTAACGAAAATCCATCCAGCCAGTTTGATCTTCTGAACATTGTGGAAACGACACCACGGTCGCAAGTTGAATATGATTGGAAGATTTTTGGTGGTGAGCTAGGACCATACAAAGTCTAACAGTAACTTGAGGGTGGACCTGTCTTTAACGACAGGGCCACCTTTTTTATATGACTTGTGTTGGCAGTTAAGATTGCTACTTCACAAAGGTACGTGTTGATGGACGCTATTTTTCTTCAGGTTTTAAACGGATTAGACAAGGGAGCCGCCTATGCGCTGATAGCGCTTGGTCTGACCCTGGTCTTTGGCACACTTGGCATCGTTAATTTTGCTCATGGTGCGATTTTTATGGTGGGTGCGTTTTGTGCAGTCTCTTTTAATAAACTCATCACCCTGTCCACGAAAGTTGAGGATACTAGTGTTACATTATTCAAGGCTTTTAAAGAAACGCCGTATTTGAAAATATGGTTTCCTGAGACAGGCCCTGTTCTTATTGATTATTCAGTGCCGCTCTCAATCGTAATGGCTATCCCTGTCATGCTGCTCATTGGGTATGTGATGGAGCGGGGGCTTATTAAACATTTTTATAAGCGCCCCCATGCTGAGCAAATTCTTGTGACTTTCGGTCTTGCGATTGTCATTCAGGAAATTGTGAAAGCATATTTCGGTGCAAACCCAATTCCCCAAGCGGCGCCAAGTATACTGTCTGGAAGTGCTGCTGTTGGCAGTTGGATCGGCCTTGGTGAAAATGTAGTTTATCCGTGGTGGCGTCTTGTTTATCTTGCGTTTTCGGGCGTTATTATTTTCGGTGTCTTTGCTTTTTTGAAATTCACAACTTATGGCATGGTCGTCCGTGCCGGGATGCGGGATAGAGAAACGGTAGGGTTGCTGGGAATTGACATAGAACGTCGTTTTACAATTGTATTCGCATTGGCGACAGTTGTCGCAGGCCTTGCTGGTGTTATGTATACACCGGTCCTCCCTCCAGATTTTCACATGGGTATGGACTTTCTCGTTCTCTCATTTGTCGTCGTTGTTGTCGGCGGAATGGGGTCATTAGGAGGAGCTGTGCTCGCAGGTTTCCTGCTAGGTCTCGTGCAGTCATTCGCGTCGATGACAGCCGTGACTTCTATTTTGCCCGGTATTGATCAGATCGTCATTTATCTGGTTGCGGTTATTATTTTGCTCGTATTACCTCGCGGTTTGATGGGGCGTGCAGGTGTGATGGATGACTAAAATGAAATACCCCTCAATGAATGATTTTACTCGTTTCTTGATCTTTGCAGCCGTCATTTTGGCGATGCCTATATGGCTAGAACCTTTCGGTGCTAATTATCCTGATTTGCTGCAGAAATTTGCGATTTATGGAATATTTGCAATTGGTTTTAATATTCTTTTCGGACTGACTGGTTATTTGTCTTTTGGACATGCTGCATTTTTGGGCGTGGGGTCCTATGCCGCAGTTTGGTCGTTTAAATTACTAACTATGAATGCCCTTCCCGCAGTTCTGTTTGGTGTTTTGTTTGCAGGGGCACTGTCCTTTGTTATTGGCTTTTTGAGTTTGCGTCGGTCGGGGATATATTTCTCTATATTGACGCTGGCTTTTGCGCAAATGTCTTATAATCTGGCCTATTCTGTCTTGACGCCTTTAACAAATGGAGAGACAGGACTTCAATTGCGGCAGCATGATCCGCGGATTATCGATGGCCTCTTTTTCGACGCTCAAGCGGGTTTGCCCTCTACAAATCTGTTCGGTCTAAAAATGAGCGGGTATCCGGGTTTCTATTTTTGTGCAGTCATTTTGATTGTCTGTTTTTTCATCTCTATGAGAATTTTCAGATCTCCCTTTGGTTTGATGTTGAAAGGGATCAAGTCAAACCAGAATAGAATGAATTATACTGGACTTAATACAAAGCCTTACATGCTGACGGCGTTTGTTATTTCTGGAATGTATGCTGGCCTCGCGGGATCCTTGCTTGCTGTGACAGACCCTCTTGCCGGGGCCGAGCGAATGCAATGGACGGCATCGGGCGAGATCGTCTTGATGACAGTCTTAGGCGGCGTTGGCACGTTGGTAGGACCAGTTCTTGGCGCAGGCTTGATCAAGTATTTTGAAAATATTTTCTCAGCTTTTAATGATAACGTCCTAGCCGAAATGTTCTCTTTCTTGCCGGATGCGCTTGTTGATATTCTTGTGCCGGTCTTTGGCTTGTTTGTCGGTGGCGGGTGGCATTTGACCCTTGGGATACTTTTTGTCGTCGTGATTATCTTCCTACCAGGGGGGCTTCTTGAAGGTATAAACAGGTTGTTTGGGCTGCTTCGGAAGTCTGAAGCCAAGACGAGCGGAACGATAAAACCGCAAGATCAGTCCAGTGATGGAGGATATAAGTGATGAGTAATTTGGTTCTTCATCTGGATGACGTTCAGAAAAATTTTGGGGGCCTTCGGGCATTGTCAGATGTAAATTTGGCAGTGGAAGAGGGGACGACCCATGCAATCATAGGTCCCAATGGCGCAGGAAAGTCGACCTTGCTCAATGTGTGCGTTGGTCGATTGAAACCGGACTCGGGCCGTGTTTCTTTTGATGGGCAGGAATTGACGGGAATGATGCCTCATGAGATTGCTCAGTTGGGCGTCGCTCGGGTTTTTCAGACGCCTGAAATTTTCCCAGACATGTCTCTTCTAGAGAATGTCATGCTTCCTGCTTTTTCAAAACGGGACGGTTCTTTTAGGTTTAACGCTCACCATAAGTTGTCTTCTCAAGCCGATATTCGGGGAGAGGCAGAACATATTTTGGAAGATGTTGGCCTTAAAGAGCAAATGATGCTTGAGGCGGGAAGTCTTTCAAGAGGTGACAAACGGAGATTAGAGCTTGGTATGTGCCTTATTTTGCATCCGAGGCTATTATTGTTGGACGAGCCGACGGCAGGGATGTCTCGACATGACACAAACATGACTATCGAATTGCTGAAGAAAATTAAAAGTCGGGGTATGACAAAGGTCATTATTGAGCATGACATGCATGTGGTGTTCAGTTTAGCAGACAAGGTTAGTGTCTTGGCCCGCGGGCAAATTATTGCGGGAGGAACACCAGAAGAGGTGCGAGAAGACCCGAAAGTTAAAGAAGCGTATCTAGGGAGCGCACACGAATGACACAAAAACAGGCGTACTTTAGTGTTCAAGATATGCATGCTTATTATGGTGAATCTTACATTGTACAGGGGGTTTCTTTTGATGTTGCAGAAGGAGAAATTGTCGCGTTGCTCGGCAGAAATGGCGCTGGGAAAACATCTACTTTACGAGCACTCGCACGGATGGATGAGCCATTACTGACCCAAGGAGAGATATATCTCAACGGGGAAGCTATCCATCCGATGAAAAGCTTTCAAGCGGCGCAAGCGGGCATACAATTGGTTCCTGAAGATCGCCGCATTATTGGCGGCCTTACAGTTGAGGAAAACCTCATCTTGGCGCAGGTCGCGGAACCTAAGGGATGGGAGATCGAAAAGATCTATGACCATTTTCCAAGACTTGGAGAGCGCCGTACTCAAGACGCCATTACAATGTCTGGCGGAGAGCAACAAATGTTGGCGGTAGCACGGGCACTTGCACGCGATATTAAAGTGCTCTTTCTTGACGAGCCGTACGAGGGATTAGCGCCTGTTATCGTAAAAGAGATCGAAAGTATCCTCATGCAAGTTCGCTCTCTTGGGATTACAACAATCATCGTGGAACAGAATGCTGTCGCCGCCCTTCAACTTGCTGATAAAGCACTGATTCTGGATATGGGAAAGATTGCCTTCCGTGGAACAGCAAAAGAAGTATTAGAGGATAAAGAACTCAGGCACGAATACCTCGCCATATGATCCTGTATTTCCACTCGACATTGAAAAAAGACATAAAAATTGCGTTATTGCTTTGCAATGTTTGACAAACAGATTTGAATTGTTTGGAATGTGACGTAGCAAAATAGATAAACGGCGTTGTTGCGGTATGAATATCAGCAATAAATAACGGGAAGTACGGACATGACCTTGAAAGAATTATACCCAGTTTCAGATGAATTGGCTAAATCAGCGTGGATAGATAACGCGGGTTACGAGGCTATGTATAAGGCATCAATTGATGATCCGGAAACTTTCTGGGGTGAACATGGGAAGCGGATCGATTGGATCAAACCGTATACCCAAGTTAAAGACGTCTCTTTTGCCCAAGAAGATCTTCATATCCGATGGTTCCACGATGGGACGCTAAATGTCAGTGCAAATTGCCTCGACCGTCATTTGGAAGCGCGAGGGGATCAACCCGCCATTATCTGGGAGGGCGATGAGCCGACGGATGATAAGACCCTCACGTATAGAGAATTATATGTAGAGGTCTGCAAATTTTCTAATGTTCTTAAAGCGCAAGGCATAAAAAAGGGTGATCGTGTCACCATTTACATGCCCATGATTGTAGAAGCGGCGATTGCCATGCAAGCATGCGCTCGGATTGGCGCAGTCCATTCTGTGGTATTTGGTGGTTTCTCTCCTGATGCCCTAGGCGGTCGTATTCGTGATTGTGACTCTAATTGTGTCATTACGGCTGATGAAGGCGTTCGGGGTGGGCGAACTATTCCCTTGAAAGTTAATACGGATGCGGCACTGAAGAATTGCCCCGATTGCACGACTTGTATCGTGGTTAAGCGCACCGGCAATCCTGTCAGCTGGGTTGAAGGCAGAGATGTCTGGTATGAAGAGGCCATGAGCGAAGCCTCTGAAGATTGCCCGCCAGAAGAAATGAACGCGGAAGATCCGTTGTTTATTTTGTATACATCCGGATCAACCGGGCAGCCAAAAGGTGTTCTGCATACGACAGGTGGCTATTTGGTGTACGCCGCTATGACCCACCAATATGTATTCGATTATCACGACGGAGATGTTTACTGGTGCACTGCTGATGTGGGATGGGTCACGGGGCATAGCTATATTTTGTATGGCCCGCTTGCTAATGGCGCGACGACTTTGATGTTCGAAGGGGTTCCAAATTATCCGACAGTTTCCAGGTTTTGGGACGTTTGCGATAAACATCAGGTAAATATTTTTTATACGGCGCCAACAGCAATCCGTGCCTTGATGCAGTATGGTGATGATCCAGTTAAGGCGACCTCTCGATCCTCTATCCGGTTGCTTGGGTCTGTCGGTGAGCCGATCAATCCAGAAGCTTGGCGTTGGTACCATGAAGTGGTTGGCGACAGTCGCTGTGCGATTGTCGATACTTGGTGGCAGACCGAGACTGGCGGCATATTGATTTCTCCTTTGCCGGGCGCGACAGATTTGAAACCAGGGTCAGCGACACGTCCTTTCTTTGGTGTTGAGCCCTTGATGGTGGATAATGATGGCACAGAGCTTGACGGAGAATGTGAAGGCGTTCTGTGCATTCGAGATAGCTGGCCCGGTCAGATGCGCTCTGTCTACGGTGACCATGAACGTTTTTACCAGACATATTTTGCAACATTCCCCGGTCGTTATTTCTCAGGTGATGGCGCTCGGCGTGACAAAGACGGATATTACTGGATCACAGGTCGGGTTGATGATGTGATCAATGTCTCTGGCCATCGAATGGGTACGGCAGAGGTGGAAAGCGCCCTCGTCGCTCATAGCAAAGTGGCAGAAGCCGCAGTCGTTGGATATCCTCACGATATTAAGGGCCAAGGTATCTACGCATACGTAACCCTGAACTTGAATGAGGTCCCGACAGAAGAACTACGCAAAGAACTTATCAGTTGGGTTCGCAAAGAAATTGGACCGATCGCAGCTCCGGATCTTATTCAATGGGCGCCGGGCTTGCCAAAAACACGGTCTGGCAAAATCATGCGACGTATATTAAGAAAAGTTGCTGAAGATGATTTTGGAAGTTTAGGCGATACATCAACATTGGCCGATCCTGCTGTCGTTGAAGACTTGATCGACAACCGCATGAACCGATAACAATTAAAACGTCATGTTTCAGTCCTTCTATAAGGGGATGCGGATTGAAGCATGACAGCGACTGCTTTTATACGCTACAGTTTAGGTGCTAAAACCAATGGTGTCTGAATAGACATCTGTTGAAACGGAATGATAAAAAGAAGTTCAACAGGTTAATATGACACCGTCGTGCCAGGGAGGCTCCGCGACATATGCCAAACACTGTACTCGTTGTGGAAGATGAACCGAATATCGTCTTGTCTCTACAGTTTATACTGAGACAGGTTGGTTTTACGGTTCGGGTTGCATCTGATGGTGATCAAGCTATTCGGGCGGTGGAAGAATATGTGCCCGATCTGATCTTACTTGATATCATGCTGCCCAAAAGAGATGGCTTCGCTGTTTGCGAAGAAATTCGATCAAAGCCATCCTGTTCAAATGTGAAAATTATAATGTTGTCCGCGAAAAGCCGGGAGGCCGAGCGTGAAAAGGCAATTAGTCTTGGGGCGGATGAGTTCGTCACAAAACCTTTCTCGACTAGAGTTCTTGGGGATCTAGTGAAAAAGCTGATGAATATAGATACCCCTCAATCTTCTCCTTCTTGAACGGACTTTGAGGTCAGCGAGAAAGGATGTAGATGAAACGAACTGGTCAGAAAAAAGAATGGTCAATTCTTGTCTTTTGTGCCTTCTTGGTCGGCATATTTCCGCCAATTTTGTTTCTCTTTGATAAACCGGTTTTGATCTTCGGGTTTCCTCTCAGCTTTTTGTATCTTTTCGGTTTATGGGCGGTAATGATTGGCTTCATTGCCATAGGTGCGCGGAGTCGGAAAACGCCAACTGTCGCCACTAATGAAGACGAACATCTTCAGCTTACGACGGGTGCAAGGGATGTGAGGTCGGGTAATGAGTAGCGGCTTAGTACTCAGTGTCTCTTTTTTATATCTTGGGCTTCTTTTTGCCATAGCGCATTATGTAGACTCCCGGGCGGGTATTAAGCGAATTCTCTCCCGAAATCCGTACATTTACACGTTGTCTATTGCCGTATTTTGTACCTCCTGGACATTTTATGGGAGTGTCGGCAGGGCAGCGACCACCGGACTGGATTTCCTTCCTATATATTTAGGACCGACTTTGGTCTTTGTATTGTGGTCATTCGTTTGGATAAAAATTATTCGGATTTGCAAGCAGCACCGCATCACGTCGATCGCAGATTTTATTGCCTCTCGATATGGGAAGCGGTCGGTATTAGGGGGGCTCGTCACAATAATCGCGGTTGTTGGAACAACTCCCTATATTTCGTTGCAATTAAAATCAATTGCCACAAGCTTCCGCATTCTAATTACATCCTCTGGCGGACTTCTGCCTACAGAGCCAATTGAGCCTATATTCTTTGTCGATACCACTTTACTCGTTGCCATAGCCTTGGCACTTTTCGCAATTCTATTTGGAACACGTCACATCGATGCAAGTGAACATCATGAAGGGCTAGTGGCAGCCATAGCCTTTGAATCGGTCGTTAAATTAGTTGCGTTTTTGACGGTTGGTGGGTTCGTCACTTATGGCGTGTTTAATGGCTTTACAGATATTTTTCAGCGCGCTTCAGTCGATGCTGAACTTTCTGCTTTGTTCACCGTTAGTCGGGGGTCTGGATACAGTCTTTGGATGACGATGACGTTGCTCTCTATGGCGGCAATTATTTGTTTGCCGCGGCAATTCTACATTACGGCCGTTGAAAATGTCGAAGAAGACTATTTCAGGAAAGCAACGTGGTTGTTCCCAGCCTATCTTTTGGTTATTAATTTGTTCGTATTGCCAATTGCAATTGGGGGACGGTTGGCCTTTGCAGGAACGCCAGCGGACGCCGATATGTTCGTGCTGACGGTGCCGCTTTATTACGGTCATGAGTTTATCGCGTTATTTGCCTTCTTAGGGGGCCTTTCTGCGGCAACGTCAATGGTTATTGTTGCTGCAATTGCTCTGAGTACTATGGTTTGTAATGATCTGGTTATGCCCCTTTTGCTGCGCTGGAAAGTTCTTAATGTCAGTAAAAATGATGACTTAACGGGACTTCTACTTGCCATAAGACGAGCCAGCATATTTTTGATCCTTGTACTTGGATACGGTTATTATCAATTTGCCAGTGAAAGCTATTCCCTAGTTACAATAGGGCTCGTATCTTTCGCGGCGGCGGCCCAATTTGCACCGGCAATAATTGGCGGTATTTTTTGGAAAAATGCCACCTATGGGGGAGCTCTGACAGGGTTGTTATTGGGGTTTCTTGTTTGGGTTTACACCTTACTGCTCCCCTCTTTTGCGCAATCTGGTTGGTTGCCGATTAGTTTTATTGAGCAAGGCCCTTTTGGTCTTTGGTGGTTGAAACCTTATGCCCTTTTTGGGCTTGAAGGATATGATCGCCTCACTCATGCGCTCTTTTGGAGCATAGGTGCTAATGTTGGAGCCTATTGGTTGGGCTCCCTCTTGTCGAAGCAAACTGCCATCGAGCGCATTCAGGCCAAGTTATTTGTCGATGTCTTTGGGTATTCCGAGGATAACAAAGATAGTCGCTATTGGCGTGGATCGGCTACCACGTCTGACCTTCAGCAACTTGTAGGGCGATTTGTTGGGGCGAAAAGAGTCGCAGAAGCATTCGATACTTATTCTCAAAAAAGTGGAATTCTAATTAAGAAAAATACGGTTGCAGATGCAGCCCTGCTTGATCATGCAGAGAAATTATTGGCGGGTTCCATAGGGTCAGCCACTGCCCGTGTGATGATCGGCTCCATTGTTAAAGGTGAGATTGTCGGATTGGATGAGGTTTATCGTATTTTGGATGAAACCAGTCAGGTGATTGAATACAGCCATCGGCTGGAGGAGAAATCATCTGAATTGGAGCATGCGACAAAGCAATTACGACTGGCAAATGACCGATTAAAAGAACTGGATTCAATGAAAGATGACTTTCTGTCTATGGTTAGTCATGAGTTCAGGACACCCTTGACCAGTCTTCGGGCATTTGGTGAAATTCTTCAAGATAATCCGAATGTATCGCCTGAGGAACGCAAGCAGTTTTTAGGGATCATTGTAAATGAAAGTGAACGATTGACCCGGTTGATTGATCAGCTTTTGGATCTCGCAAAAATGGAAGCGGGCCGAATGGATTGGCTGTTAGAGGAGGTTGATGTCCCTTCCACAATCAAAGAGGCACTGGCGGCCCTTAATCTATTGCTTAAAGAGCGGAACATTGATTTGACACTCGATATGTCTGAAGAGTTGCCGCGGGTTCAAGCTGATCGGGACCAACTCATTCAAGTGATGATTAATCTTGTGTCCAACGCCATTAAATTTTGTGATGAGAATAACGGAAAAATCAAAGTTCGGGTGTTAAATGATAAGCAAGGCTTGCGCGTAACCGTTGGAGATAATGGAGCGGGTATTCCCGTGTCCCTTGAAGAGAAAATATTTGACCGGTTTCACCAGTCACAAATTGATGGCGCTGAAAAGCCACAAGGGACAGGGCTTGGTCTTGCAATATGCCGGGAAATCATCACTTTTCTTGGAGGAAAGATTTGGGCTGAAAATGAGGCCGAGGGTGGAGCAAAATTTAGTTTTACATTGCCGGTGCCCGTAAAAACTTCAGAGAAAATAAGGCAGTTATCTTAGTGTTCTCCGGACGGAAAATATTAACTGTTTTTGCCGTATTTTTTAGTTTGATCAAATTCCAATCGAATGCCGTTGCGATTGAGCGCGTGGATCTGGAACTCGTGCTTGCTGTGGACTGCTCCTACAGTGTCGATAATGTAGAATATAAGTTGCAGATGAAGGGGCTTGCGAATGCCTTTCGATCAACGAAGGTCCGTGAGCTTATTAATTCAGGTCCTATAGGCAGTATTGCAGTGACAGTAATACAATGGTCAAAATGGGACGTCCAAATTCCGGTGATCCCTTGGCGGAAAATATCTTCCGATGGTGATATTTTGGAACTATCAGCAGATCTTTTGAGACAGCCACGAATGGCTGCTGATGGGGGAACCTCTTTGGGGGGAATAATTAAATTCTCTCAAATATCACTTAACAAAAATAACTACGCTGGCGCGCGCCAAGTGATCGATATTTCAAGTGATGGACAAGACAATAGTGGCATTGCGCCAGAGGAGGCAGTCAAGAGAGCTGTCGACAAGGGGATCGTCATAAATGGGCTTGTCATCCTAAATGAGTTCAGATCACTGGATCAGTATTTCGAACAAAAAATAATTGGTGGGTCCGGCGCCTTTGTCATAAAAGCAAATGATTATTACAGTTATGAAGAAGCGATATTGAAGAAGTTGTTAAAAGAAATTAGCCCCAAATTTATTTCTTTTAACAGTCAGTAAACTAGTTTGGAGATTATAAAAAGACCTCTGCATTTCGGATAACCATGGAAATTCCAACGAGTAAAATTAGGCAGAGAATAATTTTTCTGAAGAAAAGTTGGTCTACTCGGTTTCTGATTTTATTTCCCACTTTCACGCCGATGAAGATGGGTATGAGGCCAATAAGCCCATACACGGCTTCCAGTGGGCCTAAAAATTCGGACCTTTGCAAACTTGCCCCAAGAACAAGACTTCCTGAAAAAAGCAGGACGCTAACCACTGATACAAATCGCTCTTTTGGCAACCCTAAGGAGACAAAAAAGAAAATTGGGATAATGCCAAACAAGGATGTCATGCCGCCGATTATGCCGGTGGAAGCTCCAATTATGGGGGCAACTAGTTTCTCTTTAGTCTTAAGGAAAGTGAAAGATATTCCTTTTAATTCAAGAGAGGTAATAGCGATCAAAATAATTCCTAGAAGAACCGTTAAAATCTGGGTGTCGACAAGAGCTAGAAAGTAGACCCCGACGGGCAGACCTGCAAGCAAAGGAAGTAAGAGTGTCCAGTGCCGCTTGATTGATCCAATGATGTCTCCTGCAAAAATCATTTGAAAGAAATTACTGACGATAAGCGGAACAGCCAATATTGAGATAGCCGTGGGCAGGGGGGCAATTATTAAAATGAAGGGGATCGACACTGTTGGAAGGCCAAAGGAGGAGACCCCTTTTACAAAGCCGCCTGCCAGGAAAGCGCCGCAAATAACAGATATATGCAGTATGTTAAAATTGCTGATGACTTGATCAATCATTCTTTTCTTCTTCAAGAAATATTCTTATTGAGTAGAATTACCTACCTTGGTTGTCCGCTATGATAGTCATATTGACGTTTTGTCCCAGCAAAAAAGTTTAAAATATAATCGACGTATAGGCGGAAAATGGAAAAGTGCTATAACACTGCCTAAAGAAACAATTTCCCAAGGGTAAATGGGTACTTAATGTGGAGAGAAAAATGAAAGCCTATGTCATTGCTCAAGGCCAAGGGTTAGATGCACTGCAATTGAGAGATCGGGACGTGCTAAAGCCTGGTCCTGGAGAGATACTGGTGAAAATGAAAGCCAGTTCGATCAATTACAGGGACTTTCTTACAATAAACAACGCTTCAGCAAGAGGGATAACGGAAGAGAGAATTCCAAATTCTGATGGCGCTGGAATAGTGGAAGAAGTCGGCTCAGGGGTTACTTCCTATAAATCCGGCGATCGCGTGGTAGGGTGCTTTTTCCAAGAATGGGTCAGCGGCCCTATAACAACAAAAACAATGGCAAGTGCATTGGGCGGTCCCATTGATGGTGTCTTAGCCGAATATGTTGTCTTTAAAGAAAATGGCCTCTTGCCGATGCCAGAGCATATGTCTTTTGAAGAAGCCTCCACGCTTCCCTGTGCAGCGTTGACTGCTTGGAATTGTCTGATTGAAACTGGTGGGGCAACCGCTGGAAGCACAGCCTTGCTACTGGGAACTGGCGGCGTGTCGGTCTTTTCTCTTCAGCTAGCGAAAGCTTGTGGTATCAGGGCGATCGTGACGTCCAGCAGTGATGAAAAATTGGCGCGTGCTCACGAAATGGGCGCAAGTGAGATGATCAACTATCGGACAACACCGGATTGGGAGCGCCGCGTTCAAGAGCTGACTGGCGGTGCTGGTGTTGACGTGGTCGTTGAGGTTGGCGGCGCTGGAACATTAGAAAAGTCAGTGGAGGCAGTGCGTGTAGGGGGTACAATTTCGCTGGTTGGCGTTTTGACTGGCGGGAAGATAGATCCCACCGCTATTATGCGAAAATCAGTGCGTTTGCAGGGAATTTATGTGGGCCCGCAAGCGATGTTCGCAAAATTGAACGCAGCCTTGGTTCAGAATAAAATACATCCTGTTATCGATGAAGTCGTTCCTTTTGAAGATGCCCGTAAAGCCTTTGAGCTTATGCAAAGTGGTGCGCATTTTGGGAAAATTGTTATTGCTATGCCGTAAGGCTGTCTTGTTTTAGGGGGAAGAAATATGAAGTTGCTTAGATTTGGTGAGATGGGCGCAGAAAAGCCGGGCTTATTAGACGAGACTGGGACTATTCGTGATTTGTCAGCGGTTGTCGGCGATATCGCGGGCTCTGTCCTAACAAAAGCAGGGCTTGCGAAACTTGCCCAAATTGATCCAAGTTCCTTACCAAAAGTCAGCGGTGACGTTCGGATTGGTGCTTGCGTTGGTGACGTAGGGAAATTCATTTGTATTGGACTGAATTATTCTGACCATGCCTTAGAGGCCGGTATGCCTATCCCTAAAGAGCCCATCGTTTTTATGAAAGCAACAACCGCTATTTGCGGACCCAATGATGATATTGAGATCCCCCGCGGATCGGAGAAAACCGATTGGGAGGTCGAGCTTGGGATCGTTATCGGCAAGCGTGCAAAATATGTCAGCGTCGAAAATGCGTTGGATCATGTAGCCGGTTATTGCAACGTCAATGACGTGTCTGAACGAGCATTCCAGATTGAGCGTTCTGGTCAGTGGGTTAAAGGAAAAAGCCATGACACCTTTGCACCAATTGG
>JBALXM010000003.1:47729-63005 GCA_036960695.1 Sneathiella sp.
AGCGTTCTGGTCAGTGGGTTAAAGGAAAAAGCCATGACACCTTTGCACCAATTGGTCCTTGGCTCGTGACTAAAGATGAGATCGCTGATCCTCAAAATCTTGATATGTGGCTAGAAGTTGACGGCCACCGGTATCAAGATGGGAATACTAAAACCATGATTTTTGATGTTCCTACCATTATTTCCCATTTGTCCGAGTTTATGACCTTGGAGCCCGGCGACGTTATTACGACGGGGACACCACCAGGTGTTGGCATGGGCTGTAAACCGGACCCAATTTTTCTGAAACTCGGTCAAAAAATTGAAATGAGCGTCGAAGGCTTAGGCGTTCAATCTCAAAAAACAATAGAGGCCCAACCATAAGGGCACCGGCTAAGGGAGTTAAAAGGGAACGTCATGGAAATAACAACTAAGCCGGAGGCACTGGGTTTCTCATCCAGCAGATTAGAGAATATCACCAGCTGGATGGACCGCTATGTAAGGGCTGGAAAGCTTGCTGGGGCGCAAACTCTTGTAGCCAGAAGCGGGGAGGTGGTCTATTCGAATTGGACGGGCCTTGCTGACATAGAAAATAATGTGCGGTGGAGCGGCGATACCATTGCCCGTTTCTATTCCATGACGAAACCGATCACGTCGGTTGCACTAATGACCTTGTACGAGAAGGGGTTGTTTCACCTTGATGATCCTATTGAGATGTATATCCCTGCCTTTAAGGATATGCGGGTTTTAAGGGCGCATGCATCATCTGTGGAGGATACGGAGCCTTGTAAGGTTAAGCCAACAATCCATCATCTTCTGACACATTGTTCTGGTTTGACGTACGATTTTAATCTGGGGGTTTTAGAGAGCCTTTATTCTGAGGCCAAAATGGATTTTGGACCAAGGCGCGGGATCTTGGAAGATCAGGTCAATCGACTAGGCCAAATGCCCCTTAAGTTCGAACCGGGAACACGCTGGAATTATGGTGTTTCAACAGATGTGGTTGGACGCTTGATCGAAGTTATTTCTGGGAAAGCCTTGGATGTGTTCTTACAAGACGTTATCTTCGACCCTCTGGATATGGCAGATACTTCTTTTGAAATTAGTCGAGGAAAAGAAGCCCGTTTTGCCGCAAGCTATACGCCCGGTAAGAACGGAAAGCTTAAACTTATTGATGCTCCAGAGTCGTCTATTTACGCTGAAAAAACTGTTCAAGGGCTCTCTGGCGGCGGTGGATTATTGTCAACTGTTACGGATTATATGAAATTTGCCGACATGATACGGTTGAGAGGGCGCGCGGGAGGAGATCAATTACTGGGAAGTCGGACAGTTGATTTTATGACCCAAAATCATATGCCTGGTGATTTGGCCTCAATGGGTCAGCCAGTATTCTCAGAAGTATCTTTTGCAGGCGTTGGTTTCGGCCTTGGCGGTTGGGTTATGCTCGATCCCACTAAAGCACAAATGATGGGATCTCCTGGTGATTTTGGTTGGGGAGGGATGGCCAGTACTGTTTTTTGGGTCGACCCTTTGGAAGATCTGGTTGTGCTTTTTGCAACGCAACTTATGCCCTCTAGTTTCTACCCCATTCGAAAAGAACTAAGGGCTCTCGTATACCAAGCCATTATTGATTAATAGTGTAGAATGCAGCGGAAAATGTAGTTCCAGTTTTTATGATTGGAACTCAGTAAAATACGAAAGAGGTTCCTTCATGAGTGCAGCCTTGGGTGTTGACCCTTTTGATTTCGTCGTCTTTGGCGGAACAGGGGATTTAGCTATCAGGAAACTGATGCCTGCTCTCCTCTTCAGTGAATGTGATGGGCGGTTGCCGGAGCAATGCGGTATTATTGCTCTTGGTCGATCCAAACTCTCACAAACAGAATACGCAAAAACTGTGCGAACTGGGTGCGAGAAGCACATGAAGGATAACCCCTTCTCTGAAGATAATTGGACAGCATTTTCAAAACGTCTTCATTATATCCAGCTTGATGTGAAAAAAGAGGACGATTTTAAAGCTTTAAGAGCCCGGTTGGATAAAAATGAAGATCGAATTCGGGTCTTTTACCTGGCAACGCATTCCTCCCTCTTTGGTGATATTGGAGACCAGCTCAAAAAAGCGGGCACCATTCACGAAAAGACCCGGATTGTTCTGGAAAAACCCTTGGGTATGGATCTTGAAAGCGCTCAGGATACGAACGCCCGTATTGCGAAAAATTTCAAAGAAGACCAGATTTTCCGAATTGACCATTATTTAGGAAAAGAAACAGTTCAGAACTTGATGGTTCTTCGGTTTGGTAACTCACTGTTTGAGCCTGTTTGGCATCACGGGATGATTGACCATGTACAAATTACGGTGGCAGAGACCATCGGCGTGGAAGGTCGGGGAGATTATTATAATGACAGTGGTGCCTTGCGCGACATGGTGCAAAATCATCTAGTACAGCTACTGTGTCTTGTCGCGATGGAGCCTCCTGCACATTTCGAGCAGGATTCCGTTCGAGATGAAAAGCTTAAAATTTTAAAAAGCCTTCGTCCTATCGTTGGTGAAATGGTTCAGGATCGGACAGTTCGGGGCCAGTATGAGCCCGGAGCGATCGGCGGGGAAGCGACCAGGGGATACCTAGAAGACTGTAATTTAGAGGAAAGCGACACCGAAACTTTTGTCGTGATTAAAGCTGAAATCGATAACTGGCGTTGGACGGGCGTTCCGTTCTACCTTCGTACTGGAAAAAGATTACGTCAGAAATTCTCTGAAATTGTCATTGAGTTTAAGCCTGTTCCTCACCAAATTTTCTCAGGCGGCGGGCAAGGATTGAAGCCTAACAGGTTAATCATTCGATTGCAGCCTGATGAGGGAATAAAACTGATCATGACAAGTAAGGTTCCGGGACCCGGAGGCTTGCGGCTGCAACAAACACCTTTAAACTTAAGTTATTCTGATGTTTTTAGAAGTCGCGCGCCGGAAGCGTATGAGCGATTAATACTGGATTCAGTTAGAGGTAATTCTACCTTATTCATGCGGGGGGACGAATTGGAGGCCGCGTGGAAATGGGTGGAGCCTATTATGGAGGGGTGGCACCGTAGCCAAATGGCGTTGTCTCTTTATCAAGCCGGTACAATGGGATCCTCAGCTGCCACTGCGCTGATTGCGAAAGATAATCGAGCCTGGCATGACGGAGAAGAGTTGTAGGTATGTTTCTAGCAGATGAATATAATTTCTCTTCTACTGAGAAATTGGATGCGGCGCTCAGTGAAGAGATCGCAAAGATACTCATTGCGGCGATTTCTGACCGCGGAGACGCCTCGCTTGTTGTCTCAGGCGGTAATACCCCAAAGGGGATGTTGATCAGTCTCAGTAAACAAAAAATCCCATGGTCAAATGTGACCGTTCTGCTTGCGGACGAGCGGTGGGTGGATGCCTCCGATAGCCGAAGCAATGAAAAAATGGTGCGTCAATATTTGCTGCAAAATGAAGCCTCCGCTGCCTCTTTTATTGGTTTCTACATCCCAAATGCTGCGGCCATGCAAGCCTCCGCCTTATTAGAAGATAAACTAGGGTTACTGGATAGGCCTATCGACGCCTTGGTTTTGGGAATGGGAGAGGACGGTCATACGGCGTCCTTGTTTCCGTGCGCCGCAAATATTGATGAACTCTTAACTGAAAAAGAGGGACTTAAAACGGACTTCGTTAAGCCAGGCTCCGCGCCGGATGACAGAATTACCCTCTCCTTTTCCACGTTGACAAAAGCGCGTCATACTTTCCTGCATTTTACTGGGGATCTGAAAAAAGAGATTTATCAAAAAATTCTGTCTGGAGATCTTCAAGTGCCCTTAGGACGTGTGCTTGAGGCTAGCAAGGGTAATATCAGGCTATATTGGGCCGCATAAAAATTGAAAGCGAGTTTCCATGCCAAGGAAAGAAATTGAGGCTGTTACGCAAACAATTGTTAAGCGGAGTGTGGAAACACGCAGACAGTATCTGGAAAATATAAAGACAGCCGCAGATAAAGGACCGCACAGGAGTAGCCTTTCTTGCGGTAATCTGGCCCATGCGTGCGCGGCCTCTTCCGATCAAATTAAAGAGGGATATCAGGATCAAGCCGCAGTCAATATCGCAATTGTATCTGCCTATAATGATATGCTGTCAGCGCATCAACCTTTCGAAGCTTATCCTCAGTTAATTAAGCAAGTCGCGGCAAGTCATGGTGCAATGGCCCAGTTTGCCGGGGGTGTTCCCGCCATGTGTGACGGTGTTACCCAAGGGCAGGATGGGATGGAGCTGTCATTGTTCAGCCGCGATGTGATTGCAATGGCGACAGGCATAGCGCTTAGTCACAATGTTTTCGATGCGGCCCTCTGCCTTGGCGTGTGTGATAAAATCGTTCCGGGGCTTTTAATCGGTGCCCTATCTTTTGGTCATTTACCCGTTCTTTTTGTACCGGCAGGCCCAATGGAGTCTGGGTTGCCAAATGAGGAGAAAGCGCGCGTGCGACAGGAATTCGCTGCTGGAAAAATAGGGCGAGATGAATTGTTCGCGGCAGAAAGCGCCTCCTATCATAGTCCCGGAACCTGCACTTTTTATGGTACGGCCAATACAAACCAAATGCTGATGGAGTTGATGGGGCTACACATACCGGGGGCGGCATTCGTAAATCCAAATACACCCCTCCGTACGGCCCTTACAGAAAAGGCAACTGCGCAGGCTATCTCTCTTGCGCGCTCTTCGGATTTAGTGCCGATTGGGCAGCAGATTGATGAAAAGGCCATCACAAATGCAATCGTAGGGTTGCTGGCTACAGGGGGATCAACCAATCTGACCATTCATTTGGTAGCTATCGCTCGGGCCGCCGGGATACAAATCACATGGGATGATTTTAGCGCGTTATCCTCAATCGTGCCCTTGGTCGCACGAATTTATCCAAATAGTCAGGCCGATGTAAATCACTTTCATGCAGCGGGTGGTTTTGGCTATTTAATCCGCACCCTATTGGATGAAGGTTTTTTGCATGAAGATGTGTCCACTGTCATGGGCCATGGCTTGAGGCGCTATCAAGAAGAGCCGTTTTTGGATGAGGGGGAGTTGGTTTGGCGGCAATCTCCGTCAAGTAGTCTTGATCAGGACATTCTTCGCTCCGCAGCGGATCCGTTTGCACCTACTGGGGGATTGAAGCTGCTTTCTGGAAATTTGGGACGCTCAATTATCAAATACTCAGCGGTTAAAAAGGCGCATCATATTGTTGAGGCTCCTGCACGCGTATTTGTTAGCCAACAAGGGTTTTTAGATGCGTTTGCCGCCGGTGAATTACATCAGGATTTTGTCGCTGTGTTAAAGCAGCAAGGCCCCCGCGCAAACGGAATGCCGGAGTTGCATAAGTTGACCCCGGCTTTGGGCGTGCTGCAGGATTTAGGATATAAGGTTGCATTGGTTACGGACGGGCGCATGTCGGGGGCCTCTGGTAAAATTCCTGCAGCCATTCATGTGTCTCCTGAAGCAATTGACGGAGGGATTCTTGGCCTAATACAAGATGGGGATATTATTTCTCTGAATGCGGAAACTGGATCGCTGGATGTTCAAATTCCTGAAGAAGAATTAGCAAAGCGGCAGCCTACCCCAAATCTTATCAACGAAAACAGTTTTGGTTCTGGTCGCAATATGTTCTCAGGCATGAGAGAGCGTGTTGGGCGAGCCGAAGAGGGGGCTTCTAGCCTTTAGCTCAAATTTTCTAAGTAGGGTCTATGCTCGGCAAAAAGATCGTGGCAATCGTACCAACGTCCTGCTCACTTGTCATAAGGACGGTACCATGAGATTGTTTTGCGAAACCAAAAACCATGCTTAGGCCCAATCCCGTTCCTTTACCCACGTCTTTTGTTGTGAAAAAGGGCTCGAACACATGATCAAGTGTATCCGTATTCATGCCAAATCCCGTATCCCGGACAGATAGCCAGCTATACCGTCCCTTTTTCAAATCTGAATATTGATCAAGGTTACCGTCATTAATTACCAAGTTGCCAGTTTCAATAAATAAATCTCCGCCATCCGGCATAGCATCACTGGAATTAATACATAAATTTACCAAAGCATTTTCTATTTGCCCTTGATCGGCAAAGACGGGTTGAAGTTTTGGGTCATGCTTACAATGAATTGTAATCGTTGCCCCAAGTAGCCTGTCTATTAAATCCAACATTTCGTCGGTGAGTTTTTCCAGATAGGAAATCTGCGGTTTTAGGGATTGTTTGCGTGAATAAGCGAGTAGTCGTTGGGTTAATTGCGCGCCTCTGCTTGCCGATCTCTCAATTGCGCTCAGGAACGGGCGAAGGGTGTGATCGTCTGGAAGCTGATCATCCATTAAGTCAAGGTTACCAAGAATAATAGCAAGGATATTATTGAAATCATGAGCAACACCACCGGTAAGTTGGCCTATTGCTTCCATTTTTTGTGATTGTTGCAGCTGCATTTCCAATTTTTTTGCAGTCTCAGTCGCTACCTTATCTTTGGATATGTCCCGCCCCGCACCTTGATAACCTCGAAAATCGCCTTCTTCATCAAAAACAGGTGTGCCGCTAATCGATACATGAAGAGGAGTGCCATCTTCGCGTAATGTCATAAACTGAAAATCTCGAAAGGGCAGATGCGCATCTAAGTCAAGAATGTGCTGTTCCCATTCTGGTGTCTTAGTGGCGGTTAAAACAGCTTCTTTACGTGTTTTTCCAAACATGTCTTTGGGGTCAATACCCGTAATTTCAGAGAGGCGTTCGGAGAAGGAATTAAATCTTAAATTTTCATCCATGCCCCAAAACCAATCGGATGTTGAATTTGCTGCGGCTTCAAATTGTGCTTCACTTTCGCGAAGGGTTTCCTCAATTTTCTTCCGGTCGCTAATTTCTTTTTCAAGTTCTCGGGTACGAAGAGCAACACTCTTTTCCAAATGTTCGTGGGATTTTTCCAAGAGTGTTTGAGCTTCTTTTATTTGACCGATATCATATACCCAGGAGACAATTTTATCGTCCCCATCAATGGATAATTTTGTCCAACTCAGCAGGGCCCAAAAATATTCACCATTGGTTCGGCGCATCTCAATTTCGCGGCTTTTAGTGAATCCGTTTATTCTGAATTCCTCTAAAAGGTCATTGCGGTCTTCAGGATTTTTCCACAACTGTAATGTACTTTTGCCGACAAGGTCTTCCTGGTTACTCGAAAATTGTGCCAGAAGTCTCGCATTTAGAAAGGAATAAATGCCGGTCTCCGGATCAGATATACCAACACCAACAGGGCTGGCTGAAAGCATGCGTCGAAGTTCGTGCTCTGATTTTTGTATATCTTCTTGGGCAGTTTTTATCTGCGTAAGGTCATAAATCCAGAAAACAGCACTGTCTTGGCCGTTCCGACTTATACGATGTCCAAACACATTCGCCCAAAAGGGTTCTCTGTTCGTTCTGTAAATATAGGCTTCCAGAATTTCCACATACCCACTTTCCTGTATGGTGTTGAAATACTGAAAACGCTGTTCAGGAAATACCCAGTGGTTTTGTACTGGATCGCCTATAATAGTGTCACTTTCAGGGGATAAAAGCTCTATTAGTCGTGTGTTCGCAAAACTGATTAAGCCCGTACTCATATCGGCGATACCGACACCAATAGGGCTTGTTGATAAGACTTGCTGAAGTTCTTGTTCGACGACTTGTCGAACTCGTATTTCCTCAGATAGCTCCTTTGTTCTCTGTTCAACCTGCTGTTCCAGATGTTTGGAAGACATCCTAAGTTTTTCTTCTGTAAGAACAAGTTCACTGATATCCGTTGCGATGCCCGCGACGCCAGTTATATTCCCTTTTCTATCATATAAAGGAAATTTCACGGCCAAGTTGGTTATTGTTTTGCCGTTAATTGTAATTGTTTCTTTTTCAGACAAGGGTTGGCTTGCTTCAATAACCCGTCGATCGTTAGCGGTCAGTGCATCAGCTACGTCTTTAGAAAAAATATCATAGTCATTTTTACCAATCAAATACCCGTCCGGCCATCCAATTTTGTTTGTAAATTTATTACCGGCAATCATATATTTTCCATCAAGATCCTTCACAAAAATATAAGCTGGACTGTTTGCAATGACAGCTTCTAGAAGCTCTTCACTATCCCTTAAATCTCGCTCTGCTTTTTTCCTAGGGGTAACATCCAGTATGATGCCAATGAGTCCCGCCGCGCTCCCGTTTTCATCTGTGAAAACAAATTTGTGGAACATAACATCCCGCATGACCCCATCAGCATGAAGAACTTGCGTTTCATATACTTGTTTTCCACCGCGCTGGAATAGGTCGTCATCCGCTTTTCTATAAATGTCGGCACTATCTGAAGGGGCCACTTCAAACACACTTTTCCCAATTAGATCTTGTCGCGCCATGCCCAAAAAATCTGAAAATTCTTCATTGCAGGCAATGTAATGATGATTGATGTCTTTACAAAAAACAGGAGCAGGGATGGCTTCCAATAGCATGTTGCTGTTGCCCCCTATTGTTGATGTCGTCCACGGATTATCTATTTTTTCTGTAACAATGTGAACAGACAAGATAAGAAATTTACCGTCCTTCATACAATGCAGGTTTGCAGAGAGAGGAGGGGCGTCAATGAATTTGATTGATACCGTTTCTATTATTTCTATGTGTTTATTTTCAAGACTTTGAAATAACGTCTTGATTCTCTCAGTGCTCTGATGGGAGAGGAGAGAATATAAACTCGGAATAGGGTTTATATTGCTATCTAGCAAGTTTAACCATTTTTCATTAGATGCTTTAATGTCCCCATTTGGGTCAAGGACAAGAGCAGGCTCACTAATCAGCGAAAGTATTGGATATTCATCACTTACATGCCGTAAATGAGAAAATTTCGAACTGTTTGTTTCTGGGTTTTCGGTTCTCGTCACAACAATCCTGCTTTATCGTTTCATTGAAGATTTTCATCCTAAGTAGCTTATATGAATGCTTCTCCAAGTTTGTATTTTACAAATACTTTTGATGTCCAGACAGTCATTAATCAGAAGTACCAAAATGATCAATAGTTTAGCGATAGTTTAGATTTTTCTTGACTGAATGTCTTGCATATTTAAATTTAGTTTCCTGTGCAACCACTCGTAAGAAGTGGAAGTAAAAAAGAAGTGGTCGGTTCTTGTGAGCCTCTTTTGATTTGGCGCATTGAGAATGAAATCAACTTATTTAGATAAACTAATCAGACTTCAATATGGGAGAGACTAATGAGACGAATCTTTAAGACCGCAGTCATAACGGCAATTTGCCTTGGTATGTCTGCAGGAGTTCAGGCGAATACGCTTAAAATGGCTTACGATGCGGATCCAGTATCACTGGATCCTCATGAACAACTATCGGGTGGAACGCTTCAACTTTCGCATATGATCTTTGATCCTCTTGTCCGCTGGACTAAGGACCTTGGGTTTGAGCCACGCCTTGCGACAAGCTGGGAGCGGGTTGATGACAAAACGACACGGTTCCATTTACGAGAAGGCGTGAAATTCCATTCAGGCAACGTTATGACGTCACTTGATGTGGTCTGGACTTTTGACCGTTTGAAGAAAAGTCCAGATTTTAAAGGCTTGTTCGCACCCTTTGAAGTCATGCGGGTTGTTGATAAAAATACTGTCGATCTAGTCACCGTTGAGCCTTATCCGTTAGTACTTCATCAAGCGACTTATATCTTTGCGATGGATCGAAAATTTTATACAGGCTTTGATGAAAAAGGAAAATCAAAGGCTGGGATTGTTAAGCACGGCGATTCTTTCGCCTCCACCAATGTCTCTGGAACAGGGCCTTTTATAATTAAATCTCGTGAGCAGGGTGTAAAGGTTGTGTTCGACAGATTTGCCGGTTATTGGGATAAAAAATCGCCTGGTAATGTGTCAGAAATTATCATGACACCGATTAAAGAAGGGCCAACTCGTGTTGCGGCTCTTCTCTCTGGTGATGTTGATTTCATTGCTCCCGTCCCTCCCACCGATCTTGAACGCATTGCGAGTAATGAAAATACTAATGCGGTCACAATGGGCGGAACACGGATTATTACATTTCAATTGAACCAAGATCGTGTGGCGCAGTTTAAAGATAAGCGCGTCAGGCAAGCCATCGTTCACGCTGTTAATAATGATGGTATCGTCAAAAAAATCATGAAAGGTTTTGCAACAACAGCCGGACAGCAAGGACCAAAAGGATATGCTGGGTATGTTGATGGATTGAAGCCTCGATATGATCTAGAAAAAGCAAAGCAGCTGATGAAAGATGCCGGCCTAGAAGATGGCTTTACAGTGACAATGGCGGCACCGAATAATCGGTACGTAAATGATGCCAAAATTGCTGAAGCTGTGGCAAGTATGCTTTCTAAAATCAACATTAAAGTTGAATTGAAAACAATGCCTAAAGCGCAATATTGGCCTGCATTTGATGAACGTTCATCTGACATTATGATGATTGGCTGGCATTCAGATACAGAAGATTCAGCAAATTTTTCTGAATTTTTAACAATGACTCCAAACTCTGAAACTGGTTATGGACAATATAACAGCGGTAACTATTCAAATACAAAAATTGATGACCTTGTTGTTAAAAGCCAAAGTATGACAGACCCTGTGGAGCGGTCAAAAGTACTACAAGAAGTTGAGACAACTTTGTATGACGAAGCCGCTTTTATTCCCCTTCATTGGCAAAATCTTGCTTGGGGCGCTCGTAAAGGCGTGAATATTGAAGCAGTTGTAAATGTAATGAATTTCCCATATTTGGGCGATTTGGTTATGGAATAAAACATATACGTAATTGTTTCGGTTGGGCTCTTTTTGAAATAGAGCCCAACCTTTTTTAAGGGCATTTTGGCTTGGACTATTTTTATTTCGCCGTCAGACGACTAATGCAGGCAACACTTGTGATGTTTGTTATCAGCCTGATCGGGTTTTCAATACAAGACAACCTTGGGGACCCACTGCGTGAATTGGTGGGGCAATCGGTCTCGGAAAGTGAAAGAGATGCGCTTCGAGATAGAATGGGGCTTAACGATCCTTTCCTTGTTCAATATGGCCGATTTTTATCGAAGGCTGTACAGGGAGATCTCGGGGATTCCTATTTTTTCAAGAAACCTGCCCTTGAAGTTATTGCAAAGAAGTTTCCCGCGACATTGGAGTTGGTTTTTGGGGCAACTTTCATCATTGTGTTTTTCTCCGTACCCTTTGGAATATATTGCGCTATTCGGCCGAAAAGCTGGCTAACGCGCTTTATAATGAGTTTCAGTATTATTGGAATCTCTGTTCCTGTATTTTTGACAGCAATTTTTTTAATTTATGTATTTTCAGTAGAATTGGGTTGGATGCCCTCATTCGGGCGCGGGGACGTGACGGACCCACTTGGTTGGGATTCTGGTTTATTCAATGCCGATGGATTAGCTCATCTTATTTTGCCGAGTATATCACTCGCATCGATTATGATGCCGCTCTTTATTCGCTTGATCCGATCCGAGATGATGGAAATCTTGCAACTGGATTATATTCGGTTTGCCTGGGCTAAAGGACTTTACCCTAAACGGATATGGTTTCTACACGCCTTTAAAAATACTCTTCTGCCCGTCATCACTGTGGGCGGCGTGCAAGTTGGAACCATGCTTGCCTATACAATCTTGACTGAAAGCGTCTTTCAATGGCCCGGAATGGGGTTTCTCTTTTTAGAGGCGGTTAATCGCGTGGATACGCCCCTGATTATTGCTTACATAATTGTCGTTGGTTTGATTTTTGTCGTGACTAATACTGTCGTCGACCTTCTGTATACGTGGGTAAACCCTACGGTGAAGTTGGTGGGACAAAAATCATGATCAACTTAAAATCACTTTTAAATTCTGATCTTGTCTATCGTTTTCGAAAAGACAAGGTTGCGGTGGTAAGCTTAGCGATTGTTTTTGTTTTAATTTCTTGTGCCGTGTTGGCACCGGTTTTATCCCCATTTGACCCTTATGATCTTAAATCAATTGATTTAATGGATAGTGAAATTCCGCCTATTTGGAATGAAGAAGAAGGGGACTCTAGATTTTTGTTTGGAACCGATCCTCAAGGTCGTGATTTGCTCAGCACCATCTTGTATGGCATGAGGATTTCTTTGACTATTGGCTTTTTCGCGGTTCTTTTACAAGGTGTCTTAGGGGTCACAATTGGATTGTTATCTGGTTATCTAGGCGGCAAGATTGATGCCTTCTTTATGCGCCTTGCTGATATTCAGTTATCATTTTCGACGTTAATGGTGGCGATTATTACGTTAGCCGTTTTCCAAGCCGCTTTTGGTGCCGAGCTTTATAGTGAGCTTGCAATTTTCATGTTGGTTCTTGTCATAGGCATCGCCGAATGGCCACAATATGCGCGGACGGTGAGAGCCTCTGTCCTTGCTGAAAAGCACAAAGAATACGTGGATGCTGCGCGGGTAATTGGTATGAGCCCAATGCGTATAATGTTTCGGCATATCTTTCCAAATACCCTGTCGCCGATCCTTGTGATCTCTACCATTCAAGTGGCAAATGCGATTATCTCAGAAGCGGCTCTTTCTTTCCTCGGGTTAGGTATGCCTGTGAATAAACCATCGTTAGGGTCTCTGATTTCTAGTGGCTTTGAGTTTATTTTCAGCGGCTCTTGGTGGATTACAGTCATCCCCAGTTTTTTCCTCATTCTCCTTATTCTCACCATTAATTTATTGGGAGATTGGTTGCGGGATGCCTTAAACCCCAAATTATACAAGGATTGAACATGGCTTTATTGGAAGTAAAGGACCTTGAGGTCGAGTTTCCCTTGGGGCGTGTCACATTGCAAGCCATTCGAAAGGTGAGTTTTAGCCTAGAGAGAGGCGAGAGACTTGGTATTGTTGGGGAGAGCGGCGCAGGGAAATCAGTTGCAGCTTTTTCCATACTCAATCTGTTAAGTCGGCCCGGTAGAATATCTGGCGGTGAAATATTATTTGACGGGGATGATCTCAGCAAACTTGATGACGTTGAAATGCGACACATTCGGGGTAATCAGATCAGCATGATCTTTCAAGATCCAATGATGACATTAAACCCGGTATTAACTGTGGCGACACAGATGATTGAATGTTTGAAGGCTCATCGGAAAATCTCGACTAAGCAAGCACGAGATATATCGGTCTCTAAGCTGAAAGAGGTCATGATCCCATCACCGGAAGAGAGAATGAACAGTTACCCTCATGAACTGTCAGGGGGGATGAGGCAACGTGTTGTCATCGCAATGGCATTGCTCACAGACCCAGAGATCATTATTGCGGATGAGCCGACGACAGCACTGGATGTGACTATTCAGGCTGAAATTATGGCGTTGATGCTGGATCTATGTAAATCGAATAATGTTGGCCTTATTCTCATTACCCACGATTTGGCTGTAGTGAGCCAGGTGACAGAGAAAATAATGGTCATGTATGCGGGCCGCGTTGTGGAAGAAGGGGCTACGCATGAGGTCATTACAAACCCAAAACATCCCTATACAAGGGGCTTGCTTAAAGCGCTTCCACAGGAGAATACAGCGGGATCAAGACTTAACCAGATCCGCGGAACAATGCCTTCCTTAAATGCGTTGCCTAAGGGATGTGCCTTTAATCCAAGATGCGATTTTGCGAGCTCGGAATGCTCTATTGTTGTTCCAAAATTGGAAGGCGACGATGGCCATCATACGGCTTGTATTCACAGGGAAGAAATTCCGCCTTTTAAATCTGAGTTAGGGAAAGCATGACGGGATCCAAAAACGTGCCTTTAGTAAATATCCTGAATGTTGAAAAGACTTTTGGCGACGGGGGCGGTTTTTTAAGTACGGCGCAACCTATTGTAAATGCCTTGAATAATGTGTCCTTATCCATAGAAAAAGGGGATTCCTTTTGTCTCGTTGGTGAAAGTGGATGCGGGAAGTCTACATTGGCCCGGACTGTTATTGGCCTTCATCCGCCAAGTAAGGGAGAAGTGCATTATCAAGGGACGCGCATTGACTCCATGAGCGCGAAGGAGCGGCAGCCGTTCAAACGTAAAATGCAAATGATTTTCCAAAATCCATATGCCTCGCTGAACCCGCGAATGACCGTTGCTCAAATGTTGGAAGAGCCCCTTAAAATACACGAACGTGGAATGAGTAAAGCCGCTATAAAGGAAAAGGTTGAAGAGGTCATGGTCTCCGTTGGCAATGATCCCGCTTGGCGAACGCGTTATCCTCATGAGTTCTCCGGGGGACAACGACAGCGGATCAGTATTGCCCGTGCCCTTATGCTCGATCCTGAATTTGTGGTGGCGGACGAGCCTATTTCGGCACTGGATGTCTCTATTCAGGCGCAAGTCCTTAATGTGATGATGGATGCTCAGGAGAAGAGAAACCTGACATATCTTTTTATCACCCATGACTTGTCTGTTGTGGAGCATTTTGGAAGCAAGGTCGCGGTTATGTATTTGGGGACTGTGTGCGAACTTGCCGATGTGAAGAAGTTATTTGATGCACCGCGCCATCCCTACACGCAGGCACTTTTGAGTGCTATTCCAAAAATTGATGGAAAGGGCGTGAACCACATCAAAATGTCTGGAGAAGTCCCGACAGCTATGGACTTGCCATCAGGCTGTGTTTTCCATCCGCGCTGCCCTTACGCGAATGAACGGTGCAAAAAGGAAATTCCTATTCTGCTTGATAACGGGAATACAAAAACATCCTGCTTTGCTGTGGAAGAGGGGCGGATATAGATTAGGTCGTTAAAATAGTTCCGCCAGTTTTTCAATGGCGGACGGCTCGGTAAATCCATTTTCGTATTCTTTTGCGCCAGCGGAAATCACGCTCGCGGCGAGCTTGGGACCATCAATAAGCTGCTGACTATTATGGGCTAAAGAATTAATGTCATTGCTCTGGGTTTTAGAAAATACCAGTCAGGATCTTTGATGCAAGTTTAGGATTAAGGCTATTAGCGGTTTTCACAGTAGGGCTATTTAAACTAATCATAATGTGTGTGATGGTCATTTGAGTGTCCTGTCGCTCTTGAATAATATCAAAAGTCAGCAGAGCTAAACTGAACAAAAACCCAATAAAAACAGCAGAAATGATAGCTGCCTTCGCTTATTTAACGGCAATATTGTTGCGTAATTTTGAAGATATCTAGCGCGGAATAATTTGCATTCAATACATCGTTATAGGCAAAATTAGTGCTTTTTCGTTGTTAAGAAGTCAAAGC
Organism: Sneathiella sp.; assembly: GCA_036960695.1. Classification (GTDB taxonomy): domain Bacteria; phylum Pseudomonadota; class Alphaproteobacteria; order Sneathiellales; family Sneathiellaceae; genus Sneathiella. The sequence goes on from JBALXM010000003.1 coordinate 62,936, forward strand.
GGAACTATGCGGATTCTTCGCTAACCATTATTTATTAATTCATTGAAGAGGTTTGCCCAATTTTTTATGG
>JBALXM010000003.1:63105-83732 GCA_036960695.1 Sneathiella sp.
CTTCGCTAACCATTATTTATTAATTCATTGAAGAGGTTTGCCCAATTTTTTATGGCTGCTTGTTCAGTGAAATATTTCTTATATTCTGTTTTTCCATTTTCAACGAATGACTTAGCGTCATCTTTGTTGTTGATTAGATGCTTGATCTGGTTTGCCATGCTGTTGAAATCTTCAACAGGTGAAAGTAGTCCATTCTTGGCATGGGTAATATAGGCGGAAGGCCCGGCTGAAGCGGCTGCGACAATTGGTGTACCTGATGCCCATGCGTCCAATGTAACATTACCGAAAGGTTCAATGCGGGATGGATAAAGGCATATGTCAGCCGCCGCAAATAGAGCCTCTTTATCCGTTCGCCAACCGAGAAACCTGACCCGATCATCGACACCAAGATCTCGGGAAAGCGTTTTCAAATTTTCGAGCAGTGGCCCCGTGCCAGCGATCCAAAGATACACATTCTCGAGTTTTGCCAAAGTCTTTAAAGCAACGTCGAAAGCTTTGTTCTCGTGAAGACGCCCAAGGGCGAGTAAAACTGTAGCCTCTTCGGGGGTATCCAGAGTTGTCCGTTCAATGGGTGCGACGGCTGTCCAATTAACAAAATTGGGGATGTAATGGGCGCGTTCGCTCGGCCATCCTTGATCAATTAAATACTGCTTGATATCTTCCGTATTCGCAATGAGGTGATCGCATTTTTGATAGTATTTTAATTTGTAGTAACCGCCCAGCCGTGCCAGTTTTGGAAAATTTCCGGAGGGTGTCATATGGGTGGCCCGGGACATCCAACTTAAAAAGATGTCAGGTTGGTACGTGTCTGCAAGTTTTTGTAATTTTGGCTTAGTAAAAAAATCCAATGACCCGCCAAATCTAAGAGACACGGGCTCAATACCTGCCTCTTGAAGTTTAGCGTCCCGAACATCATTGCTTCGTGAGGCAATCAATTGATCAAGACCGGCCCCTTCAAATGCAAGGGCAAGATTTACAAAAAAAGTCTCTGCACCGCCGTGGCCGGCGCCGCCAATGGCCTGCATTATTTTCATAGATACCCCCTGATTGACCCTTTATATGCCAAGGGCCGCTATTTGCATAGCGGCCCTTGGTGTAAAAAACTGATCACATCTTATTCTGTAGTGCCTCCTTGGGCAATCCAGCGGCCAACAAGTAATCTTTCTTCTTTTGTCATTTCTGTCATATTGCCAAGTGGCATCGTGTTTGTATCCACAGTTTGCTGGCGGATGCGAACTTTTTCCCGAATAATCTGGGCGGGGGTTTCAAGCTTTAAACCCTTTGGCGGTTCATCAAAATCTTCGTTGGCAGGCTTTGCAGCATGGCAACTAGCACATCGGGTTGCGACAATTTTTTGAACAGTTGCAAAGGACACTTTGCTCCCACCGGATAAATCTTCTCTCGCCGGGGTCGCGGCATAGGCAATGACAAAAAGCAGGACGAAAGAGATGGGAAGAAGAATGAAACCTTGTTTCGCGCGCCCTTGGTTCTTCATATTGAAATAATGACGGACCAATATCCCGACCAGAGCGATTGCCGCTAAAACAGCCCAGCCATAATCGTGACCGAAAGTCATTGGATAATGATTGCTGATCATGATGAACAGAACGGGCAGTGTGAAATAGTTGTTGTGCAAAGACCTTTGTTTGGCTTTTAAGCCAGGGGCCGGATCGGCAGGTTCTCCTTTTATCGCGGAGGCTACCATCGCCCGTTGCCCTGGCATAATGACCATGAGCACGTTGGCCGCCATTATTGTGCCAATCATTGCACCAACATGGATATAGGCGCCACGGCCACTGAAAACTTGGCTTAACCCCCATGCAGCAAGGGTCAGCAATAAAAAGAGTACGATACCGAAAACGCCTTGGTGGCGAATTAAAGGGGTTTTGCACAACAGGTCGTAGACGACCCAACTACCGATGAGAGAGCCAATTCCAATCAGGATGGCTGTATCTACAGAAATATCTGCAATTTCTCGATCAATAAGGTAAATTTCGGCGCCAAAATAATACAGAACCGTGAGAAGAGCGAAGCCACTTAACCAGGTGAAATAGGCTTCATATTTGAACCAATGCAAATGATCCGGCATGGTCGGGGGAGCGCCACGGTATTTTTGTACTTCATAAAAGCCGCCGCCATGAATGGCCCATAGCTCACCGCCGACACCGTCTTTATCTTTGTACCCCCCTTTTTTAGGAGGGGTCAAATTCATGTCGAGCCAGATGAAATAAAAGGATGCACCAATCCATGCAACCCCAGTAATGATATGAATCCATCTGATCCCAAGATGAAGCCACTCGGCAATGTCAAAACCCATAGTATTTCCCTGCTTTAGATCATCCCATCGGGTAGGATACGTTTGTTATTATGACGCAAATGCGTAAAGCGGACAATTTCCTTTATTTCACATTATATTGGAAGTGAGTATAAAGTAGATTCACTTTCAAAAAATAATTGATAATCTTATGGCAAGTTTGAAAAATATGGCGGCTTTCGTCGCGGTGGTGGAGCATAAAAGCTTTTCCCAAGCAGGACGAGAACTTCGGCTTTCCACTGCTGTGATTAGTGCTCGGGTCGCAAAATTAGAGGCTGAGATTGGGGTCCGGCTACTAAACCGGACTACACGGCATGTGGTGCCAACGGAAGAAGCGCTTATCTATTCTGAGGATTGTAGACGCATTCTTACCCAAGTCTATGCTGCGGAAGCCGCCCTCTCTTCCCGTGATAGAAGCCCCGTGGGAAGCCTTAAAATTACGGCACCTCTCGTGTTTGGCCGCAGGTTCTTAGCGCCACTTCTGCCTATTTTTCAAAAACAGTATCCTAAATTACAAATTCGACTTCATCTGTCCGATACGTTCGTGGATTTGATAAAAGACGGAATGGATATGGGTATTCGTATTGCGGATTTGCCGGATTCGGCAATGATCGCCAGGAAATTAGGCAATAGTCCCCGTGTTATTTGTGCGTCCCCTGACTATTTAAAAAAAGCAGGTGTCCCACAAACCCCAAATGATTTGTTGGACCATAATTGTCTTCTTTTACGGTTTCCCGGATCGACGCAATTTCAATGGCATTTTTTAAATGAGGGAGAGAAGTTCTCTATTCCTGTTCAGGGTGATCTAGATACCAATAATGGCGATATTCTTCGCGATTGGGCATTGGCAGGGCACGGTATTTGTTTGAAATCTAGGTGGGAAGTGGAAAGGGAATTGGTAAGCGGGGAGCTAGTTCAAGTCTTGAAAAATTATCGCCTAGCCCCTGTGAATATTTCAGCCATGCACCCACACGGAAATATCACGCCGCTTAAAGTCCGCTTGTTCATAGATTTTTTGGTGGAAACTTTCGGCACAAGCTTAACGAACTAACTTAATGTTGAGCCGCGGGATTAAAGAACATGCCGAGGGAAAGACTTTGGGCAATGCGTTCCGCTTTTTCAAAAATAAACTCAACGTCTTTAGCGTTGAATAACTCTTCCAGCGTTTCCCGAAATAGATCAAGCCAATGGGTGAAGTTTTCGGCGGAAACTTTGTTTTTTAAAGTCATATGTTTTTGCATGGGGTTGCCCGAATAAAGCCCACTTGAATTGAGAACAGAAGACCAAAATCGGTACATTTTAGGCATATGTTCAGCCCAACGGTCGCCAATTTGAGTATCAAAAATAGGCCCAAGGATAGGGTGCTCTTTGACCTTATCGTAAAAACGATCGACCATCTTTACAATCATTTCATTGGGAATGATTATTGGGCGGGGCAAGCGCGGATTTTCATCCTCTGATGGGTACATATGATTACTTCAATTTGTTATAAGCATTGATTATTATATTAGCGGCATATTCCACCTCAGCCACTGTGACATAACGTCCCAACCCTATTCGAATTGTTGAACTCGCAGCGTCCGCGCTCATTCCAAGGGCTTTTAGCACATGGGATGATGTCTTACTTGATGACGTGCAGGCGGAGCCCGTGGATAGGGCAAGTTCAGGCATTTCTAGGAGGAGATCTTCGGCATCAATCGACTGCAAGGTAATACTCAGGCATCCCGGTAGCGCCGCGTTTTGATCCCCATTAAATTGGACTTTATCTTTAAGGTGACTTGTCAGCTGTGACTTTAGAACTTTTGATAGATTTAGGAGATACACTTTATCTTTGTGCTGGCATTCGATAACAGTTTGGCAGGCTTGCCCAAGACCAACAATCAGCGGCGCGGGCATTGTCCCGCCGCGCATACCATTTTGTTGATCGCCGCCGTAAATAAGAGGCTTAAGTTTGGTGCCCCGTTTTAAATACAAGGCGCCGACACCTTGCGGTCCGTATAACTTATGACCTGAAAGGCTAAGCATCGTGATATTTTGGGCATGGACGTTCGTTTGTTGAGTGAGTAGAGCTTGGGTCGCATCTGTATGAAAGGCGATATCCCTCGCCGCACAGAGTGTCCCAATCTCATTTATATTCTGGATAGTACCAATTTCATTATTTGCGGTCTGGATGGAGACTAGAATTGTATCCGATCGAAACGCAGCCTTTAACTTGGAAAAATTCACGTGCCCGCCCGTGTCTACGGGGATTAGGGTCACATCAAACCCTTCATCTTTTAGGGCGCTCAATGGGGATAAAACAGAGTCGTGTTCAGTCGCCAGAGAGATAATGTGGCCCTTGCCTTTAAAATTACGAGCATATCCGATCAAGGCAAGGTTATTGGCTTCTGTTGCACCGGAGGTGAAGATTAGCTCATCTGTATGACAGGATAGTAAAGTGCTTATTTGATTTCTTGCATTTTCAATGTCGGCCCGTGCCTCCAATCCGAAAACATGGGTGCTACTTTCGGCATTTCCGGGTTGGGAATAGGTATCGATCATACTATCTCGCACCTCAGGCGCGAGGGGGGTTGTCGATTGATGATCGAGATAAAGGGGTAGGTTTATTTCTATCCCTTTATAGAGCGTTTTTTTTGAATTTTTGGAAACTAGGCCCATTTACTTTCAAAGCTTTCAAGCTGTGCCAGCATTTCTGCTTTTTCTGCATCATCACAGAATGTCGCGTTAAATCCATTTCTAGCCAACGTAATAATCTGATCCTTAGAAAGATCTAAAGCGTCGACGACGGCCAAATAATTTTCGTTCATATATCCGCCAAAATACGCAGGATCATCAGAATTAATGGTGGCTTTTAAGTTTTGATCCAACATGGATTTTAAAGGATGCTGGCGCATGTCTTTAACACCGGCGAGTTTGTAATTAGATAAGGGGCAGACGGTCAGTGCAATTTGCATTGAGGCTAGTCTTTGGGTTAATGCGTCATCTTCAAGGCTACGGTTGCCATGGTCCAACCTGTCGATTTTCAATAGGTCCAGTGCCTCTGTGACATATTCTGGTGGGCCTTCTTCTCCCGCATGGGCGACAGCGAGAAAACCTTCTTTTTTTGCTTTTGCAAAAACCCGTTCAAATTTAGACGGTGGATGACCGAGTTCAGATGAATCAAGTCCGACACCAATAATTTTATCTTTGTGGGGAAGAGCTGCCTCTAACGTCTCAAGGGCGGCCTCTTCGCTCAAATGACGGAGGAAACACATAATGATGTGGGATGATATCCCAAATTGTGATTTACCATCCTGCAGCGCTCTGTCGATACCGTTGATGACTATCTCAAAGGCAATACCTCTGTCTGTATGGCCTTGAGGATCGAAAAATATCTCAGTATGAATAACATTTTGAGAGTGTATCTTGGTAAGGTAAGCCCAAGTCAGATCGTAAAAATCCTGCTCGGTTTGTAAAACACCCATACCCTGATAATAGATATCCAGAAAATCCTGAAGTTCAGAGAATTCATAAGCGGCGCGAACCTCTTCGACGTTTTTGAAAGGGAGGGTGATGTTGTTTCTCTGCGCCAAAGAAAACATTAGCTCAGGCTCTAAGCTACCTTCAATATGAAGGTGTAATTCTGCTTTTGGCATCGCTTCGATAAATTTGTCTAGTTTGGGCATATTGCTCTCCTCTTCACTTATATAAAATAAAACCCCCGCCAAACAGTTCAAGTCCGGCGAGGGTTCTAAATTTATTCAGGCCGTCTTATTTAGGCAATTTGCCTGCGACACCTTCTACATACCAGTCCATTCCAAGAAGAACACCGTCGTCAAGTTCCGATCCAGCAGCTACAGCTTCTGTACCATCTTGCTTATTGAAAGGTCCTGCAAATGGTTTCAAGCTGCCGTCTTCAATGGCGGCTTGTGTTTCTGTTGCAAGTTTAACAACATCAGCTGGCATCGCGGCATTATAAGGCGCAAGCTTAACCATGCCTGATTTGAAACCACCCCAAATATCTGAAGATTTCCATGATCCATCAAGAGCCGCTTTAACACGGGCAACATAGTAACCATCCCAATCGTCGATGATCGCTGTTAGTTGTGCTTTTGGTGCAAATTTAGTCATGTCGGATGCTTGGCCTACAGCCCACACACCACGAGCTTCAGCAACCTGTAGAGGCGCGGGGCTGTCTGTGTGCTGTAGGATAATGTCAGCGCCTTGATCAATCAGGGCTTTGGCGGCATCGCCTTCTTTGCCTGGATCATACCATGTATTGACCCATGCAACTTTAATCTGGACATCTGGATTGACGCTTCTTGCCGCCAATGCAACGGCGTTAATGCCACGCACAACTTCTGGGATTGGGAAAGAGCCGACATATCCAATAATATTGGACTTAGTCATCTTACCAGCAATTTTACCAACAACATAACGGCCTTCATAAAAGCGAGAGGAGTATGTGCTGAGATTTTTAGAGCGCTTGTAACCCGTTGCATGTTCGAATTTAACATTGGGGAATTGTTTGGCGACTTTCATCGTTGGGTTCATGAAACCAAAAGACGTTGTGAAGATGATTTTATGACCATCAGCCGCTAACTGGCGAATAACCCGTTCTGAATCTGGGCCTTCTTTTACGCTTTCAACATAAGTCGTTTTGACTTTGTCGCCGAATTCTTTTTCAACAGCTAATCTGCCGACATCGTGACGGTAGGACCAACCATGATCGCCAATAGGGCCAACATAGACAAAACCCACTTTTTCCTCAGCGGACGCAGTTCCTGCCAATAGCATACTACCGGCAACGGCAGCGGCACCAATTAGGGAAACAACATGTTTCAATTTCATTTCTCTCTCCTCTGTCAAACTTGATTTTATTTAATATCTTTTATGCTGCCGGATGGAAAATTTTCCCAATACAAGCAGGGGCGTGTTTACGAATACGTGATTCATCCTTGGAAATAATAACCAACACCACGATTGTCGCGACATAAGGTAACATAGACAATATTTGTGACGGCACGTCAAACCCTGCAGCCTGCGCGTGAAGTTGTAATATTGTAATGCCGCCAAACATATAGGCACCGACAACAACCAGGCTTGGCTTCCAAGTTGCAAATACGATGAGGGCTAATGCGATCCAGCCTCGGCCTGCGGTCATATTTTCTGCCCACATAGGCGTATAAGCAAGGGAGAGGTAAGCACCCCCAATACCGGACATCGCACCACCAAACATGACGGCTAAATATCGAATGGCAATGACCGAATAGCCAATAGAATGGGCCGCATCATGGGAATCGCCAACAGCCCGCAATATAAGGCCGGCTTTTGTTTTATAAAGAAACCAACTGACGACAATGGCCATTATAAAGGATAGGTAAACCAAGGGGTCTTGGCCGAAAAGTATTTGACCTATAATCGGAATATCTGACAGGCCTGCGATATTCAGTTTTGAGATTGCTTGAACGGGCTCGCCCACAAAATCTTGGCCAATGAGCGCACTTATACCAACACCGAACAATGTCAGGGCAAGTCCTGTTGCAACTTGGTTCGCCATTAACGATAACGTTAGAATACCAAATAAGAAGGCCATGAAGGCACCAGACGCGGCGGCAGCGATCACTGCAAGGAAATAATTCCCTGTAACCGTTGCCGTAACGAAAGCCGTCACCGCACCCACTAGCATCATGCCTTCGATGCCAAGATTTAAAACGCCTGACTTTTCAGTAACCAGCTCGCCAATTCCCGCAAAGACGAGAGGTGTAGCGGCTGTAATAACGGTAAGAACTACGGGGATGATCCATTCATAACCGGTCATGACGCAGCCTTTCCAAAAAGAGTAAAGCGAAAACGGAAATTCACGAGCACGTCACATGCCAGTAAGAAGAAAAGGATCATGCCTTGAAAAACTCCGGTGACAGCAACAGGTAGGCCAAGATTAATTTGAGCCGTCTCTCCGCCTAAATAGGTAAGCGCCATTAAAAGTCCTGCGAAAACAATGCCGACAGGATGTAACCGACCAAGGAAAGCCACAATAATAGCGGTAAACCCATAACCCGGCGAGATGGAGGGCAAGAGCTGTCCAACAGGGCCAGATACTTCAGACACACCGGCAATTCCAGCCATCGCGCCACCAAATAAAAGGGAGAACCAGACAATTTTCTTTTGGCTGAATCCCGCATAACCGCCCGCTTTAGGAGCCGCGCCGATCACTTTAATCTGAAAGCCGATTAAAGTTTTGGAGAGCATTATCCAAGTTCCCAGAACGGCAAACAAGGCAATGATAGTTCCAAAATGGAGTCGCGTTCCCTCAAGTAGGATGGGCATGGTTGCGCTCTCACTGAATAATCTTGATTCAGGGAAGTTAAATCCATCTGGGTCGCGCCACGAACCATGAACAAGCAAGCTTAAAATAAGGAGTGCGACATAAACCAGCATAAGGCTTGTCAGGATTTCATTCGCGTTAAACCGTGTTTTGAGGAAGGCGGGAATAGCTGCCCATAAGGCACCACCAATGGCGCCCATCACGACCATAAGGGGGAGAAGAAAAACACTGTCGACATCATGGAAATAGACGAAAACACCGCCACCAAAAATCGCGCCCAGGGTCAATTGTCCTTCTGCACCAATATTCCAGACATTAGCGCGAAAACCCACTGACAATCCGATGGCACAGAGTATAAGCGGCGTGGCTTTTACAAAGAGTTCAGTCGCGCCATAGGTATTATCGATCGGTTTGATGAAGAAATTTCTGAGCCCTTCAACTGGATCGACTCCCAAGAGCTGAAACAAAACAGTTCCTGTTATGATGGTTAGTATCAACGCTAATATCGGCGTTGCATAGACCATTAGCTGAGAAGCTTCCGGTCTTTTTTCAATTTTAAGCAACACTTTCAAATTCCTTTTTTGAATCTGATCCACTGGTACCACCCATCAGCAGGCCGATCTCTTCAATACTGAGCTCTTGCACATTACGGCTTACAGAAAGTCGCCCTTCTGCAATAACGGCCATGCGATTACTAATGGCAAATAATTCATCAAGATCTTGGCTGACAACCAAAACAGCCGCGCCCTTTGCGGCAAGATCTATGATTGCCTGATGAATTGCTGCCGCAGCCCCTGCATCGACCCCCCAAGTTGGATGAGCGATGATGATTAGTTGCGGGTCCTGAAGCATTTCTCGACCAACAATGAATTTCTGTAAATTACCACCAGATAAACTCTCGGCAGCATGTGAGACACCTGCGGTTCGCACGTCAAAAGCTTCAACAATTTCTTTAGCATATTGCCGGGTTTTTTTCGTGTCGATGAAACCGTTTTTGATTAACTTCTTTTGGCCATAGGCGCTTAAGAAGGCGTTCTCTACCAAGCTCATTTCTGGCACAGATCCATGACCAAGCCTATCTTCGGGAACAAAGGCAAGTCCGCGTTTGCGACGCTGAGCCGGACCCAAATTCCCTATGGGCTCGTTCTCAAGCAAAATTTCGGCCGGATTATTGCAAAGAGCTTCACCGCTTAACGCTTCAAGAAGCTCAACCTGTCCGTTACCGGCAACGCCCGCGATGCCCAGAATTTCGCCACTTCGAACTTCAAAATTAATCAGATTAAGATCAACGCCAAACTGATCAGTGCTATCCAGATTCATGTTATGAATTTTTAAGCGAACAGGGCCGCGCTCTCGAGCTTCGTCATGTTTGGGGGCTTTTAAGTCGGCCCCGATCATCATTTCGGCTAGGCTTTTTGCCGTCTCAACAGTTGGATCGCATTCAGAAATATATTTGCCACCGCGCATAATCGTCGCTTTATGGCAAAGGGATCTAATTTCATCCAGTTTATGGCTGATATAAAGGATGGAGACGCCTTCTTCTGACAATCGGCGAAGGGTCAAAAACAATTTGTCAGCTTCTTGGGGCGTCAAAACGGAGGTTGGTTCATCCATAATGAGGAGCTTAGGGTCTTGTAAAAGACATCTGACAATTTCAATGCGTTGTTTTTCACCAACAGACAAAGTATGAACGCGACGATCAGGTTGGAGGGGAAGCCCGTAGTTTTCAGAAATTTCCACGATACGCTTTGACAGGTCCGCCATATTTTGACGGCCAGGCATACTAAGAGCAATATTTTCAGTCACTGTCATTGCTTCAAAAAGCGAGAAATGCTGAAAGATCATGCCTATCCCAAGCTTGCGTGCCGCATGGGGGGTGGCAATATCAATCAGATCACCATTCCAACGGATGGTGCCTGCATCTGCTTTTAAAACACCGTAAATTATTTTAACAAGAGTGCTTTTCCCCGCGCCGTTTTCACCAAGAAGCGCATGAATTTCCCCAGGCAATATTTTAAGGTCAATTCTATCATTGGCCAACACACCGGGATACGCTTTGGTGATGCCTTTAAGCTCCAGACGCGGGTGCTGATTGTTCGCACTCGAACCAGTATCACTCATTGAATCGTCTCCCCCTGTTTAATTCTCGCAGCTAAACTTGACACTGGGTCATGTCTCCCAATTTTGATCTTATAACATCTGGTCACTAGTTTCTTGTTCAATTTTTTTTATGTTAGTTATGTAAAGAGATTGCCGTTTTTCCCTTTTCTCTTCCCATATGATGTCGTTCTTGCTGTCTTTTCATAATTTCCGCAGAGACGCTTATTGCTATTTGCGCAGGGTGTTTACCCTCCAAATTTTCAAGTCCGATAGGGCATGTAAGATCGGATAACTGCCGCTCATCGAACCCGCGCAAAGTCAGTCTCTTTCGGAATTTTTGGCGTTTTGTTTTCGAGCCAATAAGCCCAAGATAAGCGCTATCTCCCCGTTTCAGAATTTCAGCGCATAACTCCAGATCAAGCTGATGGCTATGGGTCATTACGAGATAAAAACTGTTAGCTGGGGCGTCACTTATATGGTGAGTTGGACTGGCGGAAACCGTTTTTTGCACGTTTTCAGGGAGCTCAGCCGGAAACATATCGGCGCGCTCATCGATCCAGTCAATTGTACAGGGAAGTTGAGATAACGTGTGGATCACGGCTTTCCCAACATGACCCGCCCCAAAAAGTGTCAAATGAAAGAGGGCTTCATTTGCAGGCTCTATAAGGGTGAAGTTTTCTGAAAGCCGATCGCTTCGGATCACGATGGGGATGTGAGATTGAGCAACTTCTTCAATTCCGTCGAGCAAGGAAGGGTCGATTGTACTGACATTTAGCAGGTTAGTTACAACACGGCGCGTTACCGTCTCGTTATTCCAATTTGTAATCAATATCCCGGTCGATGATTTTTGGGCATCTTCAAGGGAAGAAAGCCAAGTCTCATCAGTCTCGTTTAAGGGGCTCAGTAAAACTTCTACATGCCCACCGCAGCATTGGGCGAGCTCTGGTCCCAAGGGAAGTTTTAACACTGTCGCAGTTTTGCTCTCAGAATTTTCCAAGGACTCTCGTGCTTGTCCAATGGCTAAATATTCCAATTGTCCGCCGCCAATAGTTCCGACGGTCATCGTTGGCGTTACAAGCATTTTTGCGCCTGTCTCTCGCGGGGTCGAGCCCAAAATGGACCCAACCGTCACAAGAACTGAGCAGTCTTTGTGTGCCCGGTATGCCTTGATTATGTCCGTCCAGTTAGTCATTCAGCTGCAACACGTCTTGCTGAATTCTTGGCAAGTTTCATTTTTTCAATGGATCGCAGGACACGCTCGGGTGTTGCCGGTGCATCAAGATCTGGAAATTCGGTATAATTGGACGTACTTGATACGGCATCCGTTATGGCACTGAAGGTTGATATAGCCAACATGAAGGGGGGCTCCCCAACTGCTTTTGATTTATGAATACTGTCTTCGGAATTCTCCCCAGCATCGTAAATTTCCATATTGAAAATTTCGGGCCGATCACTGCATGTGGGGATTTTATAGGTTGATGGGGCATGTGTCCGTAGAACTCCCGCCTGATCAAACACAAGCTCTTCTGTTGTAAGCCAGCCCATGCCTTGAATGAAGCCCCCTTCAATCTGACCAAGATCAATGGCGGGGTTCAGGCTTTTCCCTGTGTCATGAATGATGTCGACACGGGAGATTTTGTTCTCTCCGGTCAATGTGTCAATGACGGCTTCTGATACGGCGGCACCATAGGCAAAATAGTAGAAAGGCCGTCCCGAATAATTCTCTGCATCATAATGAATTTTGGGAGTTTTATAAAAACCCGTTGCCGAAAGTGACACACGGTTCATATAAGCTTGGCTGACAAGTTCTGCAAAGGGGATCGTTTCTTTTCCAATTTTCACGCGATTGGGTAAGAATTCAATTGTGTTTTCTGCAACGGAATAATGGGTCGCAGCAAACTCGATCAATCTCTCTTTAATGGTTCTCGCTGCAATCTGCGCTGCTTTTCCGTTCATATCAGCGCCGGAAGACGCCGCCGTTGCGGATGTATTGGGAACCTTGTCCGTGGTCGTCGCCGTTATTTTGACCCGCTCGACATCAATTTGTAATTCTTCTGCGACAACTTGTGCGACTTTTATGAAAAGCCCTTGGCCCATTTCTGTGCCGCCATGATTAAGCATCACGCTGCCGTCGGTATAGACATGGAGCAATGCACCGGCTTGGTTTAAAAATGTGGTTGTAAAAGAGATGCCGAATTTTACAGGTGTTAAAGCGATCCCTTTTTTCAAGTAAGGGCTTGTCTCATTGAATTTACGAATTTCTGTGCGCCGCTGCGCGTAATTGGATTGCTCTTCAAGCTGGGCAATGATTTCGGGCGCGATATTATCTTCAACGGTCATATGATAGGGCGTAATATTTCGCTCAGTCTTACCGTAGAGATTTATTTTGCGTATATCTAATGGATCTTTACCAAGATCATGGGCAATTGTATCCATCATCCGCTCAACCGCAATCATCCCTTGCGGTCCACCAAAACCACGAAATGCAGTATTCGATACCGTATGGGTTTTACAGCGATGGGAGGTAATGGTGATATTTTCCAGGAAATAACAGTTATCAGCATGGAAAAGGGTGCGATCATTAATGGCAGCAGATAAATCGGCTGAACGTCCGCAGCGGGAGGCGAAGACAAATTCCACCGCCGAGATAAGGCCATCTTTGTCATAGCCAGCTTCAAAATCAATGACGAAGTCATGGCGTTTGCCGGTCATGACCATATCATCATCGCGATCAAGACGAAGTTTGGCGGGGCGTCCTGTGGTTGTCGCTGTTAAGGCAGCCATTGCTGCAAACCATGCACCTTGAGTTTCTTTGCCTCCGAACCCGCCGCCCATTCTGCGTACTTCTACCGTTACGGAATGATCAGGGACATCCAGAAATTTGGCCACATTATGCTGAACTTCAGTTGGATGCTGAGTAGAGCAATGAATATACACATCGCCGTCTTCTTTTGGATAGGCTAGAGATATATGGCCTTCCAGATAGAAATGATCTTGCCCGCCAAGCTCAAACCGACCGGTGCTTTTATGCGTTGCTGCTTTTAAGGCATCGCTACTTAGGCCGCGTTTTAATGTTCTCGTTGGTAGGACAAAGGATTCTGCTGCGATAGCTTGATCGACAGTCAAAATTGCCGGCAATTCTTCATAGTCAATAATCGCCAATGCAGCAGCTTTACGAGCAAGCTCAATAGTTTCGCCTGCTACAGCAAAGATAGACTGTCCTACATATTCGACCAAATCAGTGGCAAAAACAGGATCATCCCCCATAATAGGAGAGGCATCATTAACTCCCGGCACGTCTTCTGCGGTAAAAACAGCGGCGACGCCTTTCGCGGCTCGAACGGCGGAGACGTCAAGCTTTAGAATTTTCGCATGAGCTTTCGTGCTTTGAGCAACATAGATATGCAGAAGATCTTTGGGCTCCGCTATATCGTCAATGTAAGTAGCCTCACCAGCGACTTGTTTTGCGGCGCTATCATGGGCAATCGTCTTGTGAACTTTCCCGCGAATTTCGGTTTGGCTGGGAGTTGGATTACGCATAAGACAAACTCCCCTGACCTACGAGGCGTGTCACGGCATCAGGATCGCTGGTTTCAGCGTAGAATTTTTTGAGAAGATTTTGTGCTGTCATCATCCGGTATTCTTGACTTGCGCGCATATCGGATAAGGGCGTGAAATCCTCCCCCATGACCGTCATTGCAGCGTCAACAGTTTCCAAATTCCATTCCCGGCCGATAAGGGCTTTTTCCGTTTTTACAGCGCGTGCGGGCGTTCCTGCCATGCCACCATAACAAATACGAATGTCTTTAATTTTGGTGCCGTCCAACTGAAGATGAAAGGCGCCGCAAAGGGCGGATATATCTTGATCAAATCTTTTGGAGATTTTGTAGCATTTGAAAATACCGTCGCCCTTTAAGAGAGGGATCGATACTTTTTCAACGAATTCACCCGGCTTCAAATCTTGCCTACCATACTGGATGAAGAAATCCTCTAGCAAAATATCCCGACTGCCATCCTTGGATGTGAGCGTTAAATTTGCGCCAAGGGCGATGAGGGCAGGGGGAGTATCTCCAATGGGGGAGCCATTGGCAATATTACCGCCGATGGTCCCTGAATTTCTGATCTGGGTAGAGGCTACGCGCCTGACAAGTTCGCCGAAATCATCAAAATGCTCTTGCAGCAGGTCCCACGCTTTTGTGTAGGTGACGCCCGCACCAATAACCAACTGATTATCTTCAATGCTGATTTCCTTTAGTACCTCTACTTGCCCTACATAGATAACTGTCTCCAATTCCCTATGTTGTTTTGTAACCCAAAGGCCCACATCTGTCGCCCCAGCAAGGATGGTTGCGTCAGGGTGTTGGGTTAAGAGAGCTGCTAGTTCTGCTGTTGTTTTTGGGGCAAAATAATGCCGCCCAGACCACTGAAGAGAAAGGCTCTCCTCTTTCGATAAGGTCTGTAGAAGTTTGATTGTCTCGCTTTGTCTCGCCGCGAATTTGTCAGCGGGAGCGCTGTCCGCAATTGATTTCGCGGCCTCAATAATAGGGCCATATCCAGTGCAGCGGCAAAGGTTGCCTGCAAGGACATTATTGATATCTGAAAGTTCAGATGAGTTTTTCCCATGCATTTCTGCGAATAAGGACATGGCAAAGCCGGGTGTGCAAAAACCGCATTGAGTGGCATTGGTATTCACTAGGGCTTGCTGAACCGGATGAAGTTTCCCATCTTCAGTTTTTAAATCTTCAACTGTGATAAGCTCCCGACCATCGAGCATGGGTAAAAATTGAATACAGGCATTCACGGCCTGATAATGAATTCCATGCTCAGTCAAGTCACCAAGTACAACGGTACACGCGCCACAGTCCCCTTCGGCACACCCTTCTTTCGTACCGGTCAATGCATCTTCATACCGGAGGAAATTTAAGAGTGTCATCGTTGGATCGATCGCATCCAACTCGCGAATATGTCCGTTATGGACGAACCTGACTGTATTACGCATCGTATCCTCTATGGAGTAACAATAAATATGGAGCCGTGAGTATACTATAAATTATACAAAAATAATATTGTCACTCTGACCTGTATTTAGTCAGAGTGACAATTATAAATGTTAGCTAATCATTCTTCTTCATGAGGAAGAATGCTGTTTAGCAAAATAGAGATGAAGGCAACTGGGAATAGTCCAGATGTCAGCAACATTTTCGCCCAAGAAGGCACAAAGGCTACAACTTCAGGTTCCGCCTTTAAGCCAAGTCCGACACTTAAAGAAATTGCGATGATAACCATATTGCGACGGCTCATCTTCACATCGCTGATAAGGTTCAAACCAGCGCCAGCAATCATACCGAACATAACAACCGCACCGCCGCCAAGCACGGCGTATGGCATTGCAGACACTACGGCACCTACTTTTGGAACAAAGGCTGCAAGAATTAAGAAGAGCGCGCCGATGGTGACCACATGCCGGCTCATAACACCAGTTAGGGAGATGACGCCGACATTTTGGCTATAGGAGGTATTTGGCATGGAGCCGAATAAACCGCCAATTGCTGTACCAAGGCCATCCGCCATAGTCCCGCCAGAAATTTCTTTGTTCGTTGCCTCGCGTCCCGCACCACCTTTTGTGATGCCTGAAATATCGCCGACAGTCTCAATGGCGGATACAATAGTCATCAGACACATAGCGATAACGGCCGCCATATCAAAGGTGACGCCGTATTTAAGAGGCTCAGGCCAAGCGAACCAAGCTGCATTGGCAACATTGTCAAAATTCACCATATCCATCGGGATGCCGATTAAATATCCCGCAACGAGCCCAACAAGAATGGCAGACGCAGACATCATGCCTTTTGTCATAAATTTTGTGACTAGAATGACAACAATAACAGTTGTTCCAAGAAAGACATGGTACCACGCACCAAAATCCTTGGTCACAAATTTAGCAAATTTACCGCCGCCAACATACTCAACGCCAATGGGGAGCAAGGTCAGGCCAATGGTCATCACCACAAGCCCTGTAATCAAGGGCGGCAACATACCGCGAAAACGGCCAATGAAAGTGCCGAGAATGAAATGGAAAATACCACCAGCGATGGTCGCGCCAAAAATCACAGCAAGAGAGTCAACGCCTTTAATGGTGGCGGCAATTGGGATGATGACAGGCAAAAATGCAAAGCTTGTTCCCTGCATGATAGGCAATCTTGCGCCAATGGGCCCCGCACCAACTGTTTGTAATAAGGTTGCTAAGCCCGCTACCAACATGGCCATTTGGATGAGAAATATTTTATCGCCACCGGCTAGGCCCGCGACCCCTGCGACAATAATCGGCACGGTGACGTTTCCAGCAAACATTGCTAGAACATGCTGAATGCCAAGCGGAATAGCCTTTGCTAACGGCGGTGTGTAATTAGGATTTTTGTAATCCTCTGCGTCAATGGCATCATTGCCCTTTGATGGTGATATTTCACTCATAATAGCCCCCTGCTATTTACATTATGTTGCAGGTCTGCTGGTTTTCCAGTCGTATAGATCTGCAACTTCATATTCGTTTGTCCCCTTGATGCTTCCTATCCCTCAGCTCCCCCGATAGGTGGAGTAGCTGTAAGGGGACATCAATAAAGGTACGTGGTAATGTTCACTGGCATCTGGAACGCCAAATCTCAGTACCACTTCATCGAGAAACTTCGTGTCTGGAAGATCTAATCCTTGAGCATCGAAATAGTCGCCTGCCTGAAAAACAAGCTCATATTGGCCAACTTGGAGAGATTCCCCTTCAAGTAAAGGACCGTCGCAGCGACCGTCGCTGTTCGTCCGGACTGATTTTAGAAGTTCCCAACCGTCATCCTGCAGGCAGTAAAGGTCAATTTGAATGTCAGCTCCAGGCTTGCCTGTGGCTGTGTCCAAGATATGTGTCGTTAGTTTTCCCATAGTGTTTCCATATGCATTCGCACGTTTGTTGACTTTAGGTGCTTAAGGCGCTGATCGCTGCTTCTCTCGCCAATTTGAAAAAAAAGATGCATGAGATGCGACATATTGTCTACATTTAATGTGATTTTTGTATAAAATAATAGGGCGTAATTTTTGAGTACGTGACCGAAGAGCGCCTAATTCCCATCACTGTCCATGGTTTTTGAATATAAAAATGGTGGATAATTGGCCATATATTTAGGCATTTGCATAATTAAGTTGCAAAATATCGAACCAATTGCTTGCTGTTTTGTATACAATTGATTTAAGTATTGTCTCGAAATTAATTTTACATTGCCGTATCTCTTTGGAATGCAGATGACACAAATCACCCCCGTCGTGGAATTAGGTCGAGATCAAGGTCGCGCAAAGAGCGGTAATCAAGACGACCATATTTATGCGCAGATGTTCTCCGCTATTCTAGAGCAACGCCTGTCACCGGGAACCAAACTATCCGAAGACGTTCTTGGTGAAATTTTCAAGGTCAGCCGTACGGTTATTCGAAAAGTACTTCAGCGCCTTGCCCACGAGAAGGTGGTGAAGATATTTTCCAACCGGGGTGCATATGTCTCCGAACCCACACCAGATGAGGCACGAGATGTTCTTGATGCTCGCAAAGTGGTGGAAGAGGGCATAATACGCCGAGTTGTTAAAAAACGATCCGCTGCTGATATTCGTATGCTGGAGGGAATGCTTAAAGAAGAAGCCCTTAGTATTGAGCGAGATGAGCATAGTAAATGGGTTGCCTTATCAGGTGATTTTCATTTGGCCTTGGCTGACATTGCTGGCAATCAATCTTTAACCGATTATTTGCGCGAACTTGTGTCCATGACGTCTCTTATCCATGTTCAATATCAAAGCAAGAAAATTGGCAACCAAAGCTGCTCTTGTGAAGAGCATGGGGACATTATCGAAGCTGTCCGCGCTCAAGATGAAGGCACCGCCGTTCGGTTGATGATGGCTCATATTGAAGCATGTGAAGAAGAGCTTAATCTAGATGGAAAAGAGCCTATAAGCGATTTGTATAAAATCTTTTCTGATGTTGCTGGATCATAGAAATAAACACGGGATATCCTGATGACGGAACACATAAAATATCCGCGCAATATGATTGGTTATGGTGCAAATACGCCTGACCCGAAATGGCCAAATGGCGCAAAAATTGCCATTCAATTCGTCTTGAATTACGAAGAAGGCGGCGAGAATAACATTTTGCATGGGGATGACGCGTCCGAAGCGTTTTTGTCGGAAATTGTAGGGGCTGACATGCTCCCTGGTGTTCGTCATATCAGTATGGAATCCATCTATGAATATGGAAGCCGTGCAGGAGTATGGCGGCTTCTACGGTTGTTCAAGAAATTTGATATACCGCTGACAATCTTTGCCGTTGCCATGGCGCTGGAGCGTAATGAAGATGTCGCTCATGCCTTTTTGGAGGCAGAGCATGAAATTTGCAGTCATGGATACCGCTGGATCAATTATCAATATGTTCCCGAAGATGTGGAGCGGGAGCATATGCAAAAAGCCATTGAGATCATCAAGCGCATAACAGGAGAGCGCCCCCTTGGTTGGTATACAGGCCGGACAAGCCCAAATACGCGGAGGCTTGTGGCCGAAGAAGGCGGATTTCTTTATGATGCTGACGCCTATGATGACGATCTTCCCTATTGGGCCGACGTTGCCGATAAAAAGCAGTTGATTATTCCCTATACTTTGGATGTGAACGACATGCGTTTTGCCGCATTCCAAGGCTTTAACAGTGGTGATCAGTATTTTACCTACCTCAAAGATACTTTCGACACTTTGTATGAAGAAGGGGACGATGCGCCTAAAATGATGTCTGTAGGGCTTCATTGTCGTCTCGTCGGCCGGCCCGGTCGGATTGCAGCCTTAAAACGCTTTTTGGAATATGTATCCTCTCATGACAAAGTTTGGTTCGCCCGCAGAATTGATATCGCGCGCCACTGGCATGACAATCACCCTTGTGAGGCCGAACAATGACTCTCCTTAAAAATAAGCCAAGTGAGATGGATAAAGATCAATTCATTGAGATCTTTGGTGGGGTTTATGAACACTCACCCTGGGTTGCTGTTGGGGCGTGGGACGAAGGTGTCGGAGACGATGCGACGAAGCTTGCCTTAATAATGGCTAAGATTGTGAAAAATGCAGCCCATCAAGATAAACTTGATCTTATCAATGCCCATCCTGATCTCGCTGGAAAAGCCGCGGTTCGGGGGGAGCTTACTATCTCCTCTACGTCCGAGCAGGAAAGTGCAGGACTTGGTGATTGCACTGCCGAAGAATTTGAAAATTTTCAAAAACATAATGCTGCTTATAAAAAGAAATTCGGCTTTCCATTCATCAAGGCTGTGAAAAATAGCAATCGTCATGAGATCCTAAGCGGTTTTGAAGAACGCTTAGGCAATAGCGCGGATGAAGAATTCAAAACGGCCCTTTTGGAAATCGACAAAATCGCGGCCTTCCGCTTACAGGAATTATAATAGGCATAAGAAGGCCTTCAGATATTGGATTAGAATATGAAATTGTTAAGCCTTGAAGATGCGGACTTTGTCTCGCGTTATACAGACCTTGCTCAGCCACGCTTAGGATCTGAAGTAATCTTTGCAACAGATGATTTTTTTGCGGAAAAATCACGTTTGATCGATCCGACTGATCCTGTTTTTATCGATGACAAATATGATAATAATGGAAAGTGGATGGATGGCTGGGAAAGCCGTCGGAAACGCGGCGAAGGCTATGATCATTGCATCGTTCGCCTTGGTCTTCCCGGCGTTATTCACGGTGTTAATATCGACACAAGTCATTTCACAGGAAACTTCCCGCCAGCCGCCTCAATTGATGCCTGTTACGTGGAGGGTGAGCCAACATCTGACACACAGTGGCATGAAATTGTCCCCTCCGTAACACTAGGCGCTGACA
>JBALXM010000003.1:83832-92208 GCA_036960695.1 Sneathiella sp.
ACATCTGACACACAGTGGCATGAAATTGTCCCCTCCGTAACACTAGGCGCTGACAGTCATCATCTAGTAGCCGTTGAGAGTGAACAAACTTGGAGCCACCTACGCCTGAACATCTACCCAGATGGCGGCGTTGCGCGCCTTCGTGTCTATGGTCAGATTAACTGTAATTGGGATAAACGGGATCCTGACGAAGTCGTCGATTTAGCGGCCTTGGTAAATGGTGGGCGCGGCGTTACGGCGAACAATGCCCATTATGGATCACCGAGTAATATTTTGGCGCCAGGCCGGGGCGTTAATATGGGGGACGGTTGGGAAACCCGCCGGCGCAGAGAGCCTGGAAATGATTGGGCAATTATCGCGCTTGGCCATGCGGGCATTGTTTCCGCTGTTGAGGTGGATACAGCACATTTTAAAGGAAATTTTCCTGAAAGCTGCACGTTACAGGCTGCCTTAGTGACAGGCGGTACCGAAGAATCTTTGATCACACAAAGCATGTTCTGGAAAACATTGTTGCCAAATCAAAAGCTCTCCATGGACAATATTCACAGATTTGAAGATCAATTGCAGAATATCGGCCCTGTCTCCCATGTTCGGTTGAATATTATCCCTGATGGGGGCGTCAGTCGCCTTCGTTTGTTTGGTAAAATCAGCCGTTAGGATTTATGATTATGAAGCTCAATATTACGCCACTGACCCGTGAAGCTTTCGCCCCCTTTGGCGATGTTATCAGTACCAAAGAAAATGATCATTTTTTGATCAATGATGGGTCTACTGAGCGGTACCACGATCTGGCAAAAGTTGAGCTTCTTGAAGGTGGTCGCGCCCTGATTAATATTTTCAGGGCAACGCCTCTCCAATATCCCTTGAATATTAAAATGGTAGAACGGCATCCTTTGGGTAGCCAAGCCTTTATTCCTATGCAGGGCGGTGCCTATTTGGTGTTAGTTGCAAAAGTTGGAGAGACGGTAGATCCGTTGGATTTAACGGCTTTTATCGCATCAGGAGATCAAGGCGTGAATTACCACGCCGGGACATGGCATCACCCTATTCTGGCCCTTGATAAAGTCAGTGATTTTATCGTGGTCGACCGGGGGGGAGACGGTCATAATTGTGACGAGATCCATTTTGAAAATACTGATATTTGGCTTGATTATTAAGCGTCTAAAAGCTTAACCACATCTCCTACGCCTATGCCGCCAGGTTTGATGACTTTGGCATAAAGGCCAAATTGAGCTTCAAGCTCGGTAGCAATTTCACGCATGATAGCGGGGTCTTTTGGAAGATCCTGCTGCGCCAGTGTTGTCATGACACACCGTTCTGTAGCTTCCTCAATTTGAAGTATAGTTGAGCCTATCTGTATTCTTGATCCTATCCAGTCTCGCTCATTTGATGTGTTGGCATTATTTTTAATGACGATGTTTGGACGAAAACGGCGCTCATCAATAATTGACTGAGGTAATTTTTTACGCAGCAAATTTAGTGAAACAGTTGTCAGCAGATGGATCGCACCTGCATCGAAATGAGAAATAGATTGTTCCGATGTGAGTGTCACCTCTTGCCCCAAAAAGTCACTTAATGCGGCATGAATAGAGGGATCGTTTTCACAGAAAACCGTCCCATCAGGAAAAGCGATGTGGAGTTGATCATCTTTGTACCTTGCTTGAAGGTCCAGTAAACCATCAATTCGGCGAAACCGACGCGTGGATTTCCCGCTACCAAATTTCCCCTCAGCCGTTGATATGGCGTATTTTCGATCTCCTTTAACCCCGCGTTTATCAATTAGGAGATTTTCGTAATTCTCCCCCGATAATGATTTAACAGGATACAGGCGAAGGTTTTTAACCGTGCCGAGGATCATATAGACTCCTTTGGATGAGGCTGGATCCAATATTGATACCCGTAGAGACGGTCTGAAAACCCCATGGAATTCCAAAATAACCGGCCTATTTGATTGCTTTGCACCACTTGCAGGTAAGCTATTTTGACTCCTCGTTTGATAGCCAGATTAAGAAGCTGATTGATCAAATCCCGACCGAGCCCTTTTCGTTGGTGGTTTGGACTGGTTGCAATTTCAAACAGACCCATAATGCCATCGTCAAAAGTAGCAAGGCCACAAGCGACAATTTTACCATCAATTTGGATGGACGCGAAGCAAGTTTCGATTTCTATCCGATCCAATATGTCCTTCAGAGATTTTTTTTCCTCTTCGGAATGTCGCCCTGTTAAAGTGCAAATTGTCTCCAGCCATTCCTGAGTTGCCTTTATCTCAACACTGACAGTGTTACTTGCTGGGGTTACTTCGATGTTAGCCAAATTTTGAACTAACACATCTGTTGTATCAATTGGCTGATAGTCCTTATTTGAAAGCTCGTTTTCCAGCGAGGTTGGCGACGCTAAAGGGGTTACTCGAAAACGGCAGGGATAGTGGTGCTTGTTATAATAGCTTTCACAGTAAGTAATTTTTTCTTGTAGGCTTAATGCCCCGTTCGGCTTTTTCAAAAAATTAACAGAATTAATGCGTTTGGTTTTGCTCTTTGATAAGCGTAGCAGCCAGCCGTCATACTCTTCTTCAACGGCGGCAGGCATCGATTTAAACGAATGGGCTTCAATTCTTGATATCAACAGATCACCTGAAATAACATCTAAAGGGTGTTTCAGATTAATCTGGCTTAATCCTCTTGTCATCCTTTGCGTCAAACATCTTGAAAATATGGGAGAAGGTCCAGTATCTTAGTCTGATGCTAGGAAAGGCAGTGCCGTGGCGTTTGATGAGAAAAAGGGTGTTATCGGTTGGATTAGTGGCGCGTTCGCTTTCGCGTGCGTCGTATCCGTTTTCTTTATTACTTCTGTTGATATGCGCCCCAGTGTCTCCCCGGATTTCTTTTTTGGATCTGATGATCCGGGTATTGCCGACACCGTGAAAATCTCGAAAATATTTCCCGCGGATGATTATCTGATTATCAGTGTTGGCAGCAAAGACATCACCTCTTCGCGCTATTTAAGGGATATCTCAAAAATTACTCAAAAAGTAAGTGAGATGGACGGGTTCTCCAAAATTATCAGCGTAGCAGCAGGACCAAAATCAATAGCTGCAGCATTGGAGAGCCCTTTTTGGCGCCCTTTGCTGATTAATAAAATTCAGACGGCGACCTTGATTATTGGCTTTATTGAGCGAGATGCGTCTAGCGCTCTTGTCCCCGCAGTCGAGAAAATAGTGAGCTCCTACAGAAACGTGGGATCTGTCACTGATATTCACTTATCTGGAATGCCGTTTATCGCGGAACAAATTCGACAAAATATTGTGCGGGATGCAAAGTTGTTCAGTGGTGTCGCCCTGATTGTTTTCGCCCTCTTGATCGGTTTTCTCTACTCATCTCCGCTTATCGCCCTTGGTTCAAGCGTCAGCGGTGTCGTGGCTATCTTGATCACCCTTGATGTCTTGTATTTACTAGGCCAGCCAGTTGGTATTCTGACTGCAAATATGGCTATAATTGTCTTTGTTCTTGTTCAGTCTCAAGTGATTTACCTTATTAACAATTGGCAACGCGAGAGCCTTGAAGAGTCTCGTTTCAAACAAATTCAGGGCGCAATAAGAAAAACATTTAAGCCCTCTTTGTGGTGTGCGGTTACTACTCTACTCGGGTTTTTATCCTTAATGTTTGTATCGGCAGAGCCGCTTCGGCAATTAGGGCAGGGCGGTGTGATTGGTGTCCTTGCCGCCCTCTTATGCTGTTATTTTATTTTTCCTCCTTTTTTATATTTCTCCGGCTCTCACTCTAAAATGAGTAAAAAGAATGGTTCCCGTGGTTTCTTTGGCCGAGGACTATTTCAGTATTTAGGAATTGGTCTTCTAGGTGTTCTGGTAATTGCGACCTTGCCCGGGTTGTTCCGCCTCGAAACTGATCCAAGTTTGCTTTCCTATTTTAAATCTGGGGGAGAAATCGAAGCAGGTCTGTCATCCATTGATAAAAGTGGCGGCAGTAGCCCTTTACAGCTGGTGGTGTCCACCAAGTCGGGAGACGAGCTGGACAGTGCTGATGCGTACGAGAAAATGTGGAAACTTCACAATGCGCTGGCGGGGGATGAGGATGTGGGCACTGTCTTATCACTACCCGCCCTGCTGTCGGAGGCAAATGACTATCCCTTAGCCTTTCTTCTGCCGTGGCGAGAAATTGTCTCACTTCTGACTTTGGATGTGAACCAAAATGCCGTTGAAAATTTCTTATCGAAAGATCGTACGCAAGCCTTGTTCTTGTTACGTATGAAAGAGCTGGACCGCACCGGGCCTCGCGTTGAAGTCATAAGAAAAATAAAGAAAATCGTGGCGGAAAATGGTTTCCGGGCGGATTTAACGGGGGGTGTTTATGCTCTGCAAGGGACCCTGTCCACCCTTGTTAAGATGAGTGTCATTACAGGCGTTCTTTCTCTGTTAATCCTTTTCGGCTGTATCTCCTATCTTGTGACGCGCAAACTGCGTTTAAGTGCGGCAATGCTATGTGCCGCCGCTATTATTCCGCTTATTTGCCTCGGCGCTGGTGGTCTGTTGAAGATACCGCTCGATGTTATCTCCGCACCTGCGGTGAGTGTCTCTTTAGGACTTGCTGTCGATGCTCTTATCCATCTTGGGCTTGCGGTGACACGAAAAAGGGATGCTCATCAGACGTCTAATATTTGGGGACATGCCCTCAAAGAGCAAGGCCCCGGAATTTTAGCATCTGCTGGAATTGTATCTTTAGGGTTTTTGATTTTTTCATTCTCTGGTTTCCCGCCAACCTCTCGATTTGGCATAACCGTTATTGCCGGGGCTTTACTTGCGTGCATTGCCTCCCTCACGCTTTTTCCAGTGTTGGCGCGTTTATTCAACGCACGCGCTTGATAATAGACGCTATACACCGTCTCCTTTGCTCTGCTATCAAGGCATATGTCAATTTTACCGATCCAAACCAACCTTCCCATAGAAGAAGTTTTACCCGACCTGTTGTCGGCGCTGAACCAGACAAACAGTGTTGTTCTTCAAGCGCCGCCAGGGGCCGGTAAAACTACGACGGTTCCTTTATGCCTGTTGGGACTTGAGGGGCTTGGTAATAAAAAAATCCTTATGTTGGAGCCAAGGCGGCTGGCAGCCCGTGCGGCCGCGCGAAGAATGGCTGATTTGTTAGGAGAGGCCGTAGGTGAGCGCGTTGGTTATCGCATTCGACTTGATACTAAAGTCGGTCCAAACACTCAGATTGAAGTGGTGACAGAAGGAATTCTGACACGTCGATTGCAAGAAGACCCGGAGCTGAGCGATATAGGCGTGGTCATTTTTGATGAATTTCACGAACGAAATTTACAAACGGATTTAGGGCTCGCGCTAACGCGCCAATGTCAGGAAATTCTGCGAGATGATTTGAAAATTGTTGTTATGTCAGCAACCTTAAATACGGATCAAGTTGCCGCATTGCTGACAAATGCCCCTGTGATTAAAAGTGAAGGGCGGCAATATCCTGTTGAAACACGGTTTATAGAGAAACCAGTGAAAGGGCGGATAGAAGGTGCCCTTTCAAATTGGATTTGCGAGATTGCAGCTGATGAGGCTGGCGATATATTGGTTTTTTTACCCGGCGCTGGGGAGATCAACCGGACAATGACGGCATTGTCATCTTTCGCTAAAACCAACGATATTTCACTCCTGCCTCTCTTTGGAAATCTGACGCAAAAAGATCAGGATCGGGCGCTTTTCCCAGACCCTGAAGGGAAGCGGAAAATCGTATTTGCCACCGACATTGCAGAAACCAGTTTGACCATCGAAGGGATAAAGATTGTCGTGGATGCGGGCCTAGCGCGCGCGCCTCGGTTTGATCCCAATAGCGGCATGAGCCGTTTGGAGACAAAGCGGGTATCCCGTGCATCGGCGGATCAGCGACGCGGTCGTGCAGGACGGTTAGGGCCGGGATTGTGTTATCGGTTATGGACATCAGCGGAAGATCGCGGTTTGATCCCTCATTCTGAACCTGAAATTGCCTCTGCTGATTTAAGTTCTATGGCGTTGGAGCTTGCCAAATGGGGAGTGAAAGATGTCTCGGATCTCGCTTGGATGACGGAGCCACCGGCAGGTTTGATGGGGCAGGCCAATGATTTGCTGCAGAATTTGGGCGCTATTGACGGCGAGCAAAATATTACGCCCCTCGGGTTGAAAATGGTGCGCCTTCCCCTGCATCCACGACTTGCCCGGATGATCATTATGGCAAATGAAATTGGCGAAAGTGGCTTGGCCTGTGATTTAGCGGCGTTTTTGTCGGATCGAGATTTTTTGAAATCTGATCGGGATGCCCCCAATTCGGATATTCGAAGCCGATTGGAGATATTAAATAAGGTCCGGAGCGGCGGCGGTGCACGACCAGAACTAAAACGGCTAATCCGGAGCGCTGATGATCTTCGGCGCCGTTTTAATGCAGGTAAAAAAGCGGCAGCAATTGGGAATTTAGGAACACTTCTGGCATTCGCCTACCCGGATCGTATTGGCGAGCTCCGGACGGACAGCAAAACAAATTACAGGTTGTCCGGTGGTCGCGGCGCTATTTTGATGGACAATGATAAATTGCAAAGCGAGCCTTATATCGTAGTTGCTGATTTGGATGGGAAAGGGCGGGATGCAAGGGTCTACCTCGCCGCCGCTATTTCATATCAGGAGCTGATCGCGCAATTTAGTGCCGATATTACGGTGTCTGAACGGGTCTATTGGGATGCTGATAAAGAGCGGGTTGTCGCACTGGAAGAGACTAAAATCGGAGCTTTGGTTTTAGAGAGCAAACGCCTTAAAAAACCATCAGCCATCAGTGTCGCCCACGCCTTGTTTGGGGTTGTTCGCAGCAAAAGTACGCGCAATTTGCCATGGGATGCTGCCAGCAAAGGGATGCAAGAAAGAATTGGGTTCGCGAGGCATCACGACAATGAGATTGATGATTGGCCGGATTTATCAGAAGAATGGTTGCAGGATAATTTGGACGAATGGTTGATGCCGTACATGGCTGGGAAAAATAGTCTGGCTGATTTGAAAAGCTTGAAATTGGAAGAGATTTTATCCTCTCTTCTGAGTTGGGAGCAACAAAAACGGTTAAAGGAATTTGCGCCAGCGCGGTTTTTAGCGCCCACGGGCTCTGCTATCCGAATTGATTATTCAAATCCGGAAAGTCCTGTTCTTGCGGTGCGATTACAAGAGATGTTTGGGCAAGCGGATGTGGCTCCGGTAGCGAATGGGACGGTTCCTCTTTCCATTCATTTGTTAAGTCCTGCACGGCGGCCTGCACAAATAACGCAGGATCTAGCAGGGTTTTGGAAAAATTCCTATACGGCAGTAAAGAAAGATCTGAAAGGTAAACATCCTAGGCATTTCTGGCCTGATGATCCGATGGAGGCCGAGCCAACAACGAGGCCTAAACCACGGAAACGTTAATCTGGCCCGGAAACGTTAATTAGGAAAGAGCCCCCGCAAGGGCGATCAATATAAATATTTCTGATATCTGTTGAACGCTGCCCAATACATCCCCAGTCTGTCCGCCAATTTGCCTATAGGCAATCAGGCTGATGATTAGAGCCCCTGCAATGGCTGCGAGCAGGGCAATTGATCCTATAAAGGGATTTAAAAGGGATACAGTGATCACTGCGGAGAAAAGAAAAGCCCAGACGCAGGACATAAGGGACGGTTTGCCCGCGCTTGCGCCTAAACCATCTGTTCGAGCGGAGGGCAGAAAATACATTCCCAATACCATCATGCCCCGGCTTGTAACCGCCGCACATAAAATGACACTAAAGACGGCATAAGGGTTGTTAAATGAGGACAACGCCGATGCCTTTATACCCACAAGAAGAATAAGGGCGACAACGGCATAAGTACCAACACGGCTGTCCCTCATAATCTCCATTTTTTTGGATCGAGTGGCGCCGCCGCCAAACCCATCAGCCACATCCCCCAGAGCATCTTCATGAAGGGCGCCGGTTAAAAGAATTTGAGCTGCCAAACTTAAAAAAGCGGATAGAAGAGGGGATAGGCCCATGAGGGAGGCGCCTAGAAAAACACCGCCAGCCACGCCGCCGACGACAAGGCCAACAAGGGGAAAACATCGGCTTGCTGATTTCAAACTTGCCATAGAAAAGTGAAAATTGAGCCGTACAGGTAGCCGGGTCAGAAAAACAAGAGCAACCAGTAAATCCCGAACCCAACCGGGTTTGTATTCATTTTGTGGTGCGGTGTTTTGATCAGACGTCATAAGATCACTTCAATTTCTGAGGAAGGCCAGCTGTTATGAAATAAACGGCATCAGCTCGGGCTGCTATTAATTGATGAAGCCGTCCTGCATGGTCCCGAAAGGCCCGTGCCATGGCGTTATCGGGTAC
>JBALXM010000003.1:92308-108611 GCA_036960695.1 Sneathiella sp.
GATGAAGCCGTCCTGCATGGTCCCGAAAGGCCCGTGCCATGGCGTTATCGGGTACGATGCCTTGACCCACTTCATTGGAGACAAATAACGTAGGCCCTTTTAGCTGGCTGAGAGAAGCTGTAAGTTTTTGTATCTCTTGTTCAATATCTTTCTCTGCCATCATCAAATTTGTGATCCAAAGGGTCAAGCAATCAACTAAAATGATGCGATCGGATGCTGTTTCTTGCATCAAAGACTGAACAATATCCACAGGTTGTTCAATCGTTGTCCATTCAGGCCCGCGATCAATCTGGTGCTTGCTAATTCTATCTTCCATCTCACCGTCGTAAGCACGGCCTGTCGCCAAATAAAAGCGCTTCAGGCCACATTTAACAGCAAGGTCTTCGGCAAATGCGCTTTTTCCTGATCGCGCGCCACCAAGGAGGAGAGTTGTTTTTGGTAAAATCAGCTTAGTCATTCCCAGGCCTATCAATAAGATGAATGAAGGAGCCTGCTATATTGGACTTCACAATACCAGCTTGGGGAAGGGGATCCCCTAACGCATTTTTCATAGAAAATAGCGGATTAGAGGTGTCGGATGAGGTGACCGATGCATAATGAAATTCGTGGGCTTTAAAGGCGCGACCTTTGGGGCCCAAAAAGCTGTCAGCCACCAATGTTACATCTCGATATCCAAGATGGAGTTTTGGTTTTGCAAAGGATGTGGATACTGGCAGAAGGTCTAACATTGGATAAGATGTGCCGGATGCATCTGTAATGCTATTACCCAGCGTCATGAACCCACCACATTCCCCGTAAATGGAGACGCCCTGCATTGATGCGATTTTCATCTTGGCCTTAAAATTGGTGGCGTTAGATAAACGATCTGCATGTAATTCAGGATAGCCGCCGGGAAGATAAATAAAATCCGCATCCTCAGCCGGTGCTTCATCGCGCAATGGGGAGAAGAAAGACAGATCCGCCCCCGAATTTTTCCAGTCTTCTATAAAATGCGGATAGGAAAAGGCAAAGGCATCATCCCGTGCAACGGCAATGCGAGAGCCGGGGAGAGGAGCAGTTTTGGGGTGTTGAGAGTGAAACTGGCTAGGGCGTGCAATGGCTTGAATTTCATCAAGATCAGCATTCGCTTCAATAATTTCAGCCGCTCCATTTAAGAAGGCTTCTATATCTTGGCTCTCGCGTGCTTGAACCAAACCCAAATGCCTGTGTTTAAGGGCTAGGCTTTCTGATCTGGGGATATACCCTAAAACGGGAATGCCGAGATCATTCGCGGCTTTTCCAAGCATCTTTTTGTGATTGATGCTGCCCACGGAATTGAAAATGACACCCGCAATTTTGGTGTTTTCGCGAAAATTGTTAAAGCCGTGAATAAGCGCACCAACACTTGCGGCCTGACCTTTTGCATCAACAACCAATATAATCGGAATATTTAAAAGATTGGCAAGATCTGCCGTCGAGCCTTGCCCGTCTTGCGCACCGTCGAATAACCCCATGACGCCTTCACCAATAAGCAGATTACTCTTTTTTGCGGCGGTGGCAGCGGTGCGATGAAGGGTGGCGGGCTTCATGCCCCAAGCGTCAAGGTTGAAGCAGGGCCTGCCCGACGCAAGGGCGTGAAAGGCGGGGTCGATATAGTCTGGCCCCACTTTGAAGGAGCTTATGGCCACATTCCGGCGCTTGAAGGCGCGGAGAAGGGCTAAAGTAAGTGTCGTCTTTCCCGACCCGGAGGCGGGAGCCGCTATCAGCAGGGAGGGAACGACAAAACCGGACACTAGTCAGAACCGTTTGATGATTTGGCTTGTGAGGTAAACCAATCCAGCTGGTCGTGAAGGTCGACAACATCCCCAATAACGATAAGCGCTGGAGGCTTTATACCGCTGGCATCCACGTCATCACCGGCCGTCTTTAAGGTTGTTATTAAAACTTGCTGGTTCGATAAGGTTGCGTTGGCAATAACAGCAACTGGCTCGTCTGATCTTCGGCCAAAGCCAATGAGTTTTTCCGTAATTGTCCGTATATGTTTCATGCCCATATAAACCACAATAACAGGCGATCCTTTGGCGATATGTTCCCACTTAACACTGGGAACATCGCCGTTTGCATCGTGTCCGGTCAGAAAGGTTGCCGCAGAATTTTTTGTCCGATGAGTGAGAGGAATTCCGGCATAAGCAAGCCCGCCGACCCCAGAAGAAATCCCCGGTATTACTCTAAAGGGAATATTATTGGCTTTAAGGGTGAGCGCTTCCTCGCCGCCGCGACCAAAGATATAGGGATCGCCGCCTTTCAAGCGCAGGACTTTTTTACCTTCTTTTGCCAAGGTGACCAAGCGGTCTGATATATCATTTTGCTTGGCGGATGGCTTGCCGCCGCGTTTGCCCGCATATTCAAGAACGCAAGTGGGGCTTGTCAGGTCTAGGATTTCCTGACTGACTAGGGCGTCATAGACCAGCACGTCAGCCTGACGGAGGCCTTCAATAGCATAAAGTGTCAGGAGACCTAAATCTCCGGGTCCGGCCCCAAGCAACCAGACACTGCCGGGCTCAAAGGGTGAAATTTTGTTCATTATTCTGTCCATTTAACTCTTTTACACGTCATTTTCTCATCCGCCTAGCCAACTGTTGAGGAGCAGCCTATAAATATTCCCATGACAGATAAAAAGAGTGAAAAATTACGGTACGGCTGGACAACTGGGGCATGCGCGACGGCTGCCACTAAATCGGCCCTCTCAGCCCTGCTCGGGAGCGGTTTTTTAGACCCCGTAACGATCACTTTGCCAAAAGGGCAAACGCCAGCATTTGCTTTGGCAACAGAAGAGAATACGGGAGATACCGCGACAGCCAGCATCATCAAAGATGCAGGGGATGATCCTGACGTTACTCATTTGGCAAAGGTTATCTCAACTGTTCGGCGTGGTCCAAAAGGAAGTGGGATCGTGTTTCGGGCCGGCATTGGGGTTGGGACTGTCACGCGGGTGGGTCTGCCCGTGGAGGTTGGAGAGCCTGCGATTAACCCCATGCCACGAGAAATGATCCGGGGTGTGGTGGAAGAGATATGCGAGCAAGCAGGTGTCCCTAGTGATGTTGACGTAACCATTGGCATTGAAAATGGGGAGGAGCTGGCGAAATACACGATGAATGGTCGGCTCGGGATCAAAGGCGGATTATCGGTTCTTGGGACTACAGGCATTGTGGTGCCTTATTCCTGCGCAGCGTGGATTGCCTCCCTTCATCGGGGGATTGATGTGGCGCGAGCGGCGGGACAGGATCACGTTATTGCGTCCACCGGATCAACGTCTGAAAACGCCGCGCAAGCAATTTATTCTGTTCCCGAATATGCGCTTCTTGATATGGGTGATTTTGCCGGAGGAGTTCTCAAATATTTAAAAAAGAATCCGGTCCCGAAACTCACTCTTGCAGGGGGATTTGCCAAAATAACAAAATTGGCTCAAGGCAATATGGATTTGCATTCAGGCAGAAGTTCTGTCGATTTTTCATGGCTCTCGGTCCGCTTGAAAGAGCTGAATGCAACGGGCGACCTGATCCAATCTTGCTTGAAGGCCAATACGGCAATGGAAGTTTTAGGACTTGCGAAGGACGCGGGGTATCCCCTCGCGGATTTGGTAGCGAAGCTCGCGCGGGTGCATTCAATAAGTATATGCGGAGATCAGATTGAGGTGGAAATCCTGATCTTTGATCGGAAGGGAATTTTGGTTGGCCGTGATGGTTTCTGAAATGAAAAACATTCTGTTAATTGGGGGTACGGGGGATGCTGTTCAGATCAACAAAGAACTGTGTGGCTGGAAAGACGTTACGCTAGTCACTAGTTTGGCTGGTCGCACGTTGAACCCCACTGCTTTGATTGGTGAGGTTCTTTTGCAAGGATTTACCGATCATGGAGGATTAGATCAGTTTTTGAGGCACCGAAAAATTGATCTGGTGATTGATGCCAGCCATCCATTCGCGGCAGGCATGAGCATAAAAGCTTTTGAAATTTGCGGATCACAGAAGGTTCCCCTTATTCGTTATGACAGAAAACCGTGGGAGAACGAGGGGCGCGATTGGATGGAAGTTAATGATTTGTCTGAGGCGGCTTCAAGACTAACGCAGTTCGATCGCATATTTTTAACCGTTGGACGGCAGGAACTTCAAAGCTTCTCCGGCTTACGGGATAAGTTTTTTCTTGTTCGATCAATTGAAGATATTGAATTTGAACCAGCACGCTCAGTGGTGCAGCATATACGGTCTCGCGGGCCGTTTTCGGTCGAGGATGAAATTGCACTGATGACAAATAATAACATCGATGTAATCGTCAGTAAAAATAGTGGCGGGGAGGCGACATATGCTAAAATTGCAGCGGCACAGTCCCTGTCAATTCCTGTGATCATGGTCAAAAGACCACCTTTGCAAGCCGCAAAAGTGGTCCATGATTTACGAAGCCTATATTCTGAAGTTAGGCTTTCTTTTTAGGGCGCAACACATGCACATGATCCGCATGATAAAGGGCGCTATCTCTGTACCCTTTAGCTTCTAACACTTCGCCCACAATGATGAGGGCTGTTCTGGTGATCTTCTCAGAACGGACTTTTTCTCGAATATCTTCCAAAGTGCCGCGAATGATCATCTCGTCAGGCCAGCTTGCCCGGAAGACAACCGCAACGGGGCAGTCTTTACCATAATGTGGGATAAGATCTGCGGTCACTTTTCGTAGGTTTCGAACAGATAAGTGAATGGCGAGGGTAGCTCCGGATTTTCCCAGCGTGTCCAAATCTTCATTATTGGGCATTGCCGTCGCCTTCATAGACGTGCGGGTCAGGATAATTGTCTGGCTTACGTCAGGCAGGGTAAACTCGGTTTTAAGCGCGGCGGCGGCGGCGGCAAAAGCGGGCACTCCGGGTGTGATGAGATAATCAATTCCAAGCTCATCCAACCGGCGCATTTGCTCTCCAATTGCACCATAAAGGCATGGGTCACCAGAGTGAACGCGGGCCACATCCAACCCTTTTTCATGAGCCGTTACCATTTCAGCTATAATTTCGTCCAAATGGAGCGGAGCCGTGTCGACTAAATAGGCATCTGACGGTGCATGGCTCAGAATTTCTACAGGAACAAGGGAGCCTGCGTAAAGACAGACAGGGCAAGAAGCAATTTGATCCCGACCTCGAAGAGTGATTAGGTCAGCGGCCCCCGGGCCTGCGCCAATGAAATAGACGGTCATGTTTTTTCTCCCAAAGTAGAGAGGGCCATTTTTCCGGCATATCCGCGCGGCGTGTAAGCCCATTTTTGTAAATCTGAATTTGTTGTGGTCACTTTGCTTTCGCTAGATCCCACCATAACAAGGGTCAGCATGTCGATCCGCTCTGGATCAAGTTCGCTTAAAGTAATTATTTTGACACTCTCAGTCGGGCGGCCCAAATTTCGGGCAACAACAACCGGTGTATTGTCAGGGCGATGCTGCAATAAAATTGCTTTGGCGGCATGCAATTGTGTGCGGCGTTTCATTGATACCGGATTGTAGAATGACACCACAAAGTCGCCCACTGCTGCGGCATTAATGCGTTTCTCGATAGCGTCCCAGGGCGTTAATAAATCTGACAGGGAAATTGTACAGAAATCATGGCCTAGCGGAGCACCCGCACGGGCGGCGGCGGCTTGCAAGGCCGATATGCCCGGTGTGACTTGTAGGTCAAGCCGGTCCCATTCAGGCTTCTTTTCAAGCTCGATTAATTCGAACACCAGTGTGGCCATGGCATAAATACCGATATCTCCGGATGATATGAGGGCAACATTCTTACCCTTGGCCGCCAGATCAAGGGCCGCACGGACGCGAACTTCTTCCTCCCCAAGGCCAAAATCGTGGCGGACTTTGCCGCGAATATTATCACCCAGTAAATCTAGGTAAAGGCTATAGGCAACAAGGTCAGTGGCTTCATTGATTAACTGGCTGGCCTCTGGTGTGCGCCACGGGTCTTGGCCGGGACCAATCCCGATTATGGAGAGTTTACCCTGTATCTTTCCCGTCTCGGCTAAATCGATTGGCTCAGGACTTAATGCGATAGCGCAAGTTGCCCGTTTTGATTTAGATTTTGGAATGATGAGGGTCGCACTTTGTCCGGCGGCCACTAATGCAGCGCCTTCACTAACACCGTGGCAGCCCACTTCTGAAAACACAATGTCTGATGGGTTTTGAAGGCGCGGGGCCTCGGCTTCCAACTCAGATGCTGTGAAAAATCTTGGTGCCTGATCAAAATGATTGGCCGCGGCATGGACAGCCCGTTCATCAGATTTAAGGTCAATGGAAGTGACGCAAGCCACTGAAAAGGGACTTAAGCTATTTTCGGATAAAGTATCTTTAATAAGAGTGATGAGCTCATCTGGTTCTGCATGTCGCTCGCACCCAACCCCAAGGGCTAAAGTTTTTGGATGGAATATCAAAGCGTTGCTATCGCCTTGGAGGGCTTCAGTCGTGACAATTATTCTAAGGGTACCATCAGCGGCAAAGGGAAGATCTGACTTATCAAGCCAAGAATGTAATCCTTGTAATTTTACTTTTTTGCCGTCCAGCAAAGCGCTTGCAAAGGCCTTAACATCTTCAGGGTTTCCAAGGACCAGACCGCGTGGTGGATTGTCGAGGGCAATGTTAAAATGGATGTCACTTGCCGTTGTGATGGCTGCTTGACCATCTACATGGGGGGCAATTGTCCGGGCCATATCGTTCGCACCGTGATGACCACCTAGAAGCGGAACAACCATTTTCCCATTATCTGAGATCGCGACAACCGGCGGTTCCACCAGTTTGTTGTCAAGCACAGGGGCCAAACAACGAACCAAAATGGCCGCAGCACAAATTCCAAGAATGGGGGTTCCAGCTTTAAACAATTCTTGTAAATGTAGCGCTGTTTGCTGAAATGTAATGTCAGCTTGCGTAGTTCTGCCGCCTAGCCCGTGGATGTTAGACTCGGGGAATAGATTTGAAAGTTTCCGCGCCGTCTCCATTCCGCTGTCATTGAGCACAATGATGGCAATTGGGGGTGTCATTTCCATGCTTGCCCCCGTTTGTGAATAAGGATCATAGAAAAATAAGGAGCGGAGTCTTGGGGCACGTCATTCAAGGGCATTATTTTCTCGTTTTGCAGGGTGGCGCGCTCAATGTAATGAGCATTGCCGTCCAGTCCCATATCGTTGATTAATTGGCGAACGCGCTCAAAATGACGACCAACTTTCATAATGGCAAGGCTGTCCGCAGCCTCAATTCCGATGCGCAAAGTCTCTGTATCCAGCGGTGCCGGTAAGACAGTAAGGATATCATTTCGTGCAGATAAGGGGGCTTGCAGGGCCGTCGCGCAGGCGGTCAGGGAAGAGACGCCGGGGACAACTTCAACAGGAAAATCTTCAGCAATACGCCCAAAAAGATACATGAACGATCCATAAAAAAACGGATCACCTTCACACAAAACGGCAACATCTTGACCGTTTTGGAGGTAAGATTTTATCTCAATCGCAGCCTTGTCATAGGCGTCTTGCGCGGGCTTTCGCTCGATCGCCATGGGAATGCGAATTGGTACTTCTGTCTGATCCCCGGTCAAGTGGGGGGCGACAATCGCACGGGCTAAGCTCTCTCCGTCGTCCAAGGTTGGATACGCTAAAACGGGAGCCTTGTTCAGTATTTTGAGCGCTTTTAGCGTAATCAGATCGGGATCACCCGGTCCAATGCCAAGGCCAAAAAGAGTACCTGTCATTCTTTTACCAATTTAATCTGTGTTATTTGTCTAAAAGGCTTCCAGCTTGTGAAGCCACCTATTTTCTGTGCGCGCGCAAAATTGAGCCGTGTAAGCGTCGCGTCAAATTTATCATTAAGAGAGAACGCGAATTTTTCCCCCTCTATTGTCACTACATTGGCGACTAGAATGCCGCCGGATTTTAGGGTGCTCCAGCATGCGTCAAAAACGCCATCAACCGTTAATCCGCCTCCAATAAAAATTGCATCTGGGGCTTTGAGTCCCTCAAGCACTTGCGGCGCTTTACCGGATACGATTTTTAAGCCGGGTGTTCCAAGTTCAGTTCTATTTGTTTCGATGAGGTGTAACCGATCTTCTCGGTGCTCAATTGCAATAGCATGGTTGAGCGGGGAGAGGCGCATCCATTCGACGCCAATAGAGCCAGACCCAGCGCCAATGTCCCAAAGCAGTTGTCCGGGCCGGGGGCAAAGGGCAGATAAAGTTGCACTTCTGACTTCTTGTTTCGTTAGCTGGCCATCATGGGCAAAGGCATCATCAGGCAATCCGGGTGCAATGGAAAGTGGCTTTACATCACGGCCCGCCAAACACTCAATAGCTATCGTGTTTAAATCCTGGCACGGGTTTTTTGGCCAGTTTTTAGCATCCCCAGATAGGGTGGCTTCTTTTGGCCCGCCCATATGTTCAAGGACCGTTATCTTGCTGTCGCCAAAACCTTTGTCCGTTAGTAGTTTGGCGACATGCTGCGGTGTCTGCCCGTTATCGGATAAGGCAAAGATCTTAGCACCGGAGGCAAGGTTTGGGATAAGCAGTTCAAGAGGTCTGCCATGTAACGTCATACAGGTCGTGCGGGATAAGTCCCATCCCATGCGAGAGGCCGCTAAAGAAAAAGCGGATAGGGCCGGATATACAGCCATCTCCTTAGCGGGGAGCCTTTTTGCAAAGGTAACACCAATGCCGAAATGCATCGGATCGCCTGTTGCAAAAATACAGATATTCTCTCCCTTGCGTGCCAGGACATCTTCAACCAACTTAATTAAAGGGCTGGGCCAACTCATGGTGGGCCGGTGGTCCGTATCGGGCAGCATGGCAAGATGTCTGTTCCCGCCGATGATAAGGGTGGCTTTATTTAAGGCCGCACGAGCTTGAGCATTCAAGCCTTCGAGGCCATCATCTCCTACACCAATAATGCTAAGCCACGGGGTCATATCAGGTCCTGCATAAAGTCGATGCGCCATTGACGGCGGCGGCGGCCATTGCACTGCCCCCGCGGCGACCTTTTAAGGTCATGAATGGAATTCCAAGATCACTGATCGCCAGTGCTTCTTTAGATTCCGCAGCCCCCACAAAGCCAACCGGGAATCCTAAAATAGCAGCAGGGCGCGGTGCCCCTTTTTCCAATAGTTCGAGCAAATGGAAAAGAGCCGTCGGTGCGTTTCCAAATACGGCGATCGCCCCTTCAAGATTTGAGACCCAATGCTCGATTGCAGCCGCGGAGCGGGTGGTGCCAAGAGATTTTGAAAGGGCCGGTACGTCGTCGTTATTCAATGTACAAATGACAGCATTTTCTTTTGGCAGAAATTTACGAATAATGCCGTGGGTTACCATCTCGCAATCACTTAAGATTGGGCAACCCTTCATTAAGGCTTGGGTGCAGCTATCCGCAATATCATCAGAATATGCTATGTCATCCACAATATCGGGCATGCCACAAGAATGGATAATTCTTGTCACCATTTTACGTAAGCTTTTATCCATGTGGGAGAGATCCGCTTCGGCGTCCACCGTTGCAAAGGATTTCTCGTATATGGCTTCTGGATCCCGGATATAGTCGTACATATGAATTATTTCTTGCCCTCTTCCATGCTAACGGGACCTAATGGGTGGTCTGCATGAGGGTAGGGATGATGGGCGTGATCGTGACTATGATCATCATGGCCGTGAGCATGTTCATGATCGTCTGCATGATTATGGTCATGAGAAT
This sequence comes from Sneathiella sp., assembly GCA_036960695.1. Classification (GTDB taxonomy): domain Bacteria; phylum Pseudomonadota; class Alphaproteobacteria; order Sneathiellales; family Sneathiellaceae; genus Sneathiella. Next base: position 102,025 of record JBALXM010000003.1, read on the forward strand.
GAGGCTTGGCATCCCCAGTACCAATCCCTTCAACATGATGATGGTGACTTTCTTGAAGCGCGCCTACTTCATCTTCAAAGCCTAGGGCCTGCTCCCGATATTTGCAAAGGCCACAATTCATATTGTTAGTCCCCTCCAATATCTCCTGCACGCGTTCAGCAAAACAATCAAGAACCAGCGGATGGTCGTTTAGGTAAGGGGCTTTGATAAATTCAATATCCGGATGATTGGCGGCAACTTTGTCCGTGTAATCATAAATACGGTTTATAAGAATGCCTGTGAACAGAAAATATGGGAAGACGACGATGCGCTTATAACCAAGCTTCGCTGCATGTTCCAACCCTGGCTCCACTAAGGGGAAGGTAACACCAGAATAGACGGTCTCTCCCCAGCCAAAACCAAGGCCTTCCCATAGCATTCTCATGACTTTTGTAACATTTGAATTCGCATCGGGATCGGATGCCCCGCGACCAACAACAACCAACATTGTCTCATGCATAGGCACACTATTATCTGATGCCTCTAACGCTTCGCGAATTCGGTCTCCAGCGGCCCGGATCATTTTAAGATCAATGCCAAGTTCCCTACCATAGGAAATGGTCAGTCCGTCATGTTGGGCGGCGTAGGCGTTTAAGACGGATGGGATATCATTCTTTGCGTGCCCAGCCGCGAACAGCATGCCGGGAATTGCAAGAATATGATTATGACCGCTTTCCCGAAGGCGATCTAAACCGTCACGGATAATTGGGGTGGCAAATTCAAGAAAGCCAGAATCCACGTCATATTGCGGTAAGCGTTCTGAAATACCTTTGGCGACGGCCGCAAACTGCGTCACTGCGCCCTCATCCCGGCTACCATGTCCGCAGACCATTACACCAATTTTATCCGTCATCTCTTGCTCCAAATTTCATCCGGATATTTCCCGGTGTCTCAGTTGTTTTGTTCAAAATTACGCTAACATGTCTAAATTGCTGTTGACGGGGTTCTCCCGCCATATCATGTTGGCGCCATGTCTGACCTGTTGCTTCAAATTCAGGAAATTTCCTTTGATCCACTTTTTATCGCTTTTGCCGTCTTTTTGATAGATGGCATTATGGGCGATCCGTTGTGGCTCTATGGGCGCATTCCTCACCCCGTGGTAATCATTGGGAATGCCATTTCCAAACTTGAAGTCCGCTTTAATAATCCCGTTTATAGCAACTTCTACAGATTTTCTTTCGGTTTTCTGACTTTTCTTATAGTCGTTGCGACTTCGACTGTCGTCGGCATTGTGCTGACCGATATTTTTAATCAAATATCGGGCGGTGCTATTTTGCTGGCTTTGTCGGCAAGTAGTTTGATTGCCTACCGCGGACTTTTCAATGGGGTTCATCAAGTTCAAAAGGGTCTTGAAGCGTCGCTGAGCGATGGACGTGAAGCGGTAAGCCATATTGTCGGACGCGATCCCGATAGCCTTGATGAGGCTGGCGTCGCGCGAGCGGCGATTGAAAGTCTTGCTGAAAATTTCTCTGATGGGACGACGGCACCGATTTTTTGGTTTCTGATCTTCGGTCTTCCAGGTCTGCTTTTCTACAAATCGATCAATACACTTGATAGCATGATCGGTCATCATTCTGATCGATACGAATATTTTGGAAAAGTCGCAGCCCGTCTCGATGATGTGGTCAATTTTATTCCCGCGAGACTGACGGGATTGTTGATTGTTATGGCCGCGTTTCTGCATCCACGGGTGAGCGGATGGGGAGCCTTGCAAGGGCTGTTCAGGGATGCCCGGCATCATAAAAGCATCAATGCTGGTTGGCAGGAAGCCGCTTTTGCAGGGGGACTTGGTATTTCTCTTGCTGGACCACGGCAATATCGTGATCAAATGGTCGAGGATGTATGGATGAACGAGGCTGGGCGCAAAACGGCGACTGCCAAGGATATCGCTACTGCACTGCAGCTTTACGTGATCTGCGGCGGATTGCTTCTCGCAGGCCTGATCGGTGCGGCTGTTGGCGTGGTTATTTAGCATAACGCGCGACCTCCAACATTTTGTCCAAATCCAGATAACTTTCCATATGCTGGGCCAGTTGATCTAGTGTGGTCTCGATCCGATGCTCAAAGGCTTCGCTTAGGTGAATTTTTTTACTGAATCTAAGCAGTAATTTTTGCCTAAAATCATCGTTGGCAAAAAGCCCATGAAGATAGGTTCCCATAAGTTTTCTGTCCGCGGACAAAACGCCATCCGGGCCAGAAGACAGATGCAGGAAAGGTTTGCTTAAAGCCGCGCCTTCACATTTCCCTAAATGCATATGGTATCCGGCGATAGTTGTTTTATTTAAGGACTCAGTACCCTTCTCCTCCAGCAGTTTTTTAGAGCCGGTTAAAACTGTGGTGAAATCCAAAAGCCCTAAACCATCTGTTTGGCGCAAATCCCCTTCGAAACCTTCTGGGTCATATAGTTTCGTGCCGAGCATTTGGAAACCACCGCAAATACCGATGACTGATCCGCCTTGCCGAACATGAGATTTAATATCAATGTCCCAACCTTGGGCGCGAATAAACTCCATATCAGAGAGTGTCGCTTTTGAGCCGGGCAGTATGATCAAATCCATACCAGTAGGCAGCGGCGTGCCAGCTTTTATAAAATGAACGTTTACGGATGGCTCGGCGATTAAAGGGTCAAGATCATCATAGTTAGCGATGCGGGAGAGAACCGGCACTGCAATGTTAATCTGTGCGGAGGCCTTCAATTGACTTTGAATTGAGAAAGCATCTTCGGGCGGGAGTTTATAAGCGTCTTTAAAAAAAGGCAGAACGCCAAAATTATGGCCGCAGGTTTTCTGGCTAATAATTTTCAAACCATCATCAAAGAGGGATACATCTCCCCGGAATTTATTGACAATGTAGCCTTTGGTTCTTTGTTTCTCCGACGGGGATAATAAGTCGTAGGTTCCAACCAATTGGGCGATCACACCGCCGCGGTCTATGTCTCCCGCAAGAATAACAGGGACATCAGCAGCTTCGGCAAATCCCATGTTCGCAATGTCATTTTTCCGAAGATTAACCTCAGCGGGACTACCCGCACCCTCAATAATAACAAGGTCGGCCGCAGATTTTAAACGCTCAAAACTCTCAAGGACTTTGGGCATTAATTTGGGTTTTAAAGACTGGTAATCTCTTGCATTAGCATTCCCCAGAACCTGACCCTGCACAATGACTTGCGATCCGATATCTGTTTGCGGTTTTAACAAAATCGGGTTCATGTCGTTTATCAATGCGGCGCGTGCGGCGCGGGCTTGCAGTGCTTGGGCCCGTCCAACTTCGCCGCCTTCGACTGTGACTGCCGCATTGTTCGACATATTCTGTGGTTTGAAGGGAAGAACCTTCAAGCCCCGATTAACAAAAGCACGCGCCAAACCTGCGACAAGTAAAGACTTGCCCACATCTGATCCCGTGCCTTGTATCATCAGGGTTGCGGACATTAAAATTCAATCCCAACTTGAGCTTTAACACCAGATCGGAAGGGGTGTTTGATTTGCGTCATCTCGGTGACAAGATCCGCGATTTCAATAAGCTCTTCTTTTGCATTTCGGCCTGTGACAACGACATGTAGTTTTTCAGGTTTGTTTTTCAAAAACTCGACAACTTCACCAAGATCAATGCTGTCATATCGCAGCACGATATTCAGCTCATCCAATACGATCATGTCATATTTGGGGTTCTCCCCGCGGCAGGCTTCAATCATTTCTTTTGATTTTTCCCAAGCGTTTTCGGCGGCACGTATATCACGCTCCCGATCTTGGGTCTCCCATGTGAAGCCTTCGCCCATGGTGTGAATTTCGATATTGTCAGGGAATGCTTCGAGTACTTTGCGCTCGCCGGTCTCCCATTTCCCTTTTACATATTGGACTACACCAACCTTCATATCGTTGCCAATAGCGCGTGCCGCAAGACCAAAGGCTGCCGTGGACTTACCCTTGCCTTTGCCCGTATGGACAATCAGCAAACCTTTTTCGATGGTCTTGGTCGCCAGCATTTTGTCGCGAGAGGCTTTCTTCTTCTTTGCCTTCTCGTTGGCTCTAGCAAGTTCTTGGTCATTCAGGTCGTTGGTCATTGCGCACCCTCCCTTTTTAAAATCGCGATATCATTTTGCAGACTATTCCGCCGAGGCGTCCAAAGTCCGCGTTCAAGTGCCTCTTCAAATTTCTCAAGCATTTCGTTTAATGCATCAGGGTTATTGCTTTTCAGAAAATCATACACTGTCTGATCGCCAATATAGGCATCGAAAATTGCATCGAAATGATGATCTTTCACCGCGTGAGCCGTGGCGGCAAAAGCAAAAAGATAATCCACTGTGGCGGACATCTCAAAAGCCCCTTTGTAGCCGTGACGCATAACACCTTCAATCCATTTTGGATTTGCGGCCCGTCCCCGAACAACACGCCCGACTTCTTCCTCTAAAGTCCGAATTTTAGGGCTTTCAGGGCGGGAATGATCGTTGTGGTAGACAATCGGTTGGCTACCCTTCAAATGCCGGACAGCTGCCGTGACACCTCCTTCAAATTGGTAGTAATCATCACTGTCCAGCAGATCATGCTCTCGGTTATCCTGATTGTGAATAACGGCATCTATGGATTTAAGCCTATTTTCAAACAAGCCGTGGGCCGGTTGGCCATCTTCTCCGGCCCCGTAGGCGTATCCGCCCCAAGCCACGTAAGCACGGGCAAGATCACCCTCGTCAGTCCATCCTTTTTCATCCATTAAGGCCTGAAGACCCGCACCATAAGCACCGGGTTTCGATCCAAATAACCGGTAAGTGGCTTTCTTCCGCGCTTCATCTGCGTCCATGCCGCCGCTGATTAAGGTGGCGGTATCTTCCGCTGTTTTTGCCGCTAGTGGATTGGTTTTCTTACTTTCGTCCAGATTTGCGACGGCGCGAACGGCACTATCAAACAGTGCCATTTGTTGGGGAAACGCATCCCGGAAGAAGCCAGAAATTCGCAATGTCACATCAACGCGGGGACGATCAAGAAGAGTTGCCGGCATGATCTCAAACCCGGTGACCCGGTTCGACGCCTTATCCCAAGTGGGACGAACGCCCATTAAAGCCAGTGCTTGTGCGATATCATCGCCGCCGGTACGCATGTTGGATGTACCCCATGCACTTAAAATCATGGATTTGGGCCAGCCGCCATTTTCCTGTCGGTAACGATTGACCATAATTTCAGCGGACTTCCAGCCCAAAAGCCATGCTGTTGGGGTTGGGATTGCACGGCTGTCTACAGAATAGAAATTGCGCCCTGTTGGCAGAACGTCATTTCGGCCGCGCGTTGGTGCGCCGGATGATCCGGGTTCTACAAATTGGCCATTTAGGCCTTTAAGTAGTCCTTCGATTTCAAAATGCCCGCAATTTTCAACAATCGGTCGAAGGCTTGATGTAATATTGTCCATAACAGCTTTAGTGTTGATCCAAAGGTCTTCGGCCGATTGTTTGCCGCTTATGAGGGCAAGGGCCAAACTCTCTAGCCGTTCAACCGTATCACCATTGCTGCGCCAAGTTCCTTCAATTTCAAGAGCCTTTGGGCGAGGGCCAAGCCACTCATTACCCATTTCACAATCGAGAGGATCAAATTCTACGCCTAATTCCAAATCTGCGGAAAGGGCTCTGATTAAAGAGGCGTCTGGACCTTTTCCGTCTCCCCTGGGAATACGGACGAGGGCCACTAATAAATCATTAAGCTGGCTCCCTTCTGGTGATAATCCAAAGATGTGCAGGCCGTCGCGAATTTGCAGCTCTTTCAATTCACATAAATAATTATCAAGCTTGGAAAGCTGCTCATCCTCGGGGTCTTCGCCGACTATACCGCAATCAACATCAATGCCGGAAAATTGGGTCAGCTCCAAAATTTGTTTGCGAAGGAGGGCTATTCTTCTGGGATCAACGCCGGCGGCTTCATAATATTCATCAACTAAGCGTTCCAAATCAGCTAAGGGGCCATAACTTTCCGCGCGGGTCATCGGGGGTGTTAGATGATCAATGATAACGGCAGACGCACGTCGTTTTGCCTGTGTCCCTTCACCCGGATCATTGACAATGAAAGGGTACAGATGCGGGGTCGGGCCAAAAACAGCTTCAGGATAACATTCTTCTGACAGGGCTAGTGATTTGCCGGGCAACCATTCCATATTGCCATGTTTACCCATGTGGATAATCGCATGAACATTCTGGATTACCCGCAACCAGGCATAAAACGCAAAATAGCCGTGTGGCGGTACAAGGTCAGGGGAATGATAACTTGATACTGGATCAATATTATATCCCCGTGCAGGCTGAATTCCCACGAACACTTCACCGCACTGAATAATGGACAAGTGGAAATCTTGTTCGATCACAAAAGGATCATTTTTCGGATTCCCCCATTTTGCGGTAATTTCCGATTGGATTGACTGAGGGAGAGACGCAAAGAAAGCCTGATAATCGTCAAGCGAAAGCGTGTGGTCGCTTACCCTATTTTTGTGCGTCTCGCGGTCATTGGTGGGGCCTTGAAGAAGTTTCTCGATAAGGGCGTTCCCTGTATCGGGAATATCTTCAACCTCATACC
>JBALXM010000003.1:108711-139985 GCA_036960695.1 Sneathiella sp.
AGAAGTTTCTCGATAAGGGCGTTCCCTGTATCGGGAATATCTTCAACCTCATACCCAGCCACTTTCATGGATTTTAGAACCTCGATGGTGCCCGCTGGGGTGTCGAGGCCCACACCATTGCCGATACGTCCATTTTTGGTCGGGTAATTTGCAAGAATAAGGCCGATTTTCCGTAATTTTGTAGGCGTATGGCGTAGTCGGGCCCAATTCGTTGCCAAGTCTGCAACGAAATCAATTCTGTCTTGAACGCTTTTATAGGCGACTATATTTGTTTGAGTATCTTTATCAAAACCGGCATCAGCCTTAAAGGATACGGCACGGGTTAAAACCCGGCCATCTACTTCAGGCAACGCCACATTCATTGCAATGTCTCTGGCCGAAAGGCCACTAATACCAGATCGCCAATTTTCTTCATTACCACCAGAGAAAATGATTTGCAGAACAGGGCAGTCCGCTTGATCAAACGGTGTTTTTTTACGAATGCCGCCGGGGTTCGATACCGCAAAACCCGTTGCATTTAAAATAACCGATGGGGATGCTTTGAAAAATAGCTCTTCCAGAATTTCAGATGAGATAGGGTCTTTCAGGCTGGACACATAAACCGGCAGGGCATTGACACCGTTGTGACCGAGAGCTGTGATGAGATCATTGACTGGACCCAAGTTGTTTGCTTGAAAAAGCGCACGGTAGAAAATAATACCAACAACGGGCGCGCCGTTAATCCACTTCGTCTGGATCATATCCAGATCAATGTCCTTCAGGTTAGGCCAGTAAATACCAGCTTTAAGTAAAGGGCGGGGTTCTCGCCAGTCAGTTTTCCTATCGAGTAGGAACGCGCTATATTTCAGAAATTCATCGTAATTTGCAGCGCCGCCTTGAACGAGATATTGCCACAACCGATGACTTTCTTCACGTCCAAGGGTATTTAAGCCTGATAATTCTTCGTCCGGGTTGTCGTCACCGGGAAGGAAAGCAAGTTTAATACCATTCTTTCGGCAGGTTTCGGTTATTTGCTCAACGCCATAAGGCCAATAGCTAACGCCGCCGAGCAAGCGAATAATAACCAGTTTTGCCGACCGGATAATGTCGTCCACATAAATATCAACGCTTAAATTATGGATAAGCTGCATCGTGTTAGCAAGGCGGACAGAGGTCGTTTTATCAGTCAGTTTCTCAAAGGACGTTGCGAGACTTGAAAGTTCCGTATCCGCCGCAGATAAGAAGACAATATCACCAGGAGTTTGACCAAGTTCAATTGCTTCTGATCCGTCAGAAATACCGCCCGGTGTTGCCGCCAAAAGATGCATAAGTTACTCCTGAAGGAGGGCGCTGATGGCCTGCTCATCTAATCCATGTTCACCGATGATGACAAGCCTGCTAGAGGGAACCTCTCCTTCATTCCACTCTCTGTCATAATAGTGTTGAATTCGACTCCCAACCCCTTGAACGACAAGGCGCATCTCTTTGTCTGCAACCGCAATAAACCCTTTTACGCGCAAAATTCCATGGGTCTCGATCGCCGTTGTCAAACGGGCTACCAGCTCATCCGGTGAGGATGGGTTTGGAAGATTGAGCACAAAACTATCGAAATCATCATGTTCATGGTCGTCGTCGCCATCATGGTGAGATTTTCTAATATCCAGATCATCTTCGGCCGCCGCACCAATTCCCAGAAGAATGCTGGCATCGATAACGCCGTGGCTTGTTTTTACAAGTTTCACTGAAGGACGCACTTCTTCCCCAATAGTTCGAATTGCATCTGTGGTTTCATCTTCTGTTAGAAGGTCCGCTTTATTCAAAATGATCAGATCAGCACAATTGAGCTGGTCTTCAAATAGCTCTTCTAAGGGACTGTCATGTTCAAGATTTTCATCAGCTTCCCGTTGATCTTGCACCGCTTCCGGATTAGATGCAAAAAGACCATCACGGTATGCGGGGCCGTCAATGACAGTTATTACGCCATCTACCGTCACTTGTGTTCTAACCTCTGGCCATCCAAAAGCCCGAACAAGAGGCTTGGGAAGGGCAAGACCGGACGTTTCCACAATGATATGGTCCGGGCGATCTTTTCTATCTAAAAGTGCTTGAATGGTTGGGAGGAATTCATCCGCGACAGTGCAGCAGATACATCCGTTGGCAAGTTCTACGATATCTTCTTCGCTACAATTTTCATTGCCGCAGCCTTTTAGAACATCGCCATCGACGCCTAGGTCACCAAATTCATTGATGATAAGCGCGAGCCGTTTGCCATTGGCATTTTCAATTAAATGGCGGATCAGGCTCGTCTTTCCCGCCCCAAGAAAACCAGTTATGACCGTTGCCGGAATTTTTTCGAGTTTGTTCATGAGCTATATCCAGCTTTATTATTTTGGTTGGAAAAGAGGCGTGTGCACATATCTATCAGGTTCCAATTTTCAGGAACGCAATGGCACTTATTTAGAGGCATTTGGATGCCGAGCATATTCATGGTTATCATGATCCTCCGTCATGCTTAAATTAACAGTTTTGATGGCAGGTCTCCTGGCTCGCGAATGGCACCTTTGCTAACCTTCCCGTAAAAACAGTGGTATGCAGCATTGGCTAATCGCTTACAGTTGCGGGGACAGCCGCGGAGTTAATCACTTGGATTTCACCGCGTTCCCTTTTAATCCCTGAGCATACGCCCTGGAACCATCGGACCGGACGCTACGGCGGATCACCGCTTCTGTCAATTATTTAAGTGTTGTGTTCTTTATTTAACGACTGATTTTCCAATCAGAAAGCGCAGTGCTCAGCCTTTGCCAATTTTCTTCGCCAGTGGGAAGGCCAATTCTTAGATGTTCTGGTCTTTCGGGGAAGGGGCGCGTGAGTATCCGATTGGTGCATAAATGAGTGAATAAAGACGATGCGTCTTGCATGGTTATAAGGGTGAATAAATCCGTGCCACCAATGATTTTCATTTGGGCTTGGATCAATAGATCTCGCAAGCGCTGGCTATCACGTTTGAGCTTCTCTCTTGTTATCCGGCTCCAGTTTGGATCCTTAAAAGCTGTCGCTCCTACATGGGATGCAATACCGCTCAAAGCCCAAGGTCCAAGGCAGGAATTGATGCGAGATACAATTTTCTCATCCCCTATAACAAACCCTAGCCGCAGGCCGGCAAGTCCAAAAAATTTTCCAAATGATTTTAAGATTAAGGTGTTTTCTTGAGGTAAATAAAGAGTTGAGGAGCTGGAGGGTGTCATATCCATGAAGGCTTCGTCTACGATAAGCCAACCCCCTTTATTGGATAATTTTTTTTGCAATTTTAAAAGCACTTCAGTATCGGCAAACCTGCCCGTTGGGTTGTTGGGAGAGACAACGACAACAACATCGGCGGCGCTCGGAATCTGGGTCAAACTGGCAACTTCTAAAACCTCATGTCCCGCTAATTTCCAACAATTTGCGTGTTCTGCGTAGGTTGGGGAGAGGATCGCAATTGTGCTTTGTTGTCTCAATGTAGGGATTAGCTGTAGTGCGGATTGGGTGCCGGGACATGCGACAATCGCCGCTGTTTTTGGGACTGAATAATATTTGCGGGCAGCGCTTAGTAATGCATCTTCTTGAGCCGTCTCTGGCAATCGTGTCCATGCTTCAATCGGGAGATCAGGGACAGGGTAGGGGGCAGGGTTGATCCCTGTACTGACATCAATCCATTTCGGACCATCAGATCCAAAGTGAGTTTTAGCCCAATTCAAATCTCCTCCATGGAAGATGTCTCTATTATAAGTCTTCTTGAGGAGAGTCATTGTATCGCTCATTTCTTAGAGTTTTGTAGCTTCCTAGCACCTCATATCAGATTGCAGTTTAAAATCGCAATTATATCCTGTAGCTTGACGCAATATTTCATATCAGGAGAGTAATCCACGTGTCAGATACAATGCCAAAAATTCAGCTACAAGGGTTGCATAAGAGCTTTGACTCTGTTTTGGCACTCAATGGAATTGATTTGGATGTAAAAGCGGGTGAAATTCTGACCTTGATAGGCCCGTCCGGCGCTGGAAAAACAGTTTTGCTGAAATGCATTCTGGGCCTTTTGAAACCCGACGCTGGATCAATAAAGATTGATGGCAAGGAAGTAGGCCGTCTGACTGGTCCAGAATATGATCAATTTTTAAATCAGTTTGGCATCTCCTTTCAACGCTCTGGGCTGTTCGATGGATTGCCGGTGTGGGAAAATATTGGTTTTCGCCTTTTGCAGAAAAAAGGCGCAGTAAGATCTGAAGTCCGCACGCAGGTTTTAAGTAAATTAAGGGCTGTTGGCCTGTCCCCTGATGTCGCTGACTTATTTACAGCCGAATTGTCGGGCGGTATGCAAAAACGCGTTGGAATAGCGCGGGCGTTGGCGAGCGAACCCTCTATACTTTTTCTGGATGAGCCTACAGCGGGTTTGGATCCGATTATGAGCAATGTGATCAATGATCTGATCATAAAGAATGTGCGGGAACTTGGCAGTACCGCAATTGTTGTTACAAGTAACTTGACGACGGCAAGCCGTATCTCTGACCGCATTGCGATGCTGCATGAGGGGAAGTGTGTTTGGGTTGGAGATGCGACAGATGCATCAACAACGGATAATGCATTTGTCGAGCAATTTTGGAATAAAAGGAAAGATGGCCCCATAAAGATGCCCGTGGCCTCTTTTTCTTTCTAAGAAAAACTCTCACACGACTTACGCTTTGTGCGTCTGTGTAGTCTCTAAAATATCAATAATATTTTGAGGCTAAATATGATTTCTCCCAGCGATCTACCCGAGGAAATACAAAAAATTCTTGATCCTCGCGAGAATTTGGATTGGCCTCGCGCAAAAGGGCTCTATAGCCAATGGACCAAACCGTTTCTAATAGAGAACGATGCTAGTCGTGCTTTTCATTGGTCTGTTATCGATCAGGAAAAAGTAGAGCGATCTGTTGTTAGAGAGTTTGTTGAAAGAGAAATTGCCACACTTGCCTCTGGGCCCGGGAGATTCTGGGCGGCTGAATTTGAATTTATGGGGAAACTCATGTCTGCAAGTCAGTTAATGTATTATGCGCCATTATTCATAAAACTCACAAAAATCATGCCAAAAGAGTTGATCCAGCTTCGTAAAACAGTTGTTCGGAAGTTTTTGGCAACATGTTCGTTGGATAAATCTGAATTTTCCCAGCGCCAACAAAGGAAATTTGTGCGGAGCAGTGTTCTGCTGTATGCATCCAAACTCCTATTGACGGCGAGTAATCGCTTTGCCAGTATTTTAACAAATTCTATTGACCAATCCGCCAGTTCAAATCGGCAGCGAGTGATTATGAGCGTTCGCGCTTTGCAGGTCATGTCAGACAAAGAAGTCTGCGAACGGTTTCTGGTAGAGGATGCCTATCAACGAGAGCTGCAATTTCTAGAAACTCAATGCCGTTTTTTTCAGATAAAAACATCTGAAGTATACCAGATTTCCGGCATTGAGTTGCGTGATTTTTGGAAGATGTAGTGCCGTATTTTGTGGTTTAATTAGATCTTTCGACCACTTTTCTCCCAATAAGGCGCGCGGAGTTTGCGTTTGAATATTTTTCCACTATCTTCTCGCGGAAGGTTTTTCGAAAATTTGACAATGCGTGGAATTTTGAAAGAAGCGAGTTTGTCTTTCAGGAATTCCTGAATTTCTGAAGGGTCCGCAGTCTCCCCAATTTCAAGCTCCACATAAGAGCAAAGCGTCTCCCCGAATTCTTCATGGGGAATACCAAATACGGCACAATCTTTAACTATTGGCATTTGAGAAAGAACCGCTTCAATTTCGGCGGGATATATATTCACGCCCCCAGAAATAACCATGTCGTTTCGGCGATCACATAAGTAGATAAAACCTTCTTCGTCTTTATATCCCATGTCACCAAGCGTCACCATGCCTTCATGGCTTATATCAGCACGTTTTTGATCATTCCCATGATAGGTGAAATTGGAATCTTCAGGCACATCTACGTAAATGTCGCCAATTTCATTCGGCCCAAGTTCCAATCCATCCTCGCCATATACCCGAACTTCGCGGCGGATCATTTGTTTTCCAACTGTTCCGGGGCGTGTTAGGGCATCGCTACTGTTTAAGACTGAAATTATACCTGTCTCTGTTCCCCCATAATATTCGTTGATAACAGGGCCCCACCATTCAATCATGGCTTTCTTAATTTCTGCTGGGCAAGGGGCTGCACCGTGAACGACAAATTGAAGGGAGCTCACATCATATTTATTACGGATATTTTCAGGCAGTTTTAGCAAGCGGCTGAACATAGTCGGCACAATATGCATGTGCGTAACTTGGTATTTCTCTATTAGTTGAAGCATTTCTTCTGGATCGAACTTGGCTTCAAAAATTATTTTACCGCCGTTTCTGCACGCATGGATGCCATACCCATTCGGGGCAGAATGATACATAGGGCCGTTCATCAGGGCCACATAATCCAATTCTGGATCCAGACCGAAACTTGCAATGATCCATTCTAGGCGGCTAACCATGGTTTTTGCTGTGGGAGGTTGTCTTTTTACACCCTTCGGATGACCCGTTGTACCAGATGTATAGATCATTGATGCCGGAGCCAATTTTTCCTCGACACCCGCAGCGTCCTGCTCTTCCAGCCAATGATCCCAATTGAGATAATCTTCCGGAATGGCGATAGATAACTCTGGGATTTTATAGGCAGTCACAATTTCGGGAGGTGTGGCGACAACAATCACTGTCATATTTACATGGACTGATCCTTCAATTTGAGGAAGCAAATCCGTGTGAATAACTAGAAAGTCGGCCCCGCAATCATTCAGAATATATTTTGTCTCAGCAGGGGTGTAGTGCCAGTTTATAGGGGTCACGTAAGCGCCCAACTGCCCGGCGGCAAGGGACGCTATAACAAAAGGGAAATCGTTTCTCAGCATGAGAGCGACGCAATCTCCTGCTTTTACCCCCATTCTCTGAAAACCGGATGCTGCTTTATTGATGGCTACTGTCATCTCCGCATCGGTTAGGGTACGACTTCCGCTAATCAGTTCACTCATTTACTTTCTCTCCCATGGTGCTTTCAGGCACTCTTTATTTCTAACCAACGACTAATTATTCGGTTGGCTTCAGACCTATGCGCTTGCGTAACTCTTGATCACGGATCGTAAGTTCTTCGCCCGCAAGATCTGCCGCATCTTCTCCGCATAACCAGACAATTGCTTTTGCAGGATCAGCCGCCGCGGCAAGGCTATCACGGGGAAGCTCACTAACTGGGTTTATGCCAGATGCGCGAATACTTACCTGCATATCTGTATCAACAACCCCAGGGGCAAAACCGTATACTCGTACATTTTTTGGCGCAGCTTCTAGGGCTGTCGCGCGTGTCATCATGTAAACACCGGCTTTGCCAGAGCAATAAGCACTCCAACCTTCTAGAGGGCTATGGGCAGCGCCAGAACTAATATTGATAATTGTTCCAGAATTTTGTTTGTAAAAATGCGGAAGGATCGCCCGGGTCCCGTGATAGACACCCACCAAATTTACAGAAATATTCCGAGCCCAATCTTCAGGATTAGTGTCTTCAATACGTCCAATAGGATCAATAATGCCTGCATTGTTAATAAGGGCGTCAATTTTTCCGTATCTCTCAATTGTCTCCGCGACTAGCTTTTCAACGGCTTTATAGTCTGACATATCGCAACTTGCAGCAAAGGCGTCGCCTCCATTATTACCGATGGTCTCTAAAGTATCACTGCAGGCAGCAGCTTTTCTCGAGCTTATCGAAAGTTTTGCGCCAGCCTGGGCGAGTTTGATGGCAGAGGCGGCCCCTATACCCCGACTGGCACCTGTTACGATCACGACTTTTCCTGAAAGATTACTCATTGTATTTTACCTTGATTTTAGATGTGATTTTACCAGTGGCGTTCGAAATGGCGTTAAAATGATGAATTCGGCTGCGTCAGAAAATCAATTTCTGTTCGTGTGGATTTGCGCCCCAATGCGCTATTTCTATGAGGAAAGCGCTTGAATTTTTTAATTATCTCAAAATGCTGTTCCGCAAATTTAATTTCGGCCTCGCCGCAGAATTTTTTACACAATTTTACCGATAGTATCTGATCTTCTATATTTTCGCTATGTTCGAAAGGAAGTATTACGAAAGTTTTTTGAAAATTTGGGAGAGCCGAGAAATACGCTGTGTTGATCATATGGCGCGCTATTTCACGTGCTTTTGCATCTGTGGAAAAGGCTCTCGCATTGTCCCTAAACATATTTCTGGAAAATTGATCGAATAGAAGAATAAGGGCAAGGCATCCTTCCTTATGATCAGTCCATAGTAGGTACTTTCCTTGTTCCGCTTGGATAAAATCATTGAAGAATTGGTCGTGAATTTTATGGTCGAATTCTGGATCTTTTTTAAACCATTCCATTCGGCTTTCGCCATATTGATCATGATTTTCTGGGTGAAACCAGAAATCAATAATATGTTGAAATCTCTGCAAGAAGTATCTCCTGTTTCGCAGTGTTTTCTTAAGGGTTTTAGATTTAGGATTAAGCTAACTTAATTTCCAAGCAATACCAAGAGACCCTATACTTCTTACTCATCTCTAATGGGTCAAAACACAAGAAAACTTAAAAATGCTGCACCTGATCAAATCTGTAAGCCGACAATTTGGACTTTTCGTAACCTACGTTAGCTTAGCCTTTATGTGCTTGGGCCCGTTAATGTCGAGGGACATGATGGCGGCTGCGAAACAAGTCCGGCCTAGCGGAATAAAAGGACAGGATGATCGGGTTCGAGTTGATATAAAGGCTTATCCTTGGCGAACAGTCGGACGGCTTAACCGTGACGGAAATTTTTGTACAGGTGTGCTGGTCGCGCGTGATAAAATACTGACGGCAGCTCATTGTTTTTGGAATTCTCGAACCCGTCGCTGGTCCCAAGCAAGATTTTATCATTTCGTCGTCGGATACGATAAGGGGAGTTATGCTGGACATGCAAAAGGGATATCTTATGAGACTACCTTTAAAACACTGCCCGATCTAACTCAAACCTCTCTGAAACGAGAAGATGACTGGGCCATATTGACGTTAGACAAACCCTTGGGGACTAGATTTGGGGTAATTCCGATCTCGCCTTTAAAAGGTCAAAGTTTTGTTGGAAAGTCTAAAAAGAACGGTGACATAATTCAGGCTGGATATAGTAAGGATTTTGCACATGTGTTGACGGTGCACGAAGAATGTAAGATTACAGATTATACGCGGCTGGGTAAGGGACGTTCGCCCGTCTATTTTCATCAATGTGACGCTACAAGGGGTGATTCCGGTTCTCCGATTTTTCATTTAAGGCATGGGAAATACACATTAATGGCTATTCACTCTGCGACAGGTAAGACAAATACTGGAAAAGTTATAGGAATAGCTGTACCGGCGAACCAATTTTTCCGACACTTAAAGTAAGTATGCTTGATATAAAAAAAACAGTGCAGGGAGGTAGATATCCCGATTATTTGTTGATTTTTTTGTGTGTAATACCTCGTTTGAGGGATGAAATGTTATTGATTGGACTGTAAATTACTAAAAATTGCGGTAAATTATTTGTAAAATGGAAATTGATTTACCAATTAGGTAATTAATCTATACTTCCGAGGAACGGATCTTAAGAAAGTAGCTGGTTGTGTCTATATCTGATTCTAATAAAGCTGGACAAAATGATCGTCAGAACGAAATGGTTGATAAATCGCCAATAGTATCTGCACGTACTGAAAAAGTTGTCTTAAGCGATATGGAAAATATAGGTCAGGCAAATCAAGCTGTATCTCAAGAAGCCTATGATGTTGGTTTTATGATGGATGATCAAGACGAGCTTGTCGATTTAGACTCTTTGTTCGATGCGTTGAATATCGCCGCAGAAGAAGGTGTGGACGCTATCGGATATGTAAGCGGGTCTGAGGGTAGTTCAGGCGTTTTAACCGTCACAAATGAAGCTTTGGCTGCGGCAGGTGTGTCCGCCAGCATGGACGATGTCAATGCTGTAGCGGACCACGGAAGAGCGGACCCTGTGATATCAGACGAGTCTTGATCCAGATTAGCCTTTCTCTTCGCCAATACTCTCTTTGAAATCTCGGCCTTTGTTTGAGTTCAAGAACTCATCCATTGCGACGACAACATCCACATCATATTTTTCCGGGTTACTTCTGAAGACTTCCATCGCTTCCTCGACACTGATGGCTTGTCTGTAAGAGCGCGGAGACACTCTGGCCACAAGAATGTCTGTCATGCCCAAGATGCGTGCGGGCATTGAAATTTCAATTTGCTTCAGTTTATTAGGGTATCCTGACCCATCCATACGTTCAAACATTTGAGAGATCGCAACAACAATAGCGTCATCAATTTCCATTTCGCTTAGTAATGACGCAGCCCGATCCACATGGCCTTGCATAATGGACATTTCTTCATCCGTTAGGCGGCTATTTTTTGTCCTAATTTCTGACGGAATGGAGATTTTACCTATTTGCGATAAATTTGCGCCGGTCGCAATTGTTTGCTGCACCGCTATGGGTAGATCCATAATTTTTGCAACATGGCCCGATAAATCACCCATTCGTTGGGAATGGCCTGCAAGATAGGGATCATTGTCCTCCATCATTCTGACAAGAATGGAGATAGTTTTTTTGCCCAGATCCTCTTTCTTGCGCTGTTGCAGAATGTAATCAGTCATATCGCTGGCGACAGTAACGACGCCCATAAATAGGCCGCTATCATCCAATAAACGCGACTTTTCGATCCTTACATGCTTTATGCCATCCTGAATGTCGAGATCCAGGATCGAATTTATAGATTTTTCAGTGTCAATTACTTGCTGATCCATATTGCGTAACACGCGCGCTATTTTGTCACCGAATAAATCGCGATCCGTTTTTCCTGGAATTGATTGTACGGGAAAATTAACAAACCGGGCGAGTGCGGGATTAGCATAAACATATTTTCCATTAGAATCCGTAAGCCCAATCAGTTCTGCGATTGTGTGATTAATACTTCCCAAAAGGCGCCGTTGAGCATTTATCTGATGGGCGAGATTTTTATATTGCTCCGCCATGGCTCGGGTATTTTGATTATGAAGACTGAGCCAAATTCCTGTAAAAACACTGAAAATCACAATGAATAAACTGGCCGCGAGGCCGTAAACTGCGTAGGAAAACTCAGTGAGTGGTCGTAATGCAGCTTCCGCTGAAAGCCCTTGGAGTAGGACCAGATTTGTATCGCTTATCTGTATTCCTGATGAATATACGGACTCGTTTTTGCCTGAGAGCTTCCGCAGCCTAAAATCTGAAAATAGGGTGCTTAATGCGTCTGAGGGTTTGGTCGATATATAGGGAATTCTAGTTGGCGTTATCTCTTGATAATTGCCATCAGCCATCTGATAAAGGCGCGTTTGCTCTCCTTCAGCGGAGAGATTTGAAGGTTTTAGAATGTTTGCCAATTGTGCCGATGAAGAAACTGTCATTAAAAGCACGCCAGCATTTTGCTCCTGTCCTTCTGACTGAGCAGAGAATACGGGTACGAGAAAGTCAAAGAGTAAATTTTCACCTGAAACGCGCATTGGTGACGTAGATATTTGCCTAGATTTGTAATGTGCTGTGGCATTGCTTCGTTGAGCGTCTTGAAGGGCGGGGGATCCGTTGGACGCTAAATATGCGCGCCCATTCTCGCCAATTAAATAGGCTGCGACGAGATTGTTTTGTTGGGCAAAATTTGTGATGGCGTTTTGCATATAGGGAAGTTGGTTTGCCAGTGCCTTAGAGATTTCGCCTTGGGATTGATTAACTTCATCCGCAAATAATTTAAAAAGGGGGTGATTTGCGATTGAGCTTGCCCGCTGGCCAGTCTCATCAATCCATGTTCTAACGATCTCCGCTTTGCCCGAGACAGTAATTTCCTGACGCACTTTAATCTCATCTAGCAACTCAAGTTTTCGTTGGTCGATAAAATAGTCTGTCATAAAATAACAGGCGATAAATAAGCATGCTGCCAGTAATGCAAACAATTGTACTGTCCGATTACGAGTGCTTGTTTTGTCCTCAGGAATGTCGTCAGACATCACGTTGTTTAAGTCAAGGCTAACCATTGTTTCAGTCATCTTTATGTTTCCCCTCTGGGGCCCTAGGAAGGGGTATTTGTCCGGCTACATGAGCCCACCGGGTGGTCTCATTTACTGAGTAAAAAGGTACATAGTATTTGACGAATTGTTCTTGCAAAATTGAGTTGCTTTGAGAGTCTAAGACATATCGTTTCCCATTTGATTGTACGCTCAAAACTGTGTGGGTTTTACCGCGAAGGACATCATTGGTGACAACTATTCGCATTTTTGAAGGGGAAATACCAAGTTCCTTCAAACTAATATATTTCATGATTGCAAAATCTTCAGAGTCGCCACCGTTGGTAATGAATTCAAGGGGTGACGCCCAATAGTCTTTCTTTTGATAATTTTTAAAATCAGAAATTTGCCGCCATTTGTTTATAAATCGATTTATTTCTAGAACTTTCGATGAGTCCTTAGACGATTCCAATTCTTGAATTTTTGCGCGCCATAATGTCATTTGTTGGGACGTACATTTTTGTATGTCCTGATCACAAAGTCGGGCTGCTTGCCTGCTTTTCTCAAAATCCTTTATGACTCTTTTCCATTGCGGAAGAGCGGATAGATTATTCGAGGGAATTTCAACTGTTCCAAAAAGGCCTTCATTCTGTGCAGGCTCAGCCAGTGAAACAGATGAGGCTCCTATCATAAGGCCAAGAAAAGCCGTTAAAAGAAGGGGCATTTTTATTAAATCCCTAACCATCAACGCTCTCTCAATGCTG
Organism: Sneathiella sp.; assembly: GCA_036960695.1. GTDB lineage: Bacteria > Pseudomonadota > Alphaproteobacteria > Sneathiellales > Sneathiellaceae > Sneathiella. Next base: position 121,550 of record JBALXM010000003.1, read on the forward strand.
TGTTTTTGGTCTTAAGAATTGGCTTCAGGATATAATCAAGGACAGATTTATGTCCGGTGAGTGTATCTACTGATGCGATCATACCGGGCTTGATCGGGTAAACTTCATCGCCGCGTTTGAGAGAACTTTCTTCGGTTTTAACAATAATTTTGTAAAAAGTTTCGCCCGTTTGCTCATCTACAATGGTGTCGGGGCTAATGCGCTCAAGCGTTGCGGGCAATCCCCCATAAATGGAGAAATCATAAGCCGTAATTTTGACAGTCGCTTTTTGACCAGGGCTCAAAAAAGCAATATCAGCAGGACGGATACGGGCTTCAACAAGCAAATTATCTTCGATTGGGACGATTTCGACAATGTCCTGGCCAGGCCTAACAACGCCGCCAATGGTTTGAATTTTTAATTCCTTAACCTCGCCTTTTAACGGCGATCGGACATCCGTTCTCGTTACCCTGTCTTTTGCGGCCAGAATAGTTTGGCGCAAGACAGCAAATTCACCGCGGCTTGAATTAAGCTCCTGCGATGCTTCACTTCGGAAGTTCAGGATTTTTTCTTCAATTCTTTGGTTGGCTTCTTTCAGAGCTCCTCTTGCACGAGGCATTGCTAAAGTAGAAGCGGAGACCTGCCCATCCAACTCGTTGATCTCTCTTTTTAGCTGTAAGAGCTGGACTTTTGGTACGATTCCTTTTTCCGCAAGAGGTGCTGTAATCGCTAACTCTTCATTGACGAGGGCGAGAGTGGATTTCAATTGCTTTAATCGCCCATTAATTTCTGCAATTTCCTGTTGTCGTTGTTGAGCCTGTTGTCGCAGGATGCCCAGTTGTGACTGTAACTCTGAACGACGGGCGTTAAACAAGTTTTGCTCTCTAACACTTGTTTCAGCAGACTCTGCCATGAGCTCAGGGGGAAAAATGATACCTTCTCCACTTGCTTCTGCAGTTAACCGAGCTACTCTTCCCATCAAGCTTAAATAGTTGGATTCAATCTCACCAAATCGGGCAGCAAAACTTGTATCGTCAATACGGAGGAGAATTTGCCCTTTTTCGACGATTTCGCCTTCTCGGACTAAGAGTTCTTTTAGAATACCCCCTTCAAGATTTTGAATTACTTGTATTTGGCTTGAAGGAATAACTGTGCCATTCCCTCGAGTTACTTCATCAAGAATTGCATTATCAGCCCAAATATACGCAGAGATAAAGAACGCAAATACACCGATCAACAACAACATAGAGCGTGGGTTTGGCCCTTGCATCTTTGCTGCGACCACATCTGATGCGAAATCCGAATCGTTCCATTCAACTTTGTTCGACATATGCTTTCCTATTGACCTTTTATTCTATCTTGCTAGTCGTTCTAATTAGACGGATTTCTTTTTGACTTGGGTACGTTGCCCGACTTTTAAGACCTCGTCCCTTGGACCATCAGCAACGACTTTACCGTTTCCAAGGACAATAATTCTGTCCACCAATGAAAATAGAGATGTCCTGTGCGTAACAAGAAGAAGGGTTTTGTCATCTGCATATTCTTTTAATCGTCCGATAAAACGCCTTTCGGAGTTCATATCCATAGAGCTTGTGGGTTCATCAAACATAAGGATTGGTGGATTCGGTAAAAGAGCCCTTGCTATTCCCATTGCTTGACGCTGTCCCCCTGACAGAGTGGCTCCTTTTTCTCCAACTTGAAGATCATAGCCGTGAGGGTGTCTGCTTATATAGTCATGGATGCCGGCCATTTTGGAGGCATGTAGGATCATCTCGTCATCTGCTTGGGGGTGCCCCATGATGATGTTCTGACGAATGGTTCCGTGAAAAAGCGTTACATCTTGCATGACGCTGCCGACTGAGCGCCGAATATCTGATGGATCGATTTGGCGAATGTCAGTGCCATCAATCAAAACCGCCCCTTCGTCAGGTTCATATAAATTAATGAGCAGTCTTGAAATTGTTGTTTTTCCCGACCCGACAGGGCCAATAATAGCAACTTTTTCGCCAGCCCTAATTTTGAAAGAGACATCTGATAGTGCCGGAATTTCAGTTCCAGGATATTTAAATGTTACGTCTTTGAATTCAATGTCGCCGGATATATTGGGTCTGCTGAGTTGTCGTTTCTCGGCAGATCTCTCAACAGGTAGGCTCATGATTTCGTTTAATCCTTTGAGGGCTACCATTGCCTGATTAAGCCTCGTCAAAAGGGCCGCAATTTGCCCTAGCGGAGCCATGGTTCGGCCTGTTAGAATTGTCGACGCGATTAAGGCACCAACTGTTAGCGTTGACTCGGGCTCAGTCATTAAAATGACGCCATAAGCAACAACGGCTACGGTAACCAATTGCATGGCGGCGGCAGATAAATTAATGCCAAGACCGGCGAAGAAGCGAGATTTCACACTTGTTTGAGCCGTTTGTCCGACAAACCGCTCCCACTCTTTTTGCATATGGCCTTCAACGCCAAGGCTTTTCACAGTATCAAGCGCTGAAATTGTCTCAATTATAACGCCATGTTTTTGGGAATTTTCCTCAGTGTTTTGGGCAACAGATCGTCGCATGGGCCATTGGAGGACAAGCCCAATGCAAATTACGACGGGAACAGCAATCGCGGGAATGATCGCAATGGGGCCGCCTATTAAATAAATGATAAACAGGAAAATGCCTAGAAATGGCAAATCTACCAAAGCTGTAACTGTCGCAGATGTGAAAAAATCCCGTAAAGACTCGAATTCCCTTAAGTGATTAGCAAAGGCTCCGGATGATGCCGGTCTTGCTTTTACCTGAATATTTAAAACTTGCTCGAATATACGGCTGGATAAAATAACGTCAGCCCGTTTTCCTGCATTATCAACAAAATAAGAGCGTAAAGATTTCAAAACCAAATCAAAGCCAATTACCGTTATCACACCAAAAGCCAGCACCCAGAGGGTTTCAATTGCTTTGTTAGGGACAACGCGATCATATACATTCATGATGAAAAGGGGACTGGCTAAGGCGAAGCTGTTTATCAACATCGCAGCAAGACCAACTTGTAAGTAAGTTGGCCAGAACTGCATCATGGTGCCCCAAAACCAAGACCCTTTACGTTCGGTTAGCTTCTCGTCGCGGGCCACTCGGTATTTAAAGTTAGGGCGCAGAAATATTGAATAGCCAGCGTAGTTTTCTTCCAGTTCTTTTTGGCTGATAACTTGCGATCCTTCCCCAGATTCAGGAAAAATCACTTCTGCTTTTTGACCGTTTGTTTTCAAAAGGATGCAGGCACGCCGTTCCTTCAGAAGTAAAACTGCAGGAAGGACGATTTCTGGTATTTTATCTAATTTTCTATTCGTAATACGGGCACTTAGGCCGACCCTCTGTGCCGCCCGGATAAAAAGCTGCGGCGTCAGCTGATTGTCTTCCAACGGGAGACCATATATTAATGCATCCGCTGTTCGAGGGTCTTCATGGATCTTAGTCAATGCAACAAGGCAGCCTAATAATGGGTCGTGGTCTGAACGAGAGACGTCAGACAAACGAACCTTCCAATTGTCTTTGTCAGAAGATGCGTCCTTTTCGCGTGGTATGGGACTATTCGCCAGATCAGGTGCAGGCCGAGCAAACGTCTCGCTTACGGATGGGGCTTTCTTTTGAGGTACGCCAAGCGATTCCGCATTGTCTTTTAAGGGCATGTTTATGTCCCTTGTCTTGTCTGTCATATTTCCATTTTCCAAAACAGAAGCCTGATAAGGTATGTGGACATCTTAAGGCACAAATCATGTGCCCTAGAGTTTTCTTGTCACACTTTAAAAGACTTCCCCCTCTAATTAACCGAATAAAAACAAGTAACTCGTTATCAATACTCATTAGCTCCGAAATAATGTTTCTATCGATCTTTCCCTAAAATGGTTTCGCTTCGATTAAATTGATAGCCGAAAACCATATTTACCCTCATCAACAACTAGGATTGGAACCTTATTTGATGAAAAACTTGTTAATAAAACTACTTTAATGCGAAAGTCTTTAAAAATAAGTTCATATTTTAAATATTCTCTTTAGTTCTTATCGGTACTTTATTTTTCCAATACATTTTCCAAAAATCAAAGAGTGAACTTGTAGCGATTTTATATAATACTCAATAAAAATTAACCATAATTTAGAGTATTTAACATTTTATAAACGCTGTCTTTTGTGATCTTGATGAAAACATTGTAAAATTCTTCACAACATTGAACGGGGATTCTTTACTACACTAGAAAATATTACGTTTGTATGGCCGTTGTATTTTAGTCACATAGAAACTTGGTTTGTGAAGTTTTTATTAGCAAAGCCCTTGTTATGGGTTGTTTGAATTCAAAGTTGTTTGTAGATTGTGGTCTAAATGTGGTTGCGTTGTTGTATTGCTGTTTGACAGCGAACTCTCAAACAAGTAGCTCAAGTGAATATTGTGCAGAAGTTTTGTAAGTCGTAAAACTATAGAATTAATTGATTTGGGAGACCGGGCATGAAGTCCAAAATGAAACTATATAGCGCCCGCACCTTGATAACTACGGGAGTAGTAGCTTCAGTCTTTGGAAGTTTAGCGCTTTCAATCTCAGTACAGGCAGGCACTTTAGCTGAAGCCGTACAAGTGACAGTTACAAATTACCCAGAAATTGCTGAAGCGTCCGCTAATCGGCGTGCGATCGATCAGGAATTGGAACAAGCAAATGGCTTGTATTATCCATCCATTGATTTGGCCGCCGGTGGTGGTAAAGAGTGGACCGATACAAGATTTATTGATGATGAGTGGCTTACACGGACTGAAGGCAGTCTCTCTATCTCTCAAACATTGTTCGACGGTGGCGCGCGCGCTGCTGAAGTTGAACGCCAGACAAATAGAGTTGATGGTGCGGCTTATCGCGTGAGAGAACGTTCAGAGGCAATTGGCCTTGATGTAGTTCAAGCATATTTAGATGTTCTTCGGAATTTGGAAGTTGTTGATCTCGCTACCGAAAATCTGGAAGTTCATAAACGGACTTTAAGTGAAATTCAAGACCGTGTTGACGCTGGCCAAAGTGGTATCGGAGATGTTCAGCAAACTGAATCGCGGGTATCCGCCGCTGAAGATGCACTGATCGAAACACTTCGTCAGTTGGATATCTCTGAAATTTCTTATCGTCGTCTGGTTGGTGAGGCTCCCATAAATTTGGAAGTCCCGACATTTAATGACGGGGTATTGCCTGAAAATCTCGAAGATATTATTGCAATCGGAATGGATAGCAATCCTGACATCCGATTTGCCAATTCAGATTTGAAAACATCTGATTCTGAAATTAAAGCCGCGGAAGCTAACTTCTATCCAACCGTTGATCTTGAACTAGATGGATCAGCAGATAACGATTTGGATGGTGTTAGAGGTCATAATGACGATTTCACTGCAATGGTTCGGTTGCGCTATAACTTGTATCGGGGCGGCATCGATTTAGGACGCCATCGCGAAGCAGTTGAGCGCAGCGCAGAAAGCAAACAGCGCAAGATGCGGTTTGAGCGTCTTGTAGAAGAAGAAATCCGACAGAGTTGGAGCACGTTAGCGCGCTCTCAAGCTCGCTCTACAGCTATTGGTGATCAGGTCGTGGCAAACGGCCAAGTGGCTTCCACTTACCGCCAAGAATTCCAGATTGGTCAGCGTGACTTGTTGGATATGCTAGATGCAGACAATGAGCTGTTTAACTCTCGTACTTCTTTAGCGACTGTTGAATATGCGGTGCTGTTTGCGAAATATCGTCTGATCGCAACAATGGGCCGTTTGAACAATACTCTTGGCGTGACGCTTCCAACTGAAGCCTTGCCAAGCGATAATGGCTAAGAAATTTATGATTAAAAAAAGAGCCGCGCATTCATTGCGCGGCTCTTTTTTTATCTTGGTGAAAGTGAGATTTTAGTTAGGCTTATAACGCCACCAACCTTGTTCATTCACGGCATAAATTGGCCGGTAATGGCGAATTCTTTTTGAATCAACCACAAGGCCTATCTGGTTATCTAGAATGACTTCTTTCTTATCATATTTGACAGCTAGTATAGCGTGAGCAATTTTTAAATTCATGTCTTGTAATACGACTATTTTCATATTGTCGGCGTTCCAGCCTAATGCTCTTAGGGAAAAGTATTTAACAATCGCATAGTCTTCGCAGTCACCAAAGCGTGCGAAAAATTCCTTTGGTATTTCCCAGTAATCTTTAACCCCCCAATTTATGGGGTCGAGAATATAACGGTATCGGTTTGTATAAGTATTGATCCGCTCCAATTGGAACTTTTTAGGCTTGTCCTTAAGTTCTTCAATCAGTTCGCTCCATTTTTTATAAGCACACGCATTTAACTGTCCAGTATTACAACTGCCTGGTTCGTTTTTATAAGTCTTGATGACGTTTCGCCATTTGGGGAAAGGCTTTAAACTGACATGTGGATTTTCTTTGAAGCCGAAAATTCCAACCGCCGCTTTAGTGGGGGTGGAGGATAGAACAATTACACCAATGATTACGGCCGCAGCGGGTATAATTTTTCCCATGTACCTGTTTTTAATATTCATTTACTAATCAATGCTGTTTGCAAATAAAGCGTCAGTTGCTACTTATAATTTTACTATCAGTATAAAATCATTAATAACAGTTAATAGTCTACATATTTGTTGATGACATTTTCGTCATTTCGATAAAGGAATGAATTAGTTTACTGATCGTAAACGCTTTCAGCTCATAGTTTGGCTGGAATTAGTAGGAAATCGGGATGGTTGATATCAAAGACGAGTTGAACGTAAAAGGCAAAACCTACAGAACATTGTGGGTTGCCGCATTGCTGTTAGTTGTTGTTATCATCGGTGGTGTTTGGGGAACGATCGCTTTTGTTGAAAAACAGAGGGAGCGAGATGTTCGCAATTGGGAAATTAGGCTTGGTATTGTTATAGATAGCCGTGTTTCTAGTATTGAAAAATGGTTGCAAGAGCAGAAAAATGCGGTCGCGTCCCTTGCTGAAAACACGTCCCTGCAAGTTTATCTAACGCAGCTTGTTCTTGAAACTGAGAATAATGGCAGCGAAATCTCCGAAGTCCCTGAAGCGGGCTATCTCATTAATCTTTTGAATAATCAAGCAGTGATTAGCGGGTTCTGGGAACCTGAAGAGCCCGAAATTCGCGCAAATGTGACAAGGCCAGGACGGGCCGGGATTGCCCTCACTGATCGTACAGGACGATTGCTGGTAGCCAGTGGTAATATGCCGCCTATGAACCCCTCAATTCGTGCTGCAATGGCTGTCGCCGATGGCGGAGTGCCTGCTGTTATTGATTTATATAACGGATTGGATGGAGAGCCTACAATGGGCTTCGTTCACCCTATTTTCGCTCTGCAAGAAGAACAACAAGCCGATAATATTATCGGTTTTATTGTTGGACTCCGAACTGTAAAGAAGTCTCTTTTCCCACATTTGTTTCAACCGGGCGACACACTTCAAACAGCGGAAACCCTTTTGGTCCGCAAAAATGGCAAATTGGTTGAGTATCTATCACCCCTCGCGGATGGCACAAAGGCGTTGTCGCGTAAAATGAGTCTTGAAGATGGATTGGCCGCGGCCTTTTCTATTGAAAATCCCGGACTATTTTCCAGACGTACAAATTACATGGGAGATGAAGTCTTGGTGACAGGTAGGGCCATCAGTGGCGCTCCTTGGTATCTTGTTCGAAATGTCACGGTGCAAGAAGCGCTTTCTGAATCACAAAAGCGATTGAATTCCATGCTGGGTGTTTTCTTACTTTTGATTATTGGTGTTACGGGTACAATTATAGCGGTTTGGCGCCACGGCACATCCATTAGGGCCGCAGAACTTGCTGAAAAATATAAGAAGACAGCTGAGCACCTTCAGGAAAGTACAGAATTTTTAAGAATTGTTACGGATCAACAACCAACAGCGATTGCTGTTTTTGATGAAGATGACAGATATACTTTTGCCAATAAACTTGCGGCCGACGATGTGGATCTTCCGCAAGAAGAAATGCTTGGCAGAAAGATTTCCAATGTCATGGACAAAAATGTTGTCGCTGATCTTAAGGGAATGATCAGTTTGGCTCGCGAAGGAAAGACTATTCAGTCAGATCTGATCACTTTTCCAAACGAAGAACAGGATCGCATATTCAAGTCGGATTTTATCCCCTTTAATAAAGGGAAAAATGAGAAAGAGCAGGTTCTCGCCGTCTTCCAGGATGTAACGGATGTTATTGCAGAGCGGGAGCTTCGGGAAAATGTATTGCGGAGCCTCGTGTCCACTTTGGTTGCGTTTTTGGATCGCCGCGACCCCTATTCAGCCCATCAGTCCGTTAGAGTTGCCGAAGTTGCCGTGGCAATTGCTAAGGAGCTGGATGTTTCAAAGAAAGTGTCGCGTACTGTGGATATTACCGGCAATCTAATGAACCTTGGTAAAATACTCGTACCGACTGAAGTTTTGACAAAAGTCGGTAATTTGTCTGATGACGAAAAAGATATTGTTCGCGATAGTCTCTTTGCCAGTGCCGATCTACTTGATGGCGTGCGATTTGATTTGCCTGTGGCTGAAGCCTTGAGGCAACTTCAAGAAAATTGGGATGGATCCGGGCAACCACGAGGTTTGACGGGCACAGCTATAAGTGAGGCCGCTAGAATTGTATCAGTAGCCAATGCCTTTGTCGGTATGGTGAGCCCAAGAGCATATCGGGGCGCTATTGATTTCAATAAGGCTGTGAGCATCTTACTTGAAGGTGCAGACAAGCAATTTGATAGAAAGCCAATTAGTGCGCTCATAAATTATCTAGAAAATCATGGCGGTCGTGAACGCTGGCAGCATTTCTCAGATCTTCCTGAGAATACGGACGAAGACGAGAGCGATCTATAAGAGAGGGGCTGCTTGAAGTGCCGCTGGTCCTGTCAGGATTAGTTTTACAAGCTCGCTTTGGCGACTTGTGTCGGTCTTCCTAAATATTTGCCGCAGTTGTGAGCGTACAGTATGCATACTGACCCCCCATTCTGAGGCAAGATCATCAAGCTTACGGCCGTTGGTAAGGCCAAGCGCTAATCGTCCTTCAGCCGGAGTTAAGGTATATAGTCTGCAAATAGTATCGATGGACAGATCGATAGGCTCAATTGGGTCTGAGACAAAAAGAACGGCTCCTTTTCCGGCAATGCCAGTCCCAATTGGTGCAAGTAATATTGTCAGTGGCGCATCACTATGTTCCCGGGTGACAGTCATTGCAAAATCACTCTCATTTTGTTTTTCTGTCGCCGGCGCTAAAGTGCTCACAAGCAATTCACCAAGATGTTTATTCTCACTGGGAACGACAGCGCGGCAAATGCGATTTGCATCTAGGATCAAGCCATCTTTTCGATCCAGAAAGCGCTTTGCCTTATCGTTAAAGAACAGGACGTGAGATTGTGCGGTGACAAGAATAACCCCGAGTGGCAATCGGTTCAAGACAGCCGTCGCTGAATCCAGAAGGGGAGAGGATTCCGCAATAGGCTGTTGTTGACCCCCTTGATGCCGTTCAATTGCACTGACGAGGCCGCGGGAGATCGTGCTGCTGTTCAGTTGGCTTCGCAGGAGATAATCTTGCGCACCATTTCTGATGGCATATTGCCCAATTTGATCTTCATCGTCGGTGAGTAAAACGACGGGTACAGTTGGTATTGCAACGCGCAAGTTTTTTAGGGTTTCAAAATTTTTGTCACCCGTGCAGTCCGCATCCAAAAGGATCACATCTGCATTCGCAGCATTCTTTTGGTTGATGATAGCTTCTGCATCCGGGACGTGCATCAGCTCCAATTCAGGTTTGGTCACGTTGGATAATAGCCAATCAACCTGTTGGGCATCTCCATCCTTATTGCCGATAAACAGGATTTTGGCTTTTAAAATCTCGTTCATCTATTCTGCAAACTCCAACTCATTTAAGTTTATATGCGACTTCTATGAAGCCCGATCAAAATGATTGTCAGTAAACGCCCATTATTTAACGTTATTGAATTACAGAAATTGGCCTATGGGCACAAAGTTGTATTTCGAATAAGGCGTGACAAGTTACATGTACTATCTTTAAGTATATCTATTAAACTAATTGGACAAAGTTAACAAAATTGTTTCATTTTTTGAGTGTGAAGAATTTTTTTTTGCTCAATGTGTCCAATTAGCCATAACTTCTAAACTTTGGCTTATGAATTAATGACAAAATATAGCTACATTTCCTTTCACAAACCTTTCGGTGTTTTAAGTCAATTCACAAGTGAAGGGGGCCATCCAAGTCTTGAAGGGTTTGATTTACCAAAAGGGGTCTATGCTGCGGGCAGACTAGACCGCGACAGTGAAGGTTTGCTTCTTCTTAGTAATGATGGCCCGTTTATTAAACAATTGCTCGATCCACAATTTTCTCATCCACGTACCTATTATGTGCAGGTGGAAGGCGATCCGGGAGAGGTTGATTTAAAAAAATTGTCTGAGGGGCCAATTATTCGCGGTTATAAAACCAAAAAATGCTCGGTGCAAAAAATGCTTCAGGAACCTAAGTTGGATGAGCGCATTCCTCCCATCCGATTCCGGCAGTCTATTCCAACGGCTTGGATAAAATTAACACTGACTGAGGGGAAAAACAGGCAAGTGAGGCGAATGACTGCTGCAATAGGGTTTCCAACGCTGCGATTGGTTCGTGCCGCCATCGGTGAGTTGCAACTGGGAGAGTTGGAGCAAGGCACGTGGCGGGAAGTTCAGAGGGGGGACATCCTACAGACATGATGGATGTGTGGATAGCGTAGAATATCCCCCTATAGGGATTAGATCCCTAATTAGTGTGAGAAAAGAACAGGAGCAGTCATATGACCCAAGATTTCTTTGGTGGCTCCCCCCAGAATCATTTCTCTAATTCGACTGTGGCCATAGGCGCCCATAACAAGCATATCCGCATTCAGGTCAACGAGAGAGTCCAGCAGCGCGTTACCAACATCAACATCTCTCCAATGGCCAACTTTGACCACTGCATTGACACCATGGCGTTCAAGATGCCGCAGAGCGGCTTCATTTTCATGGTTTTGATCTTCGGTTGGATTAATGCTTAGCAGAGTTACTTTTTTTGCCTTTTTCATAAAGGGCATTGCCCCTTTTAGAGCACGGCCTGCCTCTCTGGTATTGTTCCAGCCAACAAGAATGTGAGAACCAAACTCAGTAAAATTCCCAGCATAAGGAACCGCGAAAATAGGGCAGGGGCAACCAATAACCATTTCGTCAGCCAAATATTGGTATTGAGCCGTCTTGTCATCTTCTGGATCAACCTGTCCAATGATGACTAAGTCTGCAGCAAGGGCGTGTTTGTTTATAATCTCTGCGGCATAACCTTCCTCTTTTATGACTGTTACTGAAATATTCCTTTTTGCGGCTTCTTCTTTAAGCGTTGCACTCGCAGCTTTTGCATTTTCAGCTTCTATACCGCGGGTACGCTCAACAAATTCCGGTGGAATATAGCCCATGAAAGAGGTTGGAGGAGTTGCTGGTGTTACTACATACAAAGCCCTAATGTGTGCATTGTGTTCCGTTGCAATATTAAGGGCAACGTCAATCCGCACATTCAATCTATCGTCATTGGTTAAATGAAGTAAAATGGTTTTAATACTCATTTTTTTTGCCTCATATCTGTATTGGGTGTCTAAACAAAAGATAGGGTTAATTTGCAAAAATGTAATTGATTTTGAACAAAGAGCTCAAAAATAGTATTTTGAAATTCTTGAATCATTGCGCAAAGCGTTGCACAGGCTCTGATAGGGAGTTGCTGGAAAACTTTGGCGCGATACGGTGTTAATTTAAAAGTCCCCTTCAATCTTAAAATATAGAATTAGGTAAAAAATGGATGCTTTAGAAGCTCTAACGACCCGTAAATCAACGGCGCAATTAATCGACCCGGCACCAGACGGCCCCGAATTGGAGAAAATATTTTCTGCCGCTATTCGCGTTCCTGATCATGCGTGTTTACGGCCTTGGAAGTTTATCGTGTTTAAAGACGAGGCGCGGGCTGAGCTTGGGCAGATTTTTTGTGGTGCGTTAAAGATTAACGATCCAGATGCGTCTGAGGCGGCTTTCGAGAAAGAGCTGAAAAAACCCTATAGAGCCCCTTTGGTAATTGCTGTCATCGCCAAAGTACAGCCCCATCCAAAGGTGCCTGCGATAGAGCAAATATTGTCAGCCGGGGCAGCGGCTCAGAATATTATGATAAGCGCCCACGCCCTTGGATTTGCGGGTATTTGGAGAACAGGAGCTCCTTGTTATGATGGCTTCGTGAGAGAGAGATTGGGTGCTACTGGTGAGGATCAAATCGTCGGTTTTCTATATTTGGGAACGGCAAAATCAACACCGCCTATGCCCGATGTCTCTCCCAATGATCACGTCATGGAATGGAAAGCCGTAAAAGGGTAACTTTAAAGAGAACAATTGGTATATTGAATAGGTTGCGGTAACCGTATTGCATTTGATATGGTGCAATCACTTAAAGGCCGCACCTGTTCATTGGGTGACGTATATTTTTGGAGCTAATTTGTGCTTAAACTAACTAGAAACCTTTTCTCAGCTGCTTTACTGGCTGGTATTTTTACTGTTGGAGGCATTATGCCTCATGGTTTTTTTGAGGCCTCTGCTGCAGAAAAATTCCCGGTCGCAAAAGCTGCGGTCGTTGATGTGAACCAGGTTTTGAACACATCTAAGGTCTGGAAAGATGCCGAAGTGAAGATGAAGGGGCGTGTCGCCGACGTTCAAAAAGAAATTAATGTCAAACGGGATGCTTTGAAAGTTAAAGCAGACGAATTGAAACGACAGCAGACAATTTTGGCCCCTGACGTTTTTCAGCAAAAGGCCAAAATAATTGGGGAAGGCCAGCGCGCATTACAGCGGGAAGCACAAGTCTCAAATGCCAAGGTTCGAGAAGTGTTGAATAAGGTACGAGCCCGACTAAAGGGCGTGATCGTACAAATTGCAGCGAAAGTTGCATCTGAAAATGGCATGAATATTGGCTTCGATCGTAATAACGTTATCTTCTTCGACGATGCTATGGATATCACAAAAGAAGTTCTGAAGCGCTTTAACGCGTCAAAAACAAAAATCGAAATTACAGTCGACAAAAAGAAATAAGTTAAAGGCTAAACAAAAGTTTAGTCTTTAGTTCCTGGTCGCAAAATGCAGCATGAATGCTGTTCGCTGTGATTTGCCGAAGCATTTGATCGCTATAATCAAATGCCTTCGCAACTTCCCTATATTCATTACCAACAGATGTGGCGAAAAAGGGCGGATCGTCCGAACTTAATGTCGTTATGCATCCTGCTTGTGTCAATTGATTAAAGGGATGGGATGCGTAGTCTTTAAACAGGCCTGTTGAAATGTTGCTGCCAGGGCATAATTCCAAAGGAATTTTTCGTTCTGCGAGTTCTTCAACAAGCTTTGGGTCTTCAATTGATCGAACGCCATGTCCAATGCGTTGAACAGGTAAATGGTTCAGTGTATCGCGAATACTCTGAGGTCCGCCAAATTCACCGGCATGATTTGTGGTTGGAAAACCCGCGTCATGGACGAGGTTGAATGCTGGGGTGAAGTCTTTTGGATGAAACATAGCCTCGTCTCCGCCCATACCGAAACCCACCACATACGGATGTGTACTACTCACAAATTTTTCAGCAACTTTTAGCGCGCTCGTCGCTCCTAGATGTCGAACGCAAGTGACAATAATGCGGGCTTCAATTCCGAAATCACGGCGTGCATCATCTATTCCGGCCGCGATACCTTCAAGATGGTCTTCATAACTTATTCCGGCAGAGGCGGCATGGTCGGGTGATGAAAATGTCTCAACATAGATAACGTCTTCAGCGGCACATCTTTTCAAGTAATCATAGGTGACAGCTTGATAGTCATTTTTCGACCTAATCGCTGCCGCTGCCTTGTCATAACATTTTAAAAATCCCCAAAAATCGGCCCACAAGAACTCCCCATCAGACTTGAAGGTAGTTGGGTCCAGCTCGGCCCCGTTTTCTGCAGCAAGTTTTTTGACAAGGGCAGGGGTTGCCGTTCCTTCCAAATGCACATGAAGTTCCGCTTTTTTAACCATTTTCTACTCCAGGAAGGACGTGCCATTTGTTAAAGGAGGGATGTTGAGGTGAGACGCTATAGATTGTCCGATATCGGCAAAGCTAGACCTCTCGCCAACATTTCGGGGAGACAGTTTTTTGCCATATCCGATTACGGGAACGACTTCACGGGTATGGTCTGATCCGGGCCACGTCGGGTCACATCCGTGATCGGCCGTCATTACGACCAAATCATCGTCTTGAAGTATTTCAAGTAGTTCTGGTAATCTACAGTCAAACTCTTCAAGGGCATGAGCATAACCGGCAACATCTCTTCTGTGCCCATAGGACTGGTCGAAATCTACAAAGTTAGTAAAAATGAGACTGCCGTCTGGAGCTGATTGAGTAGCTTTTAACGTCGCATCAAAAAGGGCCATGTTTCCGTTGGCCTTTATTTCCTGCCCTGTGGATTGATGAGAGAATATATCGCCAATTTTGCCGATCGAAATAACCTGTCGGTTCTGTTTTGCGAGACAATCCAGAAGGGTCGGCTCTGGCGGCGGAACAGCTAGGTCTTTTCGATTATTTGTTCTCTCATAGTTGCCATTAACAGTGGCAAAGGGGCGTGCGATGACGCGGCCAATTTCAAGCTCATCAACCATTAACCTTGCTTCGTCACAAAGGTCATACAAACGTTGCAGCCCAAAACTTTCCTCGTGTGCCGCTATTTGAAGGACACTATCCGCGGAGGTATAGAAAATAGGTTTGCCACTTTCTATATGTTCCGTCCCCAATCGTTCGATAATTTCAGTTCCCGATGCATGACAATTCCCAAGAATACCAGGTAGGGAACATTTTTTGATTAATGCGTCGGTCAGGGACTGAGGAAAACATGGCTCTGTTTTAGGGAAGTAACCCCAATCAAATAAAACAGGAACACCTGCCATTTCCCAATGGCCTGACGGGGTATCTTTCCCCTTGCTTAGCTCTTGTGCATAGCCATAGAGACCCGACAAATCCGCGTCCGTTGAAACCCGGCCTGTATTGGCACAATGCGCGGCGAAGAGGCCTAATTTTTTTAAATTGGGTAATTTTAAAGGCCCACTCCGGTGGTCGTTATCTGCTTTTCCAGACTTGGCGGCATCGAGAATATGGCCAAAAGTATCCGCTCCGACATCACCAAAAACATCGGCATCTTTAGCCTCTCCTAGCCCAAAACTATCTAGAACGAGTAATAATGCTCTGCTCATATGTCCTCCTTCGTCAAGCGCTGACGGACAGTTGGGCCTGCGGACACAGGTTCATCCACAATGGTAAGGCAAGATAAAATCCGCTTTTCAGCAATATCAGCTTGTTTCTCATTTCGGGCAATAATCGTTGCAACCGGATTTCTGGGGCCTACCTTTTCGTTAATGCCTTTTATATCGATAAGTCCGACACCATAGTCAATGGGATCGCTTGCTTTATGACGGCCTCCGCCAAGATCCATGACGGCAACGCCCATCTCACGCACATTCATGGCTCCGATATATCCGCGAGTTGAGGCGATAACATCCCGCCTTATGGGGGCTAATGGTAAATGCTTGTCCGGGTTTGTCATTAAATCCGTTGGACCGCCAAGGGCTGCGATCATTTGGGCGAATTTTTCGGCGGCAGTTCCGCTAGATAATGCGCCCTTAACCGCAAGGGGAGCCGTTGTTTTATCCGCAATTCCTGAGATCACAAGCATTTCGGCGCAAAGGGCAACGACAATCTCCAATAAGCGTGGATCAACATTTTTGCCCATCAGAAAGTCAATTGTCTCTCTGACCTCTACGGCGTTTCCAGCTGTATGCCCTAACACCTGGTTCATATCAGTTAGCAGGGATGTTGTGGGCATCCCTGCGCCATTGGCAACAGTGGTGATGCTTTTGGCAAGCGCCAACGCATCTTCAAAATTCTCTTTAAAAGCACCAGAACCAAATTTCACATCCATAACCAAGGCATCTAGGCCCGCAGCCAGTTTTTTTGACAGGATAGAGGCGGTGATAAGGGAAATGCTCTCTACCGTGGCGGTGACGTCGCGGATCGCATAAAATCTTTTATCTGCGGGGGCTAAGTCTGATGTTTGTCCGATGATGGCGCAGCCAATATTCTTAACAACTTTAGTTAAAAGTGCTGCGTCCGGCGCCATGTTATAACCTGCTATGCTTTCCAGCTTATCCAATGTGCCGCCCGTATGGCCTAGGCCCCGTCCTGATATCATTGGAACTGCGCCGCCGCATGCCGCAATAATTGGGGCAAGCATCAAGCTGACTTTATCGCCAACGCCGCCGGTTGAATGCTTGTCAACTACAGGCCGCTTAAGATCTGCTTTGGACCAATCCATCACATTGCCAGAATGAACCATGGCGTTGGTTAGCCAAACACGTTCGTCCATTGACATATCGCGGAAGAAAACAGCCATAGCAAATGCGGCAACCTGCCCTTCTGAGACTGAGTTATCTGTAATTCCTCTGACCATGAACTCAATTTCGAGCTTGGTTAAGGCAATCCCATCCCTTTTTTTGCGGATAATCTCTTGAGGGAAAAATTCAGCAGTCATAATGAGACCTATTCCCCGTAAGGGATCCAAATATTTTTAATCTGCGTTGCATGGCGTAAATATTCAGCCCCCTCGCTTTGGGCTGCATCAAACCAATCCCTTTTCTTTCCGTGATTGGTCCATGTGCGCTTCATATTGCCAGCTGAGGCGAGCTCTATCAGTTTGCAGCCCGCGTCATCTCCCACATACCAAATAGATTTAACATCATCATGTTCGGCGAGGGTTTTAATCATCTCTTCTCGTAAGCCGGTTACGATATTAAATGCGCCGGTCGGCATATCAGATGTATCCAAAATTTGATAAAAATCAGTTGCAGATAAAGGATGGCGTTCTGACGGAATGAGGACGATACGGTTACCCATGGATAGGGCAGGACCCGCCAGTGAAATCATGGAAAGAAGTGGGTTTTCGTCAGGGCAGATGATGCCGATTGTGCCAATTGCTTCCTTCATGGCAAGGGTAACCCCGCGCATTGGTGGATTATGGACACGGCTTTCATATTTGTCAGCCCATGCACCATAACTAAACAAGCGCCGCACGGACATGTCGACTTCATCCATTGCTTTTTTAAGGGTGACACCTGTTGTCTCAATCAATCTTTTGGCAAATTCGTCACGTCTGGTATCAAGATTTTCAGCCATATAATAGAGAACTTGTGCTCTGTTATGGGCAGACGTGCTTGTCCAACCGGGGTTTTTTCGAGCTGCTTCAACAGCATTTCGAATATCTTTCCTGTTCCCGCGACCCACCTCAGAAATTTTGTCGCCTTTCGCTGATAAAACGTTCAGGCTGTAGGCGCTATCAGGGCGGGCCTGTTTTCCGCCAATGTAATTCTTGGCAGTTCTGTCTATTGCGGTGAGCGGAGAAAGTGCTGTAGCTCCGCTCGCATTCATTGGTGTTAAAGGCTTGTAAGATCCTAACCTTGCTTCAAATTTTGGGCGAAGAACTTCCATCATTCCTTCATGGCCGCCTTCACGGCCAAAACCAGATTCTTTTGTACCGCCAAAACCACAGGCGGAATCAAACTGATTTGTGGAATTGATCCACACCACACCGCAGTCAAGTTTGGGGGCTATATCAAGAGCAAGATTGATATTCTCACTCCAAACAGAAGCTGCTAGTCCATATCGCGTGTTATTTGCAATTTGGACGGCCTCCCCCGGTGTTCGGAAGCTCATAGCGACAACGACAGGACCAAAAATCTCTTCCTGAGCGATAGTTGCCGCCGGTGATACGTTGGTGAATAACGTTGGTGGATAAAAACAGCCGTCTTTGGGGACTGCCCAACTGGGTTGCCACATATGGGCACCTTCGTCACATCCTTGTTGTACGAGGTCTTCAATGGCTTTTAATTGCACGGGGGCTACTATCGCACCCATATCAATACATTTGTCCAGAGGGTCGCCAATACGCAATTTTTCCATGCGCGTCCGTAGCTTGGAGATAAACTTATCTTCAATGCCTTCTTGGATTAAGAGGCGAGAGCCCGCACAGCATACTTGCCCTTGATTGAACCAGATGGCATCGACAACGCCTTCGATAGCGCTATCTATATCTGCATCCTCAAAAACAATGAAAGGCGATTTACCGCCCAGCTCCAAAGTAAGGTGTTTTCCTGATCCCGCCGTTTGCGTCCGAATTTTGCGGCCGACTTCTGTGGAGCCAGTAAAGGCAATCTTATTGACGTCAGCATGACTGACAATAGCCTCCCCGGTTTGGCCATGTCCTGTAACGATATTAATCACGCCGGCAGGGATACCGGCATCCGCACAAATTTCTGCAAAACATAAAGCTGTGAGAGACGTAAATTCAGC
>JBALXM010000135.1:0-2091 GCA_036960695.1 Sneathiella sp.
TAAGTTTTTATTGAAAAAGTAGGGTCAAATCAACTTGCACTCAAATGACCAATCCAATCTGGAAGTTGTTCCTGTTCAAGATACTGATTTACTGTCGCTGGCAGACATCACAACACTGAACGTTCGGGCAAATACAATTGAATGTCGCCGATCTGTGTCACTCAACCAAATTTCCTCTGACAGCGCCATCAGGTCTTATCAGTAGAGCTCTGCACCAACTGCCTGCTTTTCGCTATAGCGATACCCATGGGCAAAACCGGCGGGCAGGATGAGGTCAATTTCCGCCATATCATTTGCCGATAAAGTGATCTGCGCAGCTTTTGCATGTTCTTCAAGATGATCTCGCGATCGGGTCCCCGGGATGGGGATGAGATGCTCTCCTTTGTGCAAAGTCCAGGCAATGGCCAGAGAGGCTGGCTGGAAACCATTGTCTGCCGCGTAGGCCTTGAAAGCCGCTATTTGCTTAACATTGGTTTCAAAATTAGGGCTTGTGAAGCGAGGATTAGCTAGGCGGAAATCTAGTTTCCCGAATGTTGTCGGATCTGGTGTAACGGATCCAAATATTCCTCGGCCCAACGGCGAGAAAGGGACAAATGCGACCCCCAACTCTTTACAGGCCTGTATCATGCCAAGTTCTGGCTGCCGGGTCCAAAGAGAGTATTCGCTTTGTATTGCTGTGACCGGATGGATTGCGTGGGCGCGCCGCAAAGACGCGGGCGCAATTTCCGAGAATCCGATACCGCCGATTTTCCCTTCTTTCTTGAAGCGCACGAGGGTTTCCATGACATCTTCGATGGGCCGGGCCGCCTCGCGGCGATGGATGTAGTATAAATCTACATACTCAACCCCAAGATTAGTGAGGGATTTTTCCAGGGCAGTGCGGAGATGTTTTGGACTGTTATCGAAAGTGCGTTCCGTTGACCCCGGGGGTCTGTGAATGCCTCCCTTCGTTGCGATAGTAAATTTATGAGACGTTTTCGCGAGAAAACTGCCGATCACCTGCTCAGACACACCGTTGCCGTAGACATTAGCAGTATCGAGAAAGGTAATGCCGTGATCGATGGCGGCGTCGAGCGTGTCGTGGCTTTCAGCTTCTGTTGTTGGTCCGTATGCGCTCCCGAAGCTCCAGCACCCTAAGCCAACGGAACTGACTTGCAGTCCTTCATGTCCTAACAATCGTTTCTGCATGTTTTGATCCTTTACTATTTTTTTGCCGGACAGAAGAGGGCTTTCGGGATATCAGTTTATGACAAGGAATTGACTCGAACCTACTGATTTTCGAAAGATTTGTGATTTCAGTCTTTCTTTTTCAATGTAGGGTGATCGCAAAAGACACATGTAATTAAGAAAACAGGATTGAATATGTACTGGAAGACATCGGAACACCACGGCCTGAAACATAACCCCTTTTCAGCGCTCGTCTCCCCTCGGCCCATTGGCTGGATATCGACATATGGACCCGATGGTACTCCCAATCTGGCTCCTTATTCATTTTTTAATGCGGTCTCCTATACACCGCCGCAATTGATGTTTTCAGCCGGTGCGCGTGCTGGTGGCGATGCAGCACAGACCAAGGACACAGTGACTAATATCGAAAATAGAGGCTGTTTTGTTGCCAATCTAGTGACGTGGGATTTACGAGAAGCGATGAATATAAGCTCTGCTGAATGCCCGGAAAATGTCAACGAATTTGAACTGGCGGGTTTAACGGAGGAGAAAGCTGACATGGTTGACGCTCCGAGGGTTAAAGAAAGTCCTGTTCACTTTGAATGCAGATTTGTGAAAACAATAGAAACTCTTCATTCCGAGGGAACGTTACCGAACATTATTGTTTTGGGCGAAGTGGTGGGCATACATATCGATGACAGCGTTATTGAAGACGGCATGGTCCGGTATGATCGCACGCAACCTGTTTCCAGACTCGGATATCTGGATGATTATGCCGCCACGACCGATCTTTTCAAGATGCGTAGACCTGACTGGCCGGTGAAATAATAACAGTCTGGTTTGACTGGGCATAGTCATGTCTGGATGGCGGGAGTTGTCACGTAAACTTTGTCGCTGAGTAGTTGGCATTAGTCTAATCTCCCG
>JBALXM010000048.1:0-1542 GCA_036960695.1 Sneathiella sp.
ACTTCTGGATGAGGGATGATTTCAATTGAGGACTAACTTGAAGACTATGTGTCGGCCGAAAATTAGCTTCAATTACGATGGGGGACGGAGAGTGACCATCTTCGAACATATCAAGCCCCCCAAATCCGCTGTAATTTAGATTTTGGATTAGCCGGGAGATAGGGAGTTCCCATTCGGGACGCGATAAAACCTGAACTACTGAGCTGGGACCATTGCCAGATTGCCTCTTCAGCACTTTGATAACATCATATCCAAGAAGTTTCCCCTCCCAGGCTGCAAAATTAACGGTGACTTCAAGTCCTGTAACGACACGTTGACCGATAACAGGATTTTCGTCCCCTATATTTATGCCAGATGTACGAATTTTGTTTATCTCTGCTTCAAGAGCATAAGAATCTGAAATTTCTGCAACGCCAGTACCACCGGCTTCAAAGCTTTGTTTTAAAAAGAAGGGGTAGCCAAATCCCGCCGCTTGTCCTGAAGCTTGAGACCAGTCTGTTATGGAGAAATGATCTGGCGTTTGAAAACCGGCCTTCCTTAATTCTTCTGTATTCCTTGTGCGTTTGTAGACGGTTTGATCGGACGGAAAACTTGCTTCCAATAAGTGCAGAACAGCCTTCTGAATAGGGACGTTTTGGCTAGAATTATTCCGTAGGTTTTGCCTCAATGCGTTTAAGTTACGGATGAGTACTTCATCGCTTGTGATCAGGACATCAGGACGGCTAACTCTCAGAGCATTGGCGAGTGCTGCTGCCATTTTTTTCATCGAACCAAGTTTTGCACCCTCTGGAAATGTGAAACGGTGCTGAAGGGCAGAGGTTCGTAGGAGAAGTTTTCCTTCAAACGCTAAAGCAGAGCACTGGTTCCCTTCTCTCGATAGCAATTGGGGGAGCCTTGCAAGGCCAGTATTGGCGAACATGTCGAGAAATAGAATATTGGCCATAAATACCTATGTTATTTGTGTATTTTTCTGATTTTGAAAATAAAAATATACGTAAAATATGAATATACAAATAAAATTTTCCTATAAATTTCCTTTTCTCCTCTTCATCTTTTTTTTAATTTTCCTGCCAACAAATTAGACACAAAAAAATAGGGTGATGCTTTTTTGTGCGGTGCAATATTTTTGTGCAATTGTAAGTCGATGCCAAAAATACAGTTAGTCTACTGAATTTATTGAATTTTTTAAGATTATAGAAAACTGGCATGGTCGTTGCTGTTATCAACTTAGTTGGATCTTTAGAGATGGGAACTAGTTGGTAAATTTGATGACCTTCTGGTTTTTAGTCCATTCGAAGATACAGAAAAACGCGGAATACTATTTGAGGAAGAGAAAATGAACACTAGCCGGTTCCAGCAATTTGCACGACGGGCCCTTTTGAAGGGGGCTGCCAGTATTGCCCTTAGTCTTACAGTTTTTCCCGCATTCGCAGATATTTTGGACGTGGAAAAAGATGAACTCACGCTTGGTTTTATCAAACTTACGGACATGGCACCGCTGGCGATCGCTTATGAGAAAGGGTATTTCGAAGACGAAGGTCT
>JBALXM010000048.1:1642-2752 GCA_036960695.1 Sneathiella sp.
CTCATAATTATGAACTCCGTTATTGGCTGGCATCTGGCGGCATTCATCCAGGATTTTACAGCAAGGATGATGTATCCGGCCAATTGGAGGCCGATGCGTTTTTATCCGTTACGCCACCTCCTCAAATGCCCTCGACTTTGGAGGCAGGGACAATCGATGGATATTGTGTGGGAGAACCTTGGAACCAAGCCGCAGTCTTTAAAGGCATTGGTGTTCCGGTTGTTACAGATTATGAGATTTGGAAAAACAACCCTGAAAAAGTATTTGGGCTTACTAAAGAATTCACGCTGGCTAATCCAAACACAACAATTGCGCTGACCAAAGCGTTAATTCGCGCTGCCAAGTGGCTTGACGAAAATAACAATGCTAATCGCAATGAGGCCGTTGAGATTTTATCGCGGCCTGAATATGTAGGCGCTGATCCTGAAGTTATAGCGGCATCCATGACCGGCACATTTGAATATGAAAAAGGGGACGTGCGTGACGTTCCAGACTTTAATGTCTTCTACCGTTATTTTGCGACCTACCCATACTATTCAGATGCAACTTGGTATCTGACGCAGATGCGCCGCTGGGGACAGATTACCGAACATAAAACAGACAGTTGGTATGAAGAAACTGCAAAGTCTGTTTACCTCCCCAAAATCTACCTAAAAGCTGCCCGGATGCTTGTGGACGAAGGTCATGTGGGGGATGCTGATTTTCCATGGGATACGGATGGATATCGCGCGCCAACCAATGAATTCATCGATGGAAAGACCTATGATGGACGTCATCCGAATGACTATTTGGAACACTTCAAAATTGGCTTGAAGAAATCGGAAAACGCCAGCTAATCGTCTTATTGAGTGCCAATGCGCGACAGGGCACTCTCACAAAACCAGTATTTGAAAGTTAGATTATGACGACCATCAATGAATATGACGATACGGTTGAGCTGGACGCTTTAAAGGCGGCACGGAAGGAACGTTTATTCTCCGTCATCAATAAGACATCGAAATATTTGGACGTGCTGGGCCTTGGCTGGATTGCACCTATTGCGAAGATTGCCGCCGGTGACAGTTTTAAGGTGCAAGGCCGGGAATTGTGGCAAACTTTCTTTATCCCGCT
>JBALXM010000048.1:2852-28190 GCA_036960695.1 Sneathiella sp.
CACCTCTGTTAAGACCGTTGCCGTTGGATTTATTATTGCAACATTGATTGCTGTTCCTTTGGGAATTGCGGCGGGGCTTTCACGAACGGTAACGGGGGCTATCAATCCGCTTATTCAGATTTTTAAACCCGTCTCCCCCTTGGCATGGCTTCCAATTGTAACGATGGTGGTCTCTGCAACTTATGTGAATACGGCTGATGGACTGTCCAAATCCCTTGTGGTCTCTGCGGTTACTGTGACGTTGTGCTCTTTATGGCCGACTTTAATCAATACAACATTGGGTGTGTCATCCATTGATAAAGAGCTCATGAATGTGAGTAAAGTTCTGCAATTACCCACATGGAAAACTATTACCAAACTGGTTCTACCGTCCTCCTTACCCCTAATTTTTACAGGTCTGCGCCTATCCCTTGGTGTGGGATGGATGGTGTTGATTGCAGCTGAAATGTTGGCGCAGAATCCAGGGCTTGGTAAATTTGTCTGGGATGAATTTCAAAATGGGTCATCGTCCTCGCTCGCCAAAATCATCGTCGCCGTTTTGACAATTGGCATCATCGGTTTTTTACTGGATCGTTTGATGTATGCGCTGCAAGCCGCGTTCACCTTCTCATCCAACCGTTAATTAAAAAGGAGGCTGGCTATGTCCATTCTGGAATTTAGTGATGTTTGGAAGGGGTATGGTGAGGGATCAAATCGCGCCAACGTCTTGCAGAAAATTAACTTGAAAGTGGAAGAGGGTGAGTTTGTTGCCATTGTTGGCTTCTCGGGCTCCGGTAAGACCACTTTAATATCTATGATGGCGGGATTGATAAAGCCCGACCGGGGGGCCGCGTTATTTAAGAATAAGGAAATCACAGGACCGGGGCCGGAGCGGGCGTTGGTTTTTCAGTCTTATTCACTCATGCCGTGGCTTACAGTTCGGGGCAATATCGAACTTGCGGTTAATCAAGTTTTCTCATCGAATTCTCGCAAAAGCCGTAACGCTCGTGTCCAAAAATATATTGATATGGTTGGTCTTACTCATGCAGCTGATCGCCGCCCGGCAGAATTGTCAGGGGGAATGCGTCAACGGGTATCCGTTGCCCGTGCAATGGCCATGAGCCCAGAGGTTCTGCTTTTGGATGAGCCACTTTCTGCGCTGGATGCCCTTACCCGCGCCCGATTACAGGACGAAATTCTGGAACTGCGAGCAAAGGAAAAGCAGACAGTTGTTCTTATTACCAATGATGTTGATGAAGCGGTCTACATGGCGGATCGGATCATTCCGCTAACACCGGGGCCAGATGCCACAATGGGGCAGGAATTCATTGTTAATATTCCATCCCCGCGGAATAGAAATACGGTGAACGATGATCCTGAGTTCAAAAGACTCCGTAGTGAAGTCACTCGCTACCTTATGGGGATGAACACAGACGGCGGGCTTGAAACACAGGCGGAATTGAAGCTACCGGAAGTGACGCCGATTACTCAGCATATTCGAGATCCAAATCTACCCGATGCTTATAAGGCCGCCGGTAAAGGCCATGTGCGGGAGCGATATGTTGAGTTCTCTCAAGTAAAGAAGATCTACCCAACGCCCAAAGGTCCCCTGACCGTCGTCGACGGTTTTGATCTGAAGATGAAGCAAGGCGAATTTATAAGCCTTATTGGTCATTCTGGCTGTGGTAAGTCAACGGTTTTATCCATGGTTGCGGGTCTGAATGAAATCTCAAAGGGCGGCATTATTCTGGATGGCAAAGAAGTGTATAAAGCCGGTCCCGATCGGGCGGTCGTCTTTCAGGCTCCCAATCTTTTTCCGTGGATGACGGCATCGGACAATGTGCGCCTTGGTGTTGACCAAGTTTACCCAAAAGCCACAAAGGCGGAGCGAGGGGAGATCGTTGATTATTATATCTCTAAAGTTGGCCTCGCGGAGTCTGCAGATAAAATGGCGTCAGAGTTATCAAATGGCATGAAGCAGCGGGTTGGCATCGCTCGGGCTTTCGCTCTGTCTCCGAAACTTCTGCTTTTGGATGAGCCTTTTGGAATGCTGGATACTTTGACGCGCTGGGATCTGCAAGAAGTGCTCATGGATGTTTGGAAGCGAACTCAAGTGACGGCAATTTGTGTCACCCATGATGTGGATGAAGCAATTTTGTTAGCTGATAAGGTTGTCATGATGACTAATGGGCCGAATGCCCGCATCGGTCATATTATGGAGGTAGATTTACCAAGGCCTCGCAGTCGCAAGGAATTGCTCAATCATCCTGATTACTATCGTTATCGGAAGGAAGTCCTGGATTTTCTCGAAGCTTATGAAGGGGGGGCAGATCCAGACCCTGAAACATTACAGGCTTTTAAAGCCTCGACAATTCAAGGATCTAGTGCCTCAAAAGCGGAGAATGCGGCATGACGCAAGGCTCGCACAAAAAGCGGCTTGTTGTGATTGGGAATGGTATGGCGCCGGGACGCGCGATCGAGAAATTATTGGCGCTGTCCCCGGATCTTTATCAGATTACAATTTTTAACGCTGAACCCCGTGTGAATTATGATCGGATAATGCTCTCTCCTGTTTTGGCGGGTGAGAAATCCTTTGATGATATCATCATTCATAATGATGAATGGTACGCACAAAATGGCATCACTTTGCACAAGGGCGATCCGGTTCTATTCATTAATCGGTCAGAGAAATTTGTGATGTCCAAAAAGGGTGTCACCGTCAATTATGATACTTTGCTTATCGCAACCGGCTCGTCCCCAATTTTAATTCCGCTGCCGGGTCATGATTTGGACGGTGTCCTTACCTATCGGGATTTAGACGATGTGGAGGCTATGATCGAAGCCTCAAAAACGCAAAAGCATGCGGTGGTCATTGGCGGTGGTTTACTGGGACTAGAGGCTGCCGCCGGTCTTCAAATGCAAGGTATGACAGTAACGGTTCTCCATTTGATGCCAACCTTGATGGAGCGTCAATTGGACCCGACTGCGGGTGAGTTATTGAAACAAGCCATGGAGCTTCGCGGTATTAAAGTCCTGACCAAAGCTAACACTATGCGGATTGCCGGGACTGTAAAGGTTGAAGCTGTTCATCTGGATGATGGCACTGTGATTAAGGCAGATATTGTTTGTATGGCTGTCGGGATACGGCCAAATGCGGATCTGGCAAAGGCTGCTGGACTGAAAACTAACCGGGGGATACTTGTTCAAGATAATATGAAAACGTCTGATCCAGATATCTATGCCGTTGGTGAATGCGCCGAACATAACGGTTTATGTTATGGACTTGTTGCTCCCCTGTACGAAATGGCGGCAGTTGTCGCTGCGGGCCTAGCAGGGCAAGTGGCCAAGTATAAAACCGCTATATCACCCACAAAATTGAAAGTTACAGGGATAGATCTTTTCTCGGCAGGTGATCTTGAAACCAAAGCAGGACGAGAGGAAATCACCCTTAAAAACTCCACGGGTGATTTCTACAAAAGACTGATTATTGAAAACGGCAAAATTGTTGGTGTGGTTTTATTCGGAAATACAGCGGATGGGCCATGGTTCTTTGATCTGTTGAGGCGCGGGGTTGATATAAATGCCATGCGTCAGGCTCTGATTTTTGGAAAAGCATATGATGAGGAAGAACCTCTCGTACCCTATGGCGGGCGTTGCAGCCTCACAGCGTGATTAAAGGTCTCGATTATGAAATCAACCCCATCAAAAAACGTGAAAACAACCTGTACCTATTGCGGTGTTGGATGCGGAATTCTAGCCACAGTTGACGATCAGGGAGATGTCTCCGTTAAAGGAGACCCTGATCATCCTGCAAATTTTGGCCGATTATGCTCAAAAGGCATCAATCTTGGCGAAACGATGGATGCTGATAATCGGCTTTTATATCCAGAGATAAATGGCCAGCGGGCTAGTTGGGATCAAAGTCTCGATTTGATCGCTTCAAAATTTACCGAAGCTATTAAAGAGCATGGCCCTGATAGTGTTGCTATCTATGGTTCGGGCCAGCTTTTGACAGAAGACTATTATGTTGCAAACAAGTTGATGAAGGGTTTCGTTGGATCGGCCAATATTGATACCAATTCCAGGCTTTGCATGGCATCCTCCGTGATGGGGCACATTCGCGCGTTCGGATCAGATACTGTTCCGGGAACGTACGAAGATCTCGAACTGTGTGATTTGCTCGTGCTCGTCGGATCCAATCTTGCTTGGTGCCATCCAGTGCTCTTTCAGCGTATTCAGGCAGCAAAAGATGCTCGGCCCGAAATGACCATTGTTGTGATCGATCCAAGGCGGACGGCGACGGCCGAGATTGCGGATTTACATCTTGCACTTAACGCTGATGGGGATACCGCATTGTTTAACGGCCTTTTGTCATATCTACAGGCAAACGATGCCGTAGATCATACATACATAGACAATTATACGACGGGGTTTACGTCTGCTGCCACCGCTGCTGGTGTGGTGAATTTCAATGATCTGGCGCGACAAACGGGTCTGCCAAAACCCCAAATCCGAAAATTTTATGACTTGTATGTGTCTACGCCCAAAACGGTGACGGCCTTTAGTCAAGGGGTGAACCAATCCGTAAGTGGGACCGATAAGGTTAACTCCATTTTGAACTGTCACTTGGCCACCGGGCGGATAGGCAAGGTGGGAATGGGACCGTTTTCGATAACAGGGCAGCCCAATGCCATGGGGGGCCGTGAAGTCGGGGGCTTGGCAACTCAGTTGGCAGCCCACATGAAACTTGACGATCCAGATCATCGTGATCTGGTTCAAGAATATTGGAAGTCCCCAGTCATTGCCCATAAGGCGGGGTTAAAGGCTGTCGACTTGTTTCAGGCAATGGCAGAGGGAAAAATCAAGGTCGTTTGGATTTTGTCTACTAATCCAGTGGTCAGTATGCCGAACGCTGACTTTGTACAAAATGCCCTCCAACAGTGCGATTTTGTTATTGCCTCTGACATTTTAAGTCTCACAGATACGGTAAAGCATGCCCATGTGAAGCTTCCTTCGTTAGGGTGGGGGGAGAAACAGGGAACTGTTACTAATTCTGAACGACGGATTTCATTGCAAAAGGCTTTCTTAAAAGGCCCGGGGGATGCAAAAGCTGACTGGTGGCAACTGGCCGAGATCGGTAAGCGCATGGGGTTTGAAGAAGCATTTGATTATGCCATGGAAGCAGATGTCTTCGCGGAGCATGCGGGATTATCCGGGTATAAAAATGAGGGCTCGCGAGATTTTGATATAAGTGGCCTCGCGAATATGACAGTGGATGAGTATAACGATTTTCAGCCTGTACAATGGCCTGTGAACGATGGCGTATCGAAGGCCCGTTTTTTTGCGGAAGGGGGATTTTATACGCAAACTGGAAAAGCAAACTTTTTGCCGGTTAAATGTCCCGAACCGCGTGGCTTGAACGAAGAGTATCCGCTGCTCCTCAATACGGGGCGGATACGGGATCAATGGCATACCATGACCCGAACCGGGCTAGCCTCTAAACTCTCTGCGCATCTGGCGGAACCTTTCGCCGAAATTCATCCCCTCGATGCAAAGGCTTACGGCATTTCTGATGCCGAGATTGCATGCGTCGAGAGTGCTTACGGCACTGTTATCGTACGTGCGCTGATAACCGACAGGGTGAGAGCTGGATCTGTTTTTGTCCCTATCCACTGGAATGATCAATTTTCTTCTAAAGCAAGAGTTGATGCATTGGTACCTTCGCGGGTCGATCCACATTCAGGACAACCGGCTTTTAAAAATACACCGGTTAAAATTTATAAATCGGAAATTAAACACTTTGCCTATGCAATAGGTTTATCTGAGCCGATAAACCCGGGTGCATATTACTGGTCGAAATCGAAATGTCCCGGAGGCTGGCAAGTTGAGCTGGCCTTTGATCGCGATGTCACTGATTGGCAAGGTTATCTGAATTCGCTTTGGGGTTTAAGTCCCAGTTCAGGGATCGAGACTTTGGTCTATGAGGATGCTTTTTCAAAAGAAAACCGAATAGCTATTTTTGAAAATGACACGCTGCTCGGCGCACTCTATGTCAGTAAAACGCCGGTAGAGGTATCGCGGAGTTGGGTGAAAGATTTACTCAGGCAACAATTCGTAGGGTTTGATGCGAAAAATACCGTGCTTGCAGGGCGACCAGGACAAGGTGTTGAGGAAAAAGGTCCAATCATATGTTCTTGTTTTGATGTTGGGGCTTTCCAAATAAGCCATGCTGCTGAAAGTGGATGTCGAACAGTGGAAGCCGTCGGTAGTGAATTGTCAGCGGGCACTAACTGTGGTTCATGTCGGTCAGAAATACAGGTATTGATAAATCAGTCCAGCTTGGAAATTCAAGCAGCTGAATAAGAATTCAGGATGAGGATATCGCCCCCATCCTGATTGATTAAGCGTTCTGGTTGCTTACTTTTTCGCGAGTGATTTCCCTTTGGAATTCAACACGGAGAAAATTTCGTCAAGTTTGGCACCCATGCCTTGTTCGGCCTGACGGACCCATTTGCGGGGATCGTATTTACTTTTGAGTGGCTTGCCCGTTTCAGGATCAATTTGTGCCGTAAAGGCATTTTGGTTTGCATTTACATACGCGCCAACAGGTTCTGAATAAGCATATTGTAAATCAGTATCCACGTTCATTTTGAACACGCCGTAGGACACTGCTTCTGAAATTTCAGCTTCTGACGAACCAGATCCACCATGAAACACAAGATCCAAAGATTTTTCTGCCAAATTATAGCGCTCTGACATCAATTCTTGAGAGTCTTTCAAGATAACCGGGCGAAGCTTTACGTTGCCGGGTTTATAAACCCCGTGAACATTCCCAAAGGATGCCGCAACTGAGAAATGACCCAACGGGTTTAATTTCTCGTAAGCATAAGCCACATCTTCAGGCTGAGTATATAGTTTAGGATTATCAGCACCTGTATGTTCTGATCCAACGCCGTCTTCCTCGCCGCCGGTAACACCAAGTTCGATCTCCAAACTCATATCCAATGCTGCCATTTTATCAAGATATTCGGCGCATGTTCCGATATTCTCTTCCAAAGCTTCTTCAGAAAGATCAATCATGTGGGAGGTATAAAGCGGTTTGCCGGTCTCGCTGCGGAATTTTCGGCCCTCTTCAAGTAAGCCGTCGATCCAAGGTAGCAAGCCGCGATTAGCATGATCCGTATGAAGGACAACACACACACCGTATCCTTCTGCCATTAAATGGATGTGACGGGCAAGAGAGACGGCGCCCAAAACTTTGCCTTTCAGGCTGTCAGGATAAGCAGGACCACCATAAAATGCGGCACCCCCATTTGACACTTGTATAATAACATCGGAATTATTGCGGGCAGCGGCTTCCAGTACTGCATTTACGGTGCTACTGCTCGTAACATTCACAGCTGCAAGTGCATATCCACCTTTTTTACATGCAGCGACAAGTTGCTTATATTCTTTACCAGTGACGACGCCAGCGCGGAGTTTTTCAGACACAATATATTCCCCAAATAGTTTTCTATTCTTTTTTTTTACTAGATGGGGGTTCTTAATACACAGTCTTGAGGCTTCTGAACACCGCTAATCTAATTATAATGTTCGATGCAAACGTATTAATAATAAACCGTGTACAGCCCATTTTTTTAAAATAGTATAGTGGCGTTGAAAGTGGATGGTAAAGTCCATGTATAGTTGATTTTGGGAGGAATAATGACTGAGACATTAATAGTTTATCCGGCGTTTATTCAGGTTCTATTGACCTTTGCGCTGTGTATTTGGATGGGGAAACTTCGATTTGGACAAGTTGCAGCAGGGACTGTTCAAGTTAAGCAGATCGGGGCGCGAACGGCAGCTTGGGAAGATAAGACCGTCCGCGTTGAACTTGCGTTTTACAATCAGTTTCAAGTACCCATTCTATTCTTTGGGGCGTGTGCATTTTTAACCATTTACCATCAAGTAAATACTTTAACGGTTATTCTTGCCTGGGTTTTTGTTGGCTCTAGAATTATTCAGATATATTCGCACGCAATATCAAACAATGTGAAATTGCGGTTTGTGTCTTTCTTGGTTGGTTTTCTCTCCATTTTGGGTATGTGGGGATATCTCGTCTATATACTCGCCAACGGAGCACTTTCATGAACGCTTTCTAATTGAAGCCAGAGTTTAAAGTTAAGACACGACAACCTTGCGGTACAAATGCCATGTCGCATGTCCAAGGACCGGCATGACAACCGCAAGGCCAAGGAAGAGTGGAACAGCGCCAAGTGCGAGACCAAGCGCCACAATAAAGCCCCAAACAGCCATTGATTTTGGATTTGCGGCGACAGCTCTGAAAGAAGCGGACGCTGCTGTCAATGCACTGACCCGTCTGTCAAGAAGGAGAGGGAATGAGACGACACTGATAATTAAAACAAGAACCGCAAAAATAAAACCGGTAACGGATCCCGTAACAATGAGCCCCCAGCCTGCCGGTGTCGTCAGAACAGCACTTATAAAACCTGTTAAGGAATCTGGAATGGTGTCCCCAAAATAGGAGACGTAAATTAATTCGGCAAGGCTCAGCCAAACAACAAAAATGGCACCAAGAACCGCAGCCAACATCACTATTGGTATTATGGAAGGAG
The DNA here is from genome assembly GCA_036960695.1 of Sneathiella sp. GTDB lineage: Bacteria > Pseudomonadota > Alphaproteobacteria > Sneathiellales > Sneathiellaceae > Sneathiella. The sequence continues at coordinate 11,450 of JBALXM010000048.1, forward strand.
ACCTGAATACATCAAAAATATGTGTCCAGGAAGAATCCAATCCTTTTTCCATTCGCCTGCTTAATTCATACATTCCGCAAGCCGCCACCGGCCCTAGAAGTGTTGAACCCGCTATGATTGGGAAAAGCATGGGCAGGATATCATAGCCTGCATAAACACGTGCAATCATGACCATTAAAATTGGATAGGTGAGGATCAAAAACAGGTAATGCGTTGGTTTTTTATTAAAATCGGCAATCCCTAGTTTTAGGGAATCCAAAATTTCTGCGCTGCCTATTTCTCGTATTTCTATACTTTCTGAAGTTACTTTAGACTCCGCCGCCGCTTTATTGCTCGCCATGCTCGTTCCTCCATAAACGTGGTCCAAGATTTGATACGAAACGGAATGGTGCGTGTTATCGGCGCCGATCACGTTACGCTCGATCCATATTGCTACACAACTTAGTCATAAAAACTCAAACAAATGGCTGAGTGAGCTATATTAATTATATTTATCTACTTTAGCAGTGTTTTATCTAAAATTCTATCCCGGAAAATATTTGCCTTTATAGTCATAAATACCTTTGGTGTTCCCGCGCCGGATGTTTATGGTTTTTCCTTATGCGAGATAATTATCAGGAGAGTTTAATTGTTTATTGAAGTATCGGGGGTGTTCGTAAAAATTGCTTATGCTAATGATGCTGAGATGCCGTTAAAACGCGGACTGTCGGGAAGGCCTGCGGCAAGGTTTAATCGTCCCGGCCAGGATGCCTTATATCTTAGTCCCGACGAGCAGAGTGCGCGCGCAGCAATTGGTGAATATGTACGGGATGATGACCCGCCAAGGGTGCTTATTCACTATCAAGTTGAGCGGTGTACTCTCCTGGATTTAAGGCACCGTGATGCTGCAACTATCTATGGACTGGCCCGACAAAGTTGGCAAGATGTCGTCGCTAACGGCGATGAACCAACATCTTGGGAGGCTGCGGATACTATCCGTGAGGCCAGACATGCGGGCCTGATTGATCCATCGCGTCAACGGCCTGGATTTTGGCATATTACGCTTTTGCGCTGGAATGAGCCCGGGGCTCCCTCCGTTAGCCAAATTAAGGATCCAACACCTATTTTTCTGAAACCAAAATAGAAAATATGTCTTTTGCACTTAGCTGCTGTGTTGTCTGGCAGCTTGTTGCTCATATAATTCATATAGAAGGTTTGGTTTGTATATTTTCTCCACAGCCTTGGTTAGTGAAGGTATCAAATGTTGGTACTCCGATTTTTTTGCAAAATGTAACCACCATTCTTTTTGGCCAAGTTCAAACGAAGGGGGCCAGCTCTGTGTGTTCACACCTTGAACATCGATGGCATTTTGCAGACCGGATTGTGATCCTACTGCGGCATCTACTCTTCCTAAGGTGAGCATCTCTATAGATTGAAGGTAATTATTAACGGGATATTTTTTTATTTTTTTATCCTGATCAAACCTAGTCTCATAGCTTGCCTTTCGAATAGCGGCTATTTTTTTAAACCGATGCAGGTCTTCGTATGTTTTGATCCTGTCACCTTTGGCTGACATAACAATGACTTTGGCTTGAGAAACCTTACCCACATAAGTGACGTCCTTTTGTATGGATTGGTTCTTAAACATAATGGCCACATCAAGCGTTCCATCTTTTAGGCTTTTTAGTAATCTGGCATAGGGGAAAAAGTGTATTTTAAATTTTAGGCCAGTTTCCTTCTCTAGCATCTTGTACAAACTGACGACGGTTCCAGGTGTTGTCTTCTCTGGATTAGGATATGCAAAAGGGGGAAACGCAGGAAGCCCTGCAGTTAAAACAACTTGTTCGCTGTATGTTGGCGTTGGATAGATAGTTGCCAGAATAAGCACCGGCACCATACATGCGAAGAGCAATAAAGCCCGCATTTTTCCCTCCATTTCTTCCACCTCTTAGGCCAAAAAAGGTCAAACCTTATGTTTAATATGGGTAAAAGATAGCCGGGAAACCAGTATTTGTTTTTCTTATAAACCGAGGATACTAAACCGCATTAGCTTTCAAGAAGTACCGTCTGAATAGCGGACATCAGTTCAGATTTATTATAAGGTTTGCTTAATAGGCGATCATTCAGTCTGATGAGGTATTCATTGCCATCGTTATTCAATTCAGCCCGTTTTTTTGTGAAACCACTTGTTAAAAGGATTTTCAATTGGGGATATAAATCATGAGCTATCAATGCGAGTTGATAACCATCTGTGTCTCCCGGCATTACAACATCACTGAATAGCATGCCGATACTCGGGTTTTCTTTCAGGGTTTTTAAAGCTGCAGCACTATTTCCGGCTGTTAGGGTTTTATACCCAAAGCTTTCCAAGTACATAGTTGCGACATCCCGTAAATCTTCTTCGTCATCAACAACCAAAATTGTCTCTGTGCCCGCAGCTTGTTTCACAATTTTGGGTGTCTTGGTTTCCTGAACCAATTCTCTATTTTCTGTGCGGGGCAAATAGATGTTAAGTGTGGTTCCTTTCCCCACTTCAGAATATATTTTAAAGTGGCCGTGGGAGCGCGTTACAAAACCATACACCATACTAAGCCCTAGACCGGTTCCTTTGCCTTGCTCTTTTGTTGTAAAGAAGGGCTCTGATGCGTGTTCCAAAGTCTCCGCTGTCATGCCGTGCCCTGTATCACTTACGGATAGCATAACAAATTCACCTGCAGATCCCTGCGGATTACGTCTGGTATAATCTTCATCAAGAACTTTGTTACAAGTTTCAATCATTAGATGACCGCCATCGGGCATGGCATCCCGGGCATTCAAGGCGAGATTGATGATGACATCCTGAAGATCGCCAGGATCAACATCTACAAGCCAGATATTACCATCTAAATGGAAGTTAAGATTAATCGAAGCCGTTAAGGATTTCTTGAGAAGATCTCCCATGTCAGAGATAAAAGAATTAACAGAAATGCGTTTTATCCCAGTAACATCTTTTCGAGAAAAATCGAGAAGTTTGCGGGTTAAATCCGCACCGCGTAAGGTGCTTTTCAAGCCAGCGTCAATTCGATCCATTGCCACTTTGTTATCGGAGTTCAAGGTTTCAAGAAGCTCAAAATTTCCTAATATAATATTGAGAATGTTGTTGAAATCATGAGCAATCCCACTGGTCAACTGGCCTACGGCATCCATCTTTTGAGCCTGCCGGAATTTGTCGTCAGCCGCCGTCGCCTGTGCTTTAGCCTCTATTTCCGTCGTAATGTTAGTCGCGGTTCCACGAAACCCTATATAATTTCCGATTTTTGAATAGATTGGCCTGGCACTTAATGTCCAGTAAAGTAGCTTGCCATCTGGTTGGGCGCGCCGGAAAACGAAATTTCTAAAGGCAGATTGATTTTTATAGTTTTCCTTATAATTTTCCCAATTTGAAAAGTCCAAGTCTACGCCCGGAATTTCCCATAAAGCACTATTGTAGTTTTCTTTTTGGGCAAATTTATTTGTCTTCTCGCTACTGCGTGACAAGTAAGTGATCTGACCTTCCGTGTTTGCTTCCCACATTCCGTCGCTGGCGATGTCTGCAAAATCCTGAAACCGCATTTCACTTTCCTGAAAGGCATTGAAAACAGAATCTAATGTGTTTGACAGCTCTTTAAATTCCACAATATTGGAATTTGGTGCAATCGCCCCGGTTGTCCTTTTCTTAACTTGCATTGCGTAATTTACTAAGTCATTGAAAGGTGACTGAAAGGCTTTTTTGACAAATATTATTGTTAGAAGGGTCAAAATAGCAATGACAGCCAATGTGATAACTGACGCGAAAAAATAGACTGATTTTAGGGATAAGCTTTCCTCTTCCGAATAAAATAAAGTTGTTTGAAGAGGCTGGTTCGGGAAGTTGTAAATTAGAAAATTTGACTTAAAGGACTGTAGTGTCGCTGGTGTGTCAGAAATATCTGTTTCGATTGCATGGGTGTTGGAGCTTGATATTACTTTGCTCTTCCAACGAAGTTCGGCCTGTATTGCGCCTGTTCTGTTTCGAATATCGGTTGCAAGGTCTAAATTGTTGTTTAGAAAAATTCCGCCAATCAAAAACCCTCTCAGCTTGCCAGTTCTTGGATCTACCAGTTCCTTCTTCAGGTAGGTGAAGACCTGAACTTTATTACTTTCATGATCTAGACCTTCTCCCAAAAACCATTCACGTGAGTTTAGTATATTGGTTTTTACATGGCTCAAGAATGAAGAAAGGTTTTGAAGCTCACTTCCAATATTCAGAATTATTTGCCCTCTCTCATTTGTGGCTAATAAAAAATCCAAATCCCCACCGCTTTGCGCATTGAACAATTTGTTCAGCAGATCATCCATCTGACCTATTTGGTTCCGCGCAAAACTGGTCAAAATTCCTTCGTTTTGAGTGGCGACAAAGAGTATATGATTGAGATTTTTTAGCCGTGCTTCGCCAACCAAGTTACTTATTTCAGACCCTTGAAATGCAATCCGTTTCCGCTCTTCAGTGACCAAAAAATCCGCAATGAAATAAGAAAGAAGCAGTAGAAAGGTAACAACGAAGACCATTTGCAGGAAGAAACCAGCAGCAAGGACGCGCGACAGTCGCATCGTTCGAGATTGTTTGTTTTTATTTGTGTTAGTTTGAGTATCTAAAGGCACGGTTTTTTAATCTCTTGAGTTTGTCTTGAGAAGTGTGTCGATCTACGAGCGTAAAATCACCTGAATAAATGGTTGGTACTTCTTCTTCGCGGTTCGCCAGGTCGAGTTTAATTGCCTCTGCCATTGCAACACCGTTATCGTCGTTCATGCGCATTACAGTAAATTCTATATTTCCCGCTGCTATAGCGTCAAGTTCTGCAGATCCTCCGCCCCAACCGTTGGTTTTTATTTTGCCGCTTAGCCCAAGCTCATTCACAGCATCAGTAATACCTAAGGCGATATCTGTTGAGCTAGCATATATAAAATCAAGATCGGGATATTCCGCTATGACTTCTTTCGCTGCAGTGTAGGACTTTTCTCTATCAAAATGTACATAATAGGATGCTTTAAGGGACATGCCGGGGTGTTTAGACATTTCATCTAAGAATGTGCCGCCTCTCAGTGTGCTGACATACCCGCGCGTGCCATAAAAAATAGCGTAGTTTGCTTTTTTGGCGGTTTCTTCCAAATACCGTTCTGCAAGTAATTTAGTGCCAATTTTGTGATCAAAACCAACATAAAGAAAAGGTTGAGAGGATCTAAAAGAGCGAATGGGTGTCGTGATGTTTTGGAGTATGATTTTCGTCTCTCTGGCAGCCATTACTTTTTCAATCATGCTCTTGTGACGCAAGGCATCAAGCGTAAAGATGAAATAGTCGGGTCTGTTTTGTAATGCCTTGCGGATTTGAGTTGCCTGTCTTCGCAAGTCCACGTTGCCGGGTCTGGTAAAATGTGAGGCAATTTCGTACGAAATTTGAAGCTCCTTCATTCGTGCTTCAAAAGCTGCGACGCTTCGCCGCCAGTAGTCGGAGGCTTGTAATCCCGGATAAACGACAAGGATTTTTACTTTCTTGGCGGCATCTAGCGTTTCTACTTGTCCTGGCTGACGAACGGTTAAAGTAAATTGAGCGGATTTCTCTTGTTGTTTCGGAAATTCGGTCAAATATTGTTCAACCGTCCAATAGTCTTGAGAGAAGTCGTTCGCAAGAGTGGGTAATGCGTTGAGAAGGAGAAGAGCGAAAGAGCTGATCATAGTCATCAAGGTCGAGGATGTTTTTTGGCGCATTATCTTCTCCCAGATTATGAATAAGATCCTTCAATTTGAATCCTATTAATATTACGAAAAATATAAACTACTCATTCAAAAGTAGCATATTCTAAAAGAGTTAATATAAATTCTATCCCAGATAGATAGATAGTTATTCAAATAATATCTTTCTTATTATAATTCTTCCCAATCAGGTATTCACGAAATCGATCTCATATGAGAGCGGGTAAGGGGAAGAATTTTTTATTCTTATCCACTTGCCTAAGACATTTGAGGGGACTGAATGGGTGTCCTTCATCGTCCTTATGGCTGTATAGTTATGCGTAAAGTTTCAACCAGCATTAGTCCGCACAATTAGGTCCGCCGTGGTGTCTCAATGGTTCAGTTTAAGAATATTGCGGAATAGTTTGGCATTTCCAGCGGCCCTTAAAATAGGCAAACGATCGCCTATCGATGTAGAACCTAAATAATACCTGACGCCATCTATAGGTGCTAACCAGCGGTTACTGAACTTAGGTTAAAAATCCTACGGTTAATAGACTAACGCTGGAGAGCAGGCCAAGAAATGGCATCCAGATAGGGGCTATGAATGTGGATTTGTCGAGGGGTTGGCTATCTTTCCATTTAAATCGTATGAGGGATAGGTTTACAATTGAAAAGACGATTAAGACTATGGTGGATGTCATTTCCGCTAAATCTGAAATTGGGAAAAAGTAAGCAAGTACACACACAATTACAGTGACAAGGAGTGTCGCATAATGAGGGGTTCTTGTTACCTTATTGATAGTCCCAAGAAAATTTGGAAGGCTCTTTTGAACAGAGAGGCCATAAATGACACGGGACGCCATGATTACTTGTATGAGCGCCCCATTGATGGTGGCTAAAAACCCAACAATACTAAAAAACGTACGAACCCAAGGTGGGGCTGCATTGAAAATAAGGGAAAGGGGAGCGTTCGATCCTGTAAGCTCTTCCATAGGAACTACAAGGACGACGACAGAGACAACTGCGAAGTACACAAATGTTGCTATAATTAATGTCAGGAAAATGCCGCTTGGCATGGTTTTGCGAGGCTCACGCACTTCTTCCGCTACATTCGCGATATCTTCAAAACCAACGAAGGCAAAGAAAGCAATTAATCCTGCTCCAAAAATACCACTCCAAGCTGGGATCTCTAGTGGCGGAATTAATAGATCAAAATCCATCAACAGATCGGGCTTTACGATAAAACCGAAATAAATGACGAGCCCTAGTCCGCCAATTTCGATCACGGTCACCACCGCAGCCAAAGACACAGATTCCATAATCCCCCAAAGGGCGATGAGACCGACTAAAGCAATAACACAGGCGAGTAAAACGGTTTCCGGAATTGGTATGAAGGTGTGTAGGTACGCGGCGGCTCCTAGCGACACGGCGGCAGATGATACAACACCCGAGGCTATCACCATAAATCCAACGAGAGTGGCAAGACTGGAAAGTCCTAGCCCTTCGCGGACATAGGCAGCCTCGCCGGCACTAACCGGGAAACGGGTGCTAAATTCTGCATAAGAAAATCCCGTAAAAGTGACGACCAAAGCGGCAAGTAAGAACGAGATAGGGGCGTAAAAACCTGCTTTTGCAGCAGTCGCGCCAACCAGAACATAAATCCCAGCCCCAATAGTAACGCCAAGCCCATAGAGCACGAGTAAAGGTAAATTAAGTCGCCGCTTGAGCGTTGGTTTTGTAATCTCGTCCATAATCAGTAAATTTTCTTTTGTCTCTGATCGCTCGACTATCTTTATATTATTTATATAAGTCTACCGGATTGTAATGACGGTTCATTGATTTAACGCAGTTTAAAAAGGGGTCGCCAAATGAACGGACCTCTTCTGAAGGACGCTCAAGGCTCAATTATTAGGGCGATGATATGAGTTGGATAGTGTCCGCAAAAATTGACGTTTCCTTTGCGCTGAGGCGCGCGCATTATTTTCAGCTCAACGGCCAAAAGCATACTAAATCTAGAAGTAACGGGTCACTTTAGATTCCCGAAGAAACTGCTCCTGAAATCAATATAATTTAGGAGCAAGTTTCAAAGATTTAGTAAGCGCGTTCAATCGCAAAGTCGACGGCATTTATTAAGGCTGATTTAGCGTCGCTATCATCGAAAATATCCAAGGCAGCCTTTGCTGAGGCACCATACCTGCGGGCATAAGTAAAGGTATCATCTAGCGTTTTATGCTTTTTGATCAGTTCAAGTGCCTTTTCAAGATCACCCTTTTGTTGCTCGTCCTCTATAACGCGTTTCCAAAATTTTCGCTCTTCCCCATCACTTTTTCTATAAGCGAGTAAAATTGGTAATGTCATCTTGCCTTCGCGGAAATCGTCACCGACGGCTTTACCCAGTGATTTCTCTTCCGCTGAATAGTCGAGAGCGTCATCAATAAGTTGGAAGGCAATCCCTAAATCATTTCCGTAGGTTTCAAGGGCCGATATTTCTTTGTCATTGCGGTCAGCGACAAGAGCGCCTACCTGACAGGCCGCTGCAAAAAGCGCGGCTGTTTTAGCGGCGATAACCTGAAAATAGCTTTCCTCAGTTAAGTCTACATTCCCGACATTCATCAGTTGCAAGACTTCACCTTCGGCGATAACCGCCGATGCGTTAGATAAAACGCGTAAAACATCCAATGAGCCGTCTTCTACCATCAATTGAAAGGACCGGCTGAACAGGAAATCTCCGACTAAAACACTTGCTTGATTACCCCATAACACATTGGCGGTCTCGTTTCCGCGGCGAAGATCACTTTCGTCAACGACATCATCATGAAGCAGGGTCGCTGTATGAATAAATTCAACGCAGGCTGCTAACTTTTTTGCGCGCTCTCCGTCATACCCACATAACTTGGCAGCGCCCAGCGTCAAAACAGGGCGCAATCTTTTACCGCCCGCGGCAATCAAATGACGCGCGAGAGTCGGTATCAGTTCGACATCACTATGCATCCGGTCGATTATAATCTGGTTTGTGTCGTCAAGATCTGATTTGACGAGATCCAGGAGTGGTTGCAGGGAGGCCTTTACAGGCTCTGCCTTGCTTTCTCCTAGTTGGGCTTGTACTGACAAATTCGCCTCATTCGTTACCGTCCATTCGGACGAAAATCTGCGGTGAGCATAGCTTAAGATACTTTGCGGTCAAGTGACAGCGCAAAGCCTTGGTTTCTTTATAAAAAATGGGTATGTTGGCAATTGCAGCCTTTAAAGGAATTAAAATGTGATCGAACTTATCCGTGCTAATGATCCAGTACTCATCTCCTATCTTACCGCTATTTTGGAAGATGAGCAGATATCAGTGGTGGTTTTGGACGAGCATACTTCCATCCTTGAAGGCAGTATCGGTGCTATTCAAAGGCGGGTGATGGTCGCTGAAAAAGATTTGAGTAGAGCCAAGAGCATTCTTGAAGATGTCGCGCCGGGTGAGCTAAAGGAATAGGGCTTTATGACGTGGTCTGAGGATGGGTTTTTGAACGGAAGGCTGAAAATTAAACAGCCTAAAGTTGGCTTCCGTGCGGGATCAGATGCTGTTTTATTAGCATCCGCCGTCGATCTTAAAAGTGGAGATTCCCTCCTTGATGTGGGCTGTGGTGTGGGAACAGCCGCTCTTTGTGTTAAATACAGAATTCCTGAATGCAGAATTTGGGGCCTTGAGTTTCAAGAAGAACTTGCGGAGGCTGCGCGCGTTAATGCCAAGAGTAATCAGCTAGATGATAACCTTGTTATTTTTGAAGCTGATATTGCAAACCGTAAGAAATTTGAATCTTTGAAGGGGCCGACCGGCCGGATCTTCCTGAATGATGGGTTTGATCATGTTATCTCGAACCCTCCTTTCTATGCAGAAGGGAGAGCACAAAAATCTCCCAATGAGATTAAATCCCTAGCGCATGTCGAAGGGGAGGCCGATCTGGAATACTGGATCAGTTTCTGCGCGGCGCGGGTGAAGCCCAAGGGTAAGTTGACCCTTATCCACCGGACAGATCGCTTGACGGAAATCTTGCACGAAATGGAGAAAACCTGCGGTGACTTGACCGTTATTCCGTTGTGGCCAAATGCAAGAACCGATGCAAAAAGGGTTATTGTTCAGGGAACGAAGTCACATAAAGGGCCTATGAAGTTAAAGGCCGGTGTTGTTCTGCATGAAATGGACGGAACGCCAACAGAGGCGTCGGAGAAATTGTTACGGGATGGCATTCCATTATTGTTTAATCACAATTAATACTTGCACCAAAAACTCGGGTGATTACTTTAACAGTTATGAAAATATCTTCTTTACTCAAAAAAACACCGCTCAAGCGCTTTCTTAAAGACGTTCCAGTGGTTGCTGTCATTCCTCTTCACGGTGTTATTGCATCGGGCGGTGGTAAGCTTCGCGGTGAGAATCTCAATCTAATGGGATTAGCGCAAATTATTAATGATGCCTTTGAAGTTAAGGGGGTAAAGGCTATTGCCTTGTCCATTAATTCACCAGGCGGATCTCCGGTGCAGTCTTCCCTCATTGCCAAGCGTATTAGGCAACTAGCGGATGAGAAAGAGCTACCGGTTTATGCCTTTGCTGAGGACGTTATGGCGTCGGGCGGGTATTGGTTGGGCCTTTGCGCTGACGAGATATACGCTGATGAGAGTTCAGTGGTTGGATCAATCGGTGTGATTTCTGCAGGATTTGGTTTTACTGGATTGATGGAGAAGCTGGGTGTTGACCGGCGTATGTATTCGGCAGGGGAGAATAAAGCCAAGCTTGATCCCTTTAGCCCAGAAAAACAGACAGATGTTGAATGGCTGAAAAAGTTACAAGTTGAGATTCACGAAAACTTTAAGACATATGTCAAAGATCGTCGCGGCGATCGGCTGAAAAAACGGAAAGACAAAGAACTGTTTTCGGGTGACGTTTGGACAGGGCCGCGAGCAACCGAACTTGGTCTAATCGATGGTATTTCTGATTTAAGATCCTTTATGCGCGAGAAGTATGGAGAGGACGTGAAATTCCATTTACTTGCTGGTCGTAAAAGCTGGATACAGAAAACGTTAGGGCTTGGAGCGCACTCTATTGGAGCTGATGCGGTAGAGGCTGTTATTGATGCGTCAAAAAATGAAGCCGCATGGTCACGATATGGTCTGTGATTCGCAAGAATCTGTAATCCTGGAAGCTTGATATGATATCACCTATAAAAATTATCCTCCTTTTGGCTGTAATTGGTGCCGTTTTCTTTGCGGCCCGATTTTTTAAGAAGTCTTTGACCGAAGGCGGAGAGAAGTCAAAAGAAGGGAGCGCTTCGGGAAAATCTCACACGGATTTGGTCAAATGCCCTGAATGTGAAACTTATGTGTCTTCGTTGGATGAGCATATTTGCAAAAACTAAAGCGAAGAAGTTCTTTATCCCTCTGTTGACCGCGGCAAAGCGGGGCCTTATGTTGCACCGCACCTAGCAATAACAAGAGTGTGGTCGGCAATCGTGACTGATAATGAGGCGTTGAAGCCTAAATCTTTTCAGGACTTGATCCTGACCTTGCAGCATTTCTGGGCGGATCAAGGATGTATCCTTCTTCAGCCATATGACATGGAAGTTGGTGCGGGTACGTTCCATCCGGCTACGACCCTTCGCTCTTTGGGGCCTGAGCCGTGGAAGGCTGCTTACGTTCAGCCGTCGCGCCGTCCAACAGATGGTCGCTATGGAGAAAATCCAAACCGCGTTCAGCATTATTATCAGTTTCAGGTAATCCTGAAGCCATCCCCCGATAACATTCAAGAACTGTATTTACAGAGCTTGTACGCCCTTGGCATTGACCCAAAGAACCATGATATTCGCTTCGTCGAAGATGACTGGGAAAGCCCGACATTGGGCGCTTGGGGACTGGGCTGGGAAGTTTGGATTGATGGCATGGAAGCAAGTCAGTTCACATATTTTCAACAAGTAGGTGGTTTTGACTGTAACCCTGTATCGGGTGAGCTGACCTATGGTCTTGAACGTCTGGCTATGTATGTCCAAGGCGTTGATCACATGATGGATCTTCGTTGGAATAATGATGGCGTTACGTATGGTGATGTATTCTTGCAAAATGAGCAGGAATTTTCCGCCTATAATTATGATCATGCAGACGTAGAGATTTTGTTCCAGCATTTCAAAGATGCTGAGAAACAATGTGAGCATATTTTAAATGCTGGCCTTGCTCTGCCGGCTTATGATCAATGCATGAAAGCAAGTCATATTTTTAATCTTTTGGATGCTCGCGGTGTCATCAGCGTCACTGAACGGGCGGCTTATATTGGCCGGGTTCGTGCGTTATCTAAAGGATGCGCAGAGCAATATCTGCGTAATCGTGGTCATTTGGAAGGGGAGGCTTAATCATGTCAGAACTCCTTCTTGAACTCTTTTCCGAAGAAATCCCTGCGCGTATGCAGGTAAAGGCCGCAGAAGGTTTGGCAAAACTGATCTCTGCTGCGTTAAAAGAGACCGGCTTAAATTTTGGTGATGTTAAATCCTATTGCTCACCGCGCCGTTTGACCGTTGTTATCAACGACCTTCCAACATCGCAGCCGGATAAATCAGAAGAGCGACGGGGCCCTCGCGTGGGCGCTCCTGAAAAAGCGCTCGAAGGATTTTTGCGGAGTACAGGGCTTTCCAAAGAGCAGCTGGAAGAACGTGAAACCCCTAAGGGCTCATTTTACTATGCGGTGATTGAGAGCAAGGGTGGGTTTACTAAAGATGTCCTGATTGATCTTCTTCCCACCTGTGTGAGTAACCTTCATTGGCCAAAACCGATGAAATGGGGCGACCGGCCTGCGCGCTGGGTCCGCCCGCTACATAACATCTTGTGCCTTTTTGATGGGGCAATTATTCCCATTAAATGGGAGCATTTGGAAGCGAATGATCAAACATTTGGTCACCGTTTTATGGCACCCAAGGCAATCACAGCCAAAAATTTTGCTGATTATGAAGCGCAGCTTCGCTCGGCTTACGTTATTATTGATTCAAACGAACGTGAGCAAATCATTCATAAAGACGCAACAAATTTAGCCAAGCAAGAAGGGCTCCAACTGATTGAAGACCCAGCACTTCTGTCTGAAGTTGCAGGCCTTGTGGAATGGCCGGAAAGTTTGATCGGGAAAATCGAAACTCAGTTTCTAGAGGTTCCCCATGAAGCGCTGATTTCGGCTATGCGGAGCCATCAGAAGTATTTCTCCTTGTCGGACGCCAATAACAATATGGCCCCGCGTTTCATTACGGTGGCTAATCTACGGGCCGAAGATGGCGGTAAGAAAATTACAGCCGGGAATGAACGTGTCTTGAGCGCGCGTCTTGCCGATGCCAAATTCTTCTGGGATAACGATAAAAAACACACTCTGGAAAGCCGCTTGGATGCGCTGGATAAAGTCGTGTTCCACGCAAAACTTGGAACCCTGCGTCAAAAGGTTGACCGCATCGTTGGCTTATGTGCTTACATTGCGCCCTATGTTAATGGGGCTGATGTTGAAGACTGCAAACGGGCAGCCCTTCTTTGTAAAGCCGATTTGTCCACGGGCATGGTCAGTGAGTTTGCTGATCTTCAAGGGTTGATGGGCCGCTATTATGCCGAAAATGATGGCGAAAAACCGTCTGTGGCTAAAGCATTGCACGAACATTATTCGCCTCTAGGTCCGCGGGATATTTGCCCGTCTGATGCCGTGAGCGTTGTTGTCTCTTTGGCTGATAAAATTGATACTCTGACAGGCTTTTTTGCACTGGATGAGAAACCAACAGGCTCAAAAGACCCCTACGCCTTGCGCCGCGCGGCACTTGGTGTGATCCGTCTTATCTTAGAAAATAATCTGCGTATTCCGCTGGAAAAAATATTTGCCGTCGCTGATGAACAGCAAATTATTGATGAGACGCTGGATACGAGTGAGCTTCTGGCCTTCTTTGCGGATCGACTTAAAGTTCATTTGAAAGAGAAGAACGTGCGCCATGATTATGTGGCCGCTGTTTTTGCGCTAGGCGGGACAAGTGATCTTGTTCGCTTGATGTCCCAAGTGTCAGCGCTTGCTGGATTTCTGGAAACGGATGACGGGGCTAATCTTCTGGTGGCGTACCGGCGGGCTGCAAACATTCTCCGCATTGAAGAGAAGAAAGATGGTACCTCCTATAATCAGGCACCAGACAGCTCACTTTTAGAAGAAAATGCGGAAAAAGAATTATATTCAAGAATAGAAGAAGCATCAGGCTTGCTTATTTCGGCCCTTGGATTAGATGAATTTGAAGTAGCAGGCAAAGCCGCCTCTACTCTTAGAGAACCGGTGGATGCCTTTTTTGATAAGGTCACCGTTAATGCAGATAACCCGGACGTCCGGGCCAATCGCCTCCGATTATTGTCGAGTATCCGTAACTCATTGGATCAGTTGGCAGATTTCTCGCAAATCGAGGGCTAGTCTTTAACACTACAAAGCGAAGAGTGGATAGATAAATGACAAAGTGGGTATATTCCTTTGGTGATGGCGAAGCAGATGGTGCTGCTGAAATGCGCAATCTACTTGGGGGAAAAGGCGCTAACCTTGCTGAAATGAGCAATCTTGGCCTGCCAGTCCCCTCTGGGTTTACAATGTCTACAGAGGTCTGCACTGCTTACTATGACAATGATCAAAATTATCCAGAAGATCTGGGTGAGCAGGTTGTCGCAGCGATTGAGAAAATAGAGAGCTCTGTCGGCGTTAAATTCGGTGATAAAGTCTCTCCGCTTCTAGTCTCTGTTCGCTCAGGTGCCCGTGCTTCAATGCCCGGAATGATGGATACGGTCCTTAATCTTGGCCTGAATGACGAGACTGTTGAAGGATTGGCGGAACAATCAGGCGATCGCCGTTTCGCCTTTGATAGCTACCGTCGCTTTATCCAGATGTATTCAGATGTTGTTTTGGAAGTGGAGCATTATCACTTCGAAGAACTTCTTGAAATATTGAAAGAAGATAACAATTACCAGCTCGATACAGATTTGAACGCTGCTGATTGGGAGAATCTTGTTGGGCAGTTTAAGGCAAAGGTAGAGGAAGAACTCGGCCGGCCTTTCCCGCAAAATGTTCAAGATCAGCTTTGGGGCGCTGTTAGTGCTGTTTTCGGCTCTTGGATGAACCAACGGGCGATTACCTACCGCAGATTACACGATATCCCTGCTGAATGGGGAACGGCTGTTAATATTCAGGCCATGGTGTTCGGAAATATGGGCGATGACAGTGCGACAGGGGTTGCCTTCACACGGGACCCATCCACTGGTGCTAAATATTTCTATGGCGAATTTCTGGTGAATGCGCAAGGCGAAGATGTTGTTGCCGGCATTCGCACACCGCAGAACCTCACGAAACAGGCCAGAGTAGATGCAGGCTCAGACGAGCCATCCATGGAAGAAGTATTCCCCGTAGTGTTTGCAGAACTGGTCGATGTTTACAAAAAACTGGAAGCCCATTATCGGGATATGCAGGACATTGAATTTACGGTTCAGCAGAGCAAGCTTTGGATGCTGCAAACCCGATCGGGTAAACGAACAGCAGGGGCTGCCTTACAAATCGCCATTGATATGGTCGATGAAAACCTGATTACGAAAGAAGAGGCCATCAAACGGATCGAGCCTTCTTCCTTGGATCAGCTGCTTCACCCAACGTTGGACCCGGACGCCAATAGAGAGATCGTTGCACGGGGGCTTCCTGCAAGTCCCGGCGCGGCCTCAGGACAAATTGTCTTTAACAGCGATGAAGCTGAAAAAATGGCAGCCGATGACGTTGATGTGATCTTGGTGCGGGTGGAAACCAGCCCAGAAGACATTCACGGTATGCACGCCGCTAAAGGCATTCTGACCAGTCGCGGCGGTATGACATCTCATGCGGCTGTTGTGGCACGTGGAATGGGACGCCCTTGCGTGTCTGGTGCGGGCTCTCTTAATATCGATTATAAGGAAGAAACCCTTTCAGTACTGGGGGAGACTTTTAACAAAGGCGACATCATCACAATTGATGGTGGCACGGGTGAAGTTATGAAGGGCTCCGTTGGCATGATCCTGCCAGAGCTTTCAGGCACCTTTAGCACGCTTATGGGCTGGGCTGATGAAGTGCGCCGCATGAAAGTGCGCGCGAATGCAGAAACGCCTCTGGATGCTAAAACCGCTCGGAAATTCGGCGCTGAAGGCATCGGTCTTTGCCGGACTGAACATATGTTCTTCGATGCGGATCGCATTGTCGCCGTGCGCCAAATGATTTTGGCGGAGACTTTGGATGACCGCGAAGAAGCGCTCGCAAAATTATTGCCAGTTCAAAGGGCTGATTTTGTTGAATTGTTTAAAATTATGGCAGGCCTGCCGGTCACCATACGCCTGCTTGATCCACCGCTTCATGAATTCTTGCCAAAATCAGACGAAGAGATTGACGATTTGGCAAAAGCGCTGGGTGCGGACGCGAAAAAGCTTCGCCATCGTGCTTTGCAGCTTCATGAATTTAACCCAATGCTGGGCCATCGTGGATGCCGTCTTGGTATCTCTTACCCTGAGATCTACGAGATGCAGGCGCGGGCCATTTTGGAAGCCGCCGCTATCGTCAGTAAAGAACTTGGGGAGACTGTTGTCCCCGAGATCATGATCCCCCTTGTTGCCACCAAGCGAGAGCTTGAAATTCTCAAAGGCAAAATCGCAGACGTCGCGAGTGCTATTAAAGCGGATACAGGGACCAGCGTTGACTATTTGATCGGCACAATGATTGAGCTGCCCCGTGCAGCCTTGCAAGCGGGTCAAATCGCGGAAGAGGCGGAGTTCTTCTCTTTTGGCACGAATGATCTAACGCAGACCACTTATGGTATCAGCCGTGACGATTCTGGCTCTTTCTTGGACGATTATGTAAACCAAGGCATTTACGAGACAGACCCCTTTGTATCTCTTGATCAAGAAGGGGTTGGGGAGCTTGTCAAAATCGCAGCTGAACGCGGTCGTGCAACCCGCCCAGATATTAAACTTGGTATTTGCGGCGAACATGGCGGCGATCCA
>JBALXM010000049.1:0-27834 GCA_036960695.1 Sneathiella sp.
GCCGATATTTGAGTTTGGTCAACTTGGCCGCATAGTTGCCGTTCTGTTATCTGAACGGTGAGGGCCGCTTTGGTTCAAATTCCGCCCGATGAGGCGGTTTTAGTGACTAGTCCGCCCTGCCCTCAAGGGAATATATCCCTTAAATTTCAGTAATCATACGGCGCAAGCACCAAATGAACACTTTCATCGATTTTCTACATGCTACAGGTGAGACGAGATGCGAGACAAATGCGTCAAAGAAAATTGCAAAATTGAGTAAAAAAATCAGAGCATTCCTCAATAAAAATGCTCTGATTTTATATCACCCAATTAATTAAGCCGCATCGCCTTCTGCAGGAATTTCACTCGCATCCAGTTCAGCTTCTGATGGCGTGATATCATCAAGCATGCCCAAAGCGTGCTTATACAGGTCAATCATGTATTCCTGCTCTTGATACTCAGCTTTGTCCATCTTGCGAAATTTTAAAATTGCTCGCATGGCCTTCACATCGAAGCCGGTTCCCTTTGCTTCAGCAAAAATTTCTTTCAAATCATCTGAAAGTCCTTTCTTTTCTTCCTCCAAGCGCTCAATGCGCTCGATGTAAGATAATAAGTGATCTGCAGCAACACCGCCCACATCTACCATGAAAAATATTCCTTCTACTGTCTTTATTGAATTTGTACAAACGTGCACTCTCAATCGAATTTACAATGCCCGAATGAAAAAGTGTATTCCAAGGGAATTAGAATACGGAATAAAATACACGTATTTTATTTAAAGTATTGTTATTGCAATCATACAACATTTTGATAGGGGCATTAGTAAGATTGCAAGTGATCCGCAGCAACGCCGCCCACGTCAACCATGCTCATACCTCGTTTACGTTACATCTCATGTGAATTTCAAATTTCTGAAAGCTGGTGTAGCATTTTTTTCAGCCTGTCACACAAAATTTCAGTATTTTTTTAAAATTAATGCCCCGAATGACTTTGCTTCATTTTCGCCAATTGCTCATCTGTCGCTGCCGTTTGGTGTTTGGCTTTCCATTCATCATAAGGCATGCCATAAACAATTTCCCGGGCAGCGCCTTTATCAAGCTCAATTCCCTTTTCCGCAGCCGCGTCCTGATACCAATTTGACAAACAATTTCGGCAAAATCCTGCTAAATTCATCAAGTCGATATTTTGAACATCTTCTCTCTCTTGAAGATGTTTACGGAGACGCCTGAAAGCCGCAGCCTCTAATTCCAGCGTTGTTTGATCAGTCATTTTTCCACCTGTCTATATACCTAGTGTTAGTTTAGCCCTGTTACCGTCTCTTTCAAGACCTGATCGACAACTTTATGCAAAGCTTCCCTATTTTTCAGGCCAGACTCTTTTGCTTTGTTATACACCTTCAGCTGTCGCTCGGCAGAAGTTCCCCGCGCGAGGATCGTCCGGACATGAAGCACTTCTTTTGTGCATCCCAGCGCGTCGGCATCTTCTTCAACCAAGCCAATTATTTCTTCAATCAAATCTTTGGTTGGCACCTGCCCGGGTATTCCCAGATCAATCAAGCTCCCCTCAACCCCAAATCTTTGAGCCAGCCAACGATTCTCCGCCACTAAAGTTTGAGGGTAGACACGCCATCTCTGGTTTTTACGTCGCAACCGATACAGCATCCGTAAAAGGCACGAATACAGTGCCGCGATACAAAGGGTATCTTCGGCCAGAGAACACACATCCGTCATACGCATTTCTAGGGTTGGGAATTTGGATGAGGGACGAAGATCCCACCAGATTTTGGAGGCATCTTCAATTGACCCCGACTCCACCATAATATCGACAAGTCGCTCGAACTCGCCATAGCTATCAAATCTATCAGGGACGCCTGTTCTAGGCAGACTATCAAATACGCTTAAGCGGTAGGATTTAAGACCACTGACCTCTCCTCGCCAAAAGGGAGAAGATGTACTTAGTGCGAGCAAATGAGGGAGAAAATAAGAAACCTGGTTCATCAGGTCAATCCGTACTTCTGGATCTTCAATACCGCAATGAACATGCATTCCGCAGATCATCAATCGGCGGACGACCGCCTGTAAATCCTCTGCGATAATATCATATCGCTCTTTTGCGGTATGCTTGAGAAGGTGCCAATCGGCAAAAGGATGAGTTGATGCGGCCATAAGTCCCAGACCATGCTTCCGTGCGACTTCTGACACCGTAGAGCGCAATTCGAACAAAGCCTCCCGGGCTTCAGTTATATTTGCACAAACAGCTGTACCGATTTCAATTTGAGATCGCAAAAATTCAGGCGTCACTTGATGTTGAGGCAACCGCCGTTGACATTCGGCTAAGATTTCTGGCGACGGATCAAGAGCCAGATCCCGAGTTTCTGGATCAACCAGCAGATACTCTTCTTCAATACCAATCGTAAAAGAGGGGGTTAGCTGTTTAATCATCATCGTCCACGTCCTTCCGTATAGACTATCAAGAAAGTGCGCGTCTTTTTAGGAGTTGATTAATCACATCGACCATAAGATTTGCCCACAATTCAGCACCGTGATGTGTATCAATTAAATCCTGCCTAATTTCAATAACAACATGCGGGACACCCAGTGCCGTACCATGGGTGTTCATCGTGTAACCGAAAGGCTCCTGCGCAGAATATGGCTCATTATCGCCGACAACCAACGCGGGGTTTTTCCTTAATATCTCTAACATAGGCGCTGAAATACGCTCATCCTCTGCCCATAAAACCCCGATATGCCAAGGACGTTCAAATCCGTTCATAATGGGTGTGAAGCTATGCATGGAAATAACCAACGGCTCTGCATGGTTTTGCATTGTCTTATCTAGCAAGCGAGAAACCTGAGCATGATAAGGCGTAAAATAATGGTCAATGCGTTTTTGTTTGTCCGCTTTTTTTAAATCCTCATTTGCCGGTATCCGCAGACCATCACTCTCAACCGGCATCGCAGCAGGATCGTCGGTGTATCTATTTGGATCGATTAGCAAACGAGAGAAGGTCGAGAAGACAGCTGTTGCCCCAAGCTTGTCGCTCATGCGGCTAGTGACATCCTCAATCCCAATATCCCATGCAACATGACGTCGTAGCAAAGCCGGATCATCAATGCCTAGTGTCCCGAACTCATCAGGGATTTGCCTGCTGGCGTGATCGGCAATCAAAAAAATCGGAGACGTACTCTCCTCATTCATTATTTTAAAGGCTTTTGACATGGCGTAATTACAGACAATGAAAAATCAATGATATTAAAGAGCTATCATATCTTACATTTTCAAAAATAAGAAAAGGATTTGAGCACCGATTGCTTAACTATGCCATCTTTCTTCGATTGCCCGCGCAATACCCACAAAATCAGCTTCCTCTTCCATCATCCCATCTGGAGCCAACCACCAATCGGCCATTTCATTATTTAAATAGGCCACCGGATCGGATACGCCTTGCTGCCCTAATTCATCTATTCTGGAGACGGCCCAATCATAAGTATAAGGTTTTCCCTCCGCCGACAGATGAGTTGGTAAAGTAACCGTAATCCGCTTCTCAGGGGTCATGGAATTGCGCGTATTCCGCCTTATTGAAGCGGGTGTTTTAAAAGGGTTTGGCGGCCGAACTTTTATTATTTTCTGGCAAATTTGCGCAATCTGGCAGCGCATATTCTTGAGCCTAGGGATCACATGGATCCGAATTTCAGCTACCACCAGGCCGATACAATCAGCGATATACATGAGCGATTTATCACCAGCATCAATTGCTTTTCTTACCATGTGGTTGCGAATCCGATTACGATCATTGTTAAATCTCATAACAGGGATGTTTGCCATTTATCCTGTTAATATTTCCTTAACAAGAAATGGGAGCGCAAAAAAATTTATCGCCAATGTTCTTTTTGCGCGAATAATTCCTAAATTTTCTAATTATGAAGATTAATGAAAATCAAACGAAAGGCAATCAATACTATTTTACTTTTCATACGCGCGCTAAAGTGTTAGTGTCACTAAAGTTCGAATTAATTCGGTAATATACTGGGTTTATTAGATAATAATTCTATACTTTATCCTAATCTATTCATAAGAAATTCAAAATGCGCAGACTTCGGAAAACCAAAATAGTCGCCACTTTAGGCCCCTCTAGTTCAGATGCAAAGACAGTTGAAAAACTTCATCTTGCAGGTGCGGACGTATTTCGTTTGAACTTTAGTCATGGGGAACCAAAGGATCACAAGGCTCGGTATGATATTATTCGAGAGCTTGAGGTGACCGCTGGGCGCCCCATCGGAATTCTTGCCGATCTTCAAGGACCCAAAATTCGGGTTGGTCGCTTTGCCGATGATAGCATCGAACTTAAAAAAGGTGCCAAATTCCGGTTAGACCTCGACGAAAAAGAGGGTGATATCAATCGCGTCGCCCTTCCCCATCCTAAAGTAATGTCCTCCCTTGAAGTGGGAACTGACCTTTTACTTGATGACGGAAAGCTGAAACTCAACGTTTTGAAAGCTGGCAAGGGCTACGTCGAGTGCGAAGTTATTATTGGCGGAAAACTTTCCGACCGAAAAGGCGTCAATATTCCAAATGCCGTTGTGAATATGAGCCCGCTCACCGACAAAGATCGACGCGATTTGGATTACGCCTTGGAACTTGGTGTCGATTGGGTTGCCCTTAGCTTTGTTCAACGGGCTGAAGATATTGCTGAGATAAAAAAAATCGTTGCAGGTCGCGCCGGTGTTATGGCGAAAATCGAAAAACCAACTGCCGTTGAAAATCTGGATGGCATCATTGAATTGTCCGATGCCATTATGGTGGCGCGCGGTGATCTTGGCGTGGAAATCCCCCTACAAGAAGTTCCCGCCATTCAAAAACTTATTATTGGAAAAGCAAAAGAAGCTGGCAAGCCGGTTGTTGTTGCAACCCAGATGCTCGAAAGCATGATCACCTCCCCTGTCCCAACGCGGGCAGAAGTGACCGATGTTGCCAACGCCATATATGACGGGGCTGATGCCGTGATGTTGTCTGCTGAAAGTGCGGCGGGTGATTATCCAACAGAAGCCGTCACCATGATGAGTGATATTGCTGTTGAGACCGAAAAAGATCCAAACTACCGCAAAATCATGGAGGCCAAACATGGCTCCCTGGAGGCGACAACTGCTGACGCCATAAGTGCAGCTGCCTCGCAAGTCGCTCATACGATTAGCGCATCCGCCATTGTCACCTACACGACATCAGGCTCCACTGCATTGCGCGCATCAAGAGAACGGGGACATACAACGGTCCTTGCTCTCACGCCATCCTTGCAAACGGCCAGAAAGCTAGCACTTGCTTGGGGGCTTCATTGCGTTCACACGAAGGATGCGGAGAATTTCTCGGAGATGGTGGAGAAAGCTTGCAACACCTGCTTTAAAGAAGGATTTGCACGTCCTGGAGATCGCATTGTGATTATGGCAGGCGTGCCATTTGGAACCCCCGGTTCAACCAATATTTTAAGAATTGCTTGGGTTGGCGAAAAGCCTTTAAGCTAAACCCAATAGAGGAGGGTCAGATTTTCTGCCCCTCCAATTTTATCCGCAAAATTTGAATTCTATTGGAAATCACTGTCATGTGCGGATTGAGCTCAATAGCCTTCTCAAAAGCCTGAAGCGCTTTGTCCTGTTGCTCCAACCGCTCATAAATATGACCAAGGCCTGCCAGGGCGCCAAAATGACGTTGTTCAAGCTCTAGCGTCCGACTTACATCCTCAATCGACCCTTTCAAGTCACCGACTAAAAATCGAACAGTGGCCCGCTTGTTCCAAGCCTCAGCATATAACGGATCCATTTCTATGATTGCGGAGAACAGATAGGCGGCTTGCTTAAGCCCGCCCCTCATCATTTGCTGAACGGCCTGAAACATCAACAAATCCACCGTATCACTGCCCGACGCAAGCCAAATTTCCCAGATGGATTGCTCGATAACTTGGGCGTCAACGCTATTGTTCGTATTCAGGAGGTTTTCAAATAACGGTTCCAGCCGATGATCATCTTGCCGAGCCGCTACAGACCCAATACTAAAGAACAAAATCAAATGTAAGAGTAACAACAATTTTATATACTTCATAAACATTATATAGCGCATGAATTACGCAATTCAAAAATTTATTAAGATAATGAAGCAGCTGTCACATTCAGGTAATTTCGTCGGGTTTAGGTCCACCAGTTGCCCAATCTAGCAATTCGACTGTGTGAATAACCGGAACATCCATACCAGAGGCAATTTGCGCAATACATCCAATATTGCCAGCGGCGACAACATCGGGAGAGGTGGAGGAAATATTCTTGACCTTACGGGATTTCAGCCTCCCGGATAATTCCGGTTGCAGCAGATTATAGGTGCCTGCGGATCCGCAGCAAATATGTGACTCAGGAACTGAAAGCACTTCAAAGCCAGCTTTTCCCAATAATTCAGCCGGAGTTGATTTGATTTTCTGACCATGCTGCAAAGAACACGCCGAATGATAAGCCACCCGCAGACGAGGCTCGAAATTTTCAAATTCTAAGTCCAATGTAGCAAGAAACTCGGTGATATCCATAGCAAGGGACGCCATATCCTTTGCCATCCCGGCCATCTCAATGTCCCCTTCGAACAAATGACCATAATCTTTGACAGTGGTACCGCAGCCGGAGGTATTAATAAGAATACCATCCAATCCGTCTGATGCCTTTTCAGCGTGCCACGCTTTTATATTATTGCGCGCAAATTCGAGGGCTGGATTTTCTTGCCCCATATGGAGCGGTAATGCCCCGCAACAGCCTGCATCTGCCGGAATAACCACCTCGACATTGTGCCGCTGCAATATTCGTATTGTTGCGTCATTAATCTGAGGGGATAACACCTTCTGTGCACATCCTGTCATCAAGATCACACGTTTTTTTGGCGTTTTTACGGTATGAATAGGAAGCTCATCCAGCGTTGATCTTTTAGGGAGCGAGGCCGGAGCCATTTCCAGCATTGCCCGCAAGCGCCCGGAAAAAAGCCCTTTCATGGGCTTTACAAGCGCAGCCCCTCGAAGGGCAAGGCGGAACAGATTTGGCCTCGGCAAAATTAGTCCCAGAACAGATCGCAATATCCGTTCAAATAACGGTCTTTTATAAGTGCCCTCGATATATTGACGCGCATGATCGACAAGATGCATATAATCCACCCCTGACGGGCACGTGGTCATGCAAGACAAGCAGGACAAGCACCGATCGATATGCTTGACAGTCTCTGCTGGTGCGGGCGCGCCGCTCTCCAACATTTGCTGGATCATATAAATACGGCCACGCGGACTATCCCGCTCATCTCCAAGCTCCGTATATGTAGGGCAAGTCGCAGTACAAAAACCACAATGAACACATTTACGCAAAATATCATTGGATTGCGCGAATTTGGGGTCCGCTAATTGGGCTAGGGAGAAATTTGTTTTCATCAGTTATGTCTCGACAGTCGGATACATGCGTTCAGGGTTCAAAATGCGCTGAGGATCATATCCCTCCCGGATACGCTCAGAAATTCCTGCAATCACTGGATTTTGTGGCTGGAAAGGAGAGATCTCTGTTCGAAGTTTTTCTGGTGCCCGAATTAATGTCCCATGGCCATTTCCATTCAAATTCTGGCGTATAATTGTAACCCCAGCATTTTCGATACCCTCAGGGACAGAAGCCCAAACAAGCCCCCCGGCCCAATCAAGAAAGTATTCAAGCCCGGGTATTGCCGCGCTAATAGCCTTCACATAAGCCGGAGCATTTGAAGGAGGAATGGATATTTTCCAGATATTAGGGCTCTGGTTTTCTGAAAAGGCACGAACGTCAGACAAAAATGTCCACAAAGTTTGTGACCGGTGACCGTGTAGTTCTTCCACACGCCCCTGCCCTTCGAACGCCTTCAATAAAGCCGCGCACCGATACTCAACGGAAGCCGCTGGACCTTCAATTTTAAGGGCTACGACGGCGCGGCCACCATCCAGATAATCAATTCCAGTTTTTGCCGCAATGCTCGCTGGCATGTAGGCCGCAGCGCTCACCTCATGAACGGACGACATCGCGTCCCGCATTATTGTGGCGGACGCTTCCAAAGTGATGTCAAAGACCAAAACCGTTCGAACTTTTTCAGGCTTTGGCAGCACCTTAAATGTCAGACTAGTACAAACCGCAAGCGTTCCATAACTGCCTGCAATAAGTTTACACAAATCATAACCGGTCACATTCTTCATCACGCGACTACCCGTTTGAAAGGCATGCCCTCGCCCGGTAAAACCATTAACGCCCAGCAAATGATCTCGGGCGGCCCCCGCCTTAATCCGGCGAGACCCCGAAAGGTTGGTTGTAAAAATACCGCCCAATGTTCCAAGCCCAGAGGCTTTCCCTAACAAAGGACCATAATCTGGTGGCATAAAGGCTAATTGTTGGTTCGATGCCGCTAATTCTTGTTCCACGAACGCAACCGTAGTACCCGCCTTTGCCTTCATAACCAACTCAGCAGGCTCGTACATTTCGATACCGCTTAATCCTGAAAGATTAAGCGTCGCATCCACATCCATCGGACGGCCCAACGCGGCCTTACTATTATTCCCCGCAATAGCAAGGCGCTTGCTGTCTGAAAGCGCCCATTGCAGAATATCCGGCACCTGATCTTCGGATGTGATGTTAAAATTTTCCATCTCTTAAAACCTTGGGATATCTGGGAAGGGAAGCGCGCCGTTATGCACATGCATTTTCCCAAGCTCAGCACATCGATGCAGAATAGGGAAAACTTTTCCGGGGTTGAGGCGCCCATCAGGATCAAAAGCACATTTCAAGCGCTGCTGTTGCTTCAGGTCGTCCTCTGAGAACATCTCATTCATCAAATCCCGCTTTTCAACACCAACGCCGTGCTCGCCCGTTAGGACCCCACCAACTTCAACGCAAAGCCTCAGGATATCAGCACCAAATTGTTCACATTTTTCAAGATCACCAGGAATATTCGCATCGAACAGGATCAAGGGGTGTAAATTCCCATCGCCAGCATGGAACACATTTGCGACCCGCAGGCCATAATGCTCAGACAACTCTCCCATTCGAGCCAACACTTTGGGCAGTTGACTTCGGGGAATAGTCCCATCCATACACATATAATCTGGTGAAATGCGACCGATTGCCGGGAAAGCCGCTTTGCGCCCCGCCCAGAATGTTAATCTCTCTTCTTCACTTTGACTGAGTTTGATAACGGTGGCCCCGCATTCCTTGGCGATTTTCTCAATCGCATTATTGTTATGCTCAATCTCAATCTCCGGGCCGTCCAGCTCCACAATCAGCAATGCTTCCACATCCAATGGATATCCTGCATGGCAAAATTCCTCGGCCGCATGAATAGCGTAATAGTCCATCATTTCCATGCCAGCGGGAATAATACCAGCACCGATGATCTTGCCAACACAATCCCCAGCCTGCTCACTTGAAGGGAAACCAATAAGCTGTGCCGATATATATTGAGGGCTTTTGAGCAAACGTACTGTCACTTCGGTTATAACGCCTAGCAAGCCCTCAGAGCCCGTAATGACACCCATTATGTCATAGCCTTCAGCATCGAGGTGCTTTCCGCCAAATTGCACGATGTCGCCGTCCATTGTGATCATTTCAACCCCAAGAACATTATTTGTCGTCAGGCCATATTTAAGGCAATGCACGCCCCCTGAATTTTCTGCAATATTGCCGCCGATTGTACACGCGATCTGACTGGATGGATCGGGCGCATAATAAAAGCCGTCAGCCTTCACAGCGTCCGTAATTGCAAGATTTGTGACACCGGGTTCGACGACCGCACATCTGTTATCATAATCGACATCAATAATTTTGCTGAATTTTGCAAGCCCCAGAAGCACGCCATCGGCCAAAGGTAGGGCGCCACCAGATAACGATGTCCCTGCCCCGCGCGGCACGACATTTACCCCTTCGGCCTTACAGAATTTTAGAATTTCGCAAATTTCTTGTTTTGTCTCGGGCAACACCGCGACCATGGGCAATTGCCGATAAGCGCTCAAGCCATCACATTCAAACGCTCGAAGACCTGCCTCTTGATCAATCACCCCATCAGGGTTCTGGACAATTTCTTTAAGTCGACGGACCAGCATGTCTCTTTTTTCAAGAACAGCTTGATCGGGAAGCGGCATTTTCACAGTGGGACCCTACTCTCTTACAATGAGGGTGTAGTATAGCAGAGAGTAGACACAAAAAAACCGCAGCTGACGAACAGAGCGGTTTTTTTCACAATCCAGAAATTGGATGGCCAGAAATTCATCTGGTGACATCCAATCAAAGAGCTAAGGAGATTAGCCCTGACGCGCTTTAAAGCGTGGATTAGTTTTATTGATAACGTAGACCCGACCTTTACGACGAACTACGCGGCAATCGCGATGCCGTTTTTTGGCGGACTTAAGTGAATTGATTACTTTCATGGTACAGACCCCAAAAAAATGTTCTTGAAATTGAAGGCCGGAACATACTGAGCGCTTGGCCTTCTGTCAATGAAGAAAAACCGTTTAAATACGATACTCTCCAAAAGTCGGGGTTTCTTTTCAACTTTACCCAAACAAGCCCAAAATTTTATGCACTGACGTGCCATAATAGGGCTTAAAGCCTTATTCTTTCACCAAGCTTCAGAATTTCTCAAGGACGATTAAGAATCTTATTTTCGGCTCGGCACTCTAAATAATTTCAGGTGGAACGCGTGCGTAAATCCGGAATACTTTCAAGGAGCCAGACTCCATAGCCTTAACCCTTGCCGTCCAAAGCTCGCCTTCCCTCAAGACCCAATTGTGAAGGTGGCCACTTTTGCCTCCCTTGCTCGATGCCAATGCATATGCCGAGAAAGCTTTTAAGACGTTCGCTTTGTATTCTTCCGTTGTGTCTTCGGCGATGCTGACTTCAAAACCCGCTTTAGTAAGCAGCTTACGCGCTTGTTTAACATCGATTAAATGAGGGGTCTCCGGTTCCGCGGCAAACCATTCTTGAATAGCGGGATCATCTACCCCAATACCATCAAGCATATAGTCTGACATCATGAACTGTCCTTCAGGCTTCATCATGCTGTGAATTCTGTTGAAACAGGTTAGTTTATCCTTAACGCAAAAGAGCGCTTCCGACGCATAAGCGACGTTTGCTGATTTCTCTTTTGGCTTAAAATCTTCGAAATCACTTTTATAGTATTTAATATAGCGAAACATGCCCGCCATTTTGGTCATTTCACTGCTCGCGTTGACCAAATCATCGTCTTCTTCATAGGCGTCAACATAAGCTTCAAACTGATCCACAACCCAATGGGCAAAGCCGCCCAGGCCTGACCCAAGCTCTGCTACGCTCATTGTTTTATTCACGCCCATTGGCATGGTTAATCTTGTTTTGACATTATCAGGAATGCATCGTGTCATTCCGTCACCAAACAAGGTTATAACAGATTTCTGACGACTAACGGACCACCCTTTAACGGTTGGCGGACCATCATCATCAACCGGCAAATCGTCAAAGCTCTCCTGCGGCTTTGACTTTTGCCTCAGCTCATAACCACCCCACCATAATTTCATACGTTCTTTCAATGGCTTCCTGCTATCAGATTCTGTTTTTAATTTTCCCGCTTCGACGCTCATTTACTTTACCTATCGCCCACTACGTCTTCAACACTGTAATAGGCATCTACTACATACAAATACCTGCACCATATTAACTGATAATGTCAGAAAAATATTAACCTTATGTAAACGTCGTTTTTCCGAACAATACCTATATATATGCTTCTCTTAGCTCTCGCTTCAAGACCTTCCCGATTGTACTTCTTGGAAGATCTTCCCGGAATTCAACGCCATAAATTCGTTGAGTTTTTCCAAGTCTCTTATTTACCCAATTCTTGATGTCATCACAACTTTCTTTAGCATTTTTATTCAACACAACAAGCGCTAAAGGTGTCTCGCCCCATTCCTCGCTTGGAATACCAATTACAGCGACATCCTCAACGGCGTCATGAAGCATCAATTCCGCTTCGATGTCCGCAGCATAGATATTAAATCCGCCCGATATGATCATATCCTTGATACGATCCAGCAAGAACAGGAAGCCGTCCTCATCAAAACGGCCCATATCGCCGCTTTTAAAGAATTTTCTGCCATCTGGCGCAGTCCAAAGCATGGCATCGGTCAAATCTGGGCGATTGTGGTATCCCGTCATCATCGCATCTGACCGGCCAACGATTTCGCCGACTTCGCCTTGCTGTAACTGATTACCAGCTTCATCAATAATCCGTAAATCCACGCCTTCACCAGCTTTTCCAACCGACGCTAACTTGTCGGGAAATTCAGTGACAGATAGCGCTGTTCCAATACCACCTTCAGTCAATCCATAAATCTCGATTAACTTACCAGGCCACCTGTTCAACGCATCTTGCTTTACACCTTCACGAAGTGGCGCACTTGTCGACATTTTCAACTCGAAACTACTTAAGTCGTATTTGTCAAAATCCGCGTGGGCAAGAATTCGCTGATATTGAACGGGGACCAGCATGGTATGGCTTACTTTTTCAGCTTCCGATAATTTCAGAAACTTTTCCGTATCAAACTTTGGCATCAGCACCACGCGCCCGCCCAGAGCAAGCGTTGGCAACATTGCAACAAGGGTCGTATTCGAATAAAGGGCCGTAGAGATTAAAGTAACGGACCCGCTAGCAAACCCCATGGCTTCAAATCTGACCACATGCTGATTACGCATATAATGGCTCTGCTCGATCCCCTTGGGCACCCCAGTGGTTCCTGAGCTATAGATCAAATTGAAAGGATCTTCAGGCGCGATCTCAACAACCAAGTCTTCAGTGGAAGCTCCCTCAAGCAAGTCTTCATAAGATTGCCAGTTGTCTTCGACAAAATCAAAAGCAATATAACCGTCACTTTGAACTGTTTCTATCTCCCCTTTAAAAGGGATGATAAGATCCTTTGCAGACGATGAGACAAAAACCATACTCGCGCCACTATCTCGGATCATTCCAGCCAGTTGTATAGACGATGCCATCCCGGATAAGGGAACGACACAAAGGCCAGCCTGTAGCGCTCCTAAAAAGACTTCTACATATTCCACACTGCTTTTGGCGAGCACAGCAATTTTGTCGCCCCGGCCAAGCCCTTTGGACTTGAGTGTATTTGCCACCTGATTTGTCCGGAGTGATAACTCAGCCCAAGTACGAACGCGATCCTCAACCTTCAGCACATCCATATCCGGGTAGGCCTTCGCCATAACCCTGAGACGTGCTGGATAAGCTGAAAAATCGCTCAAATCATCAGTATCGTTAAAAAGTTCTGTTTTGAGTGCCGGCATTCCGCTCATGTCATTCTCCTACAATTACTTAAAGACTAAGCCCAAATGACAGTAAAGATCGTCAGATGGGGGTAAAATTTTGCAACAGAATAGTCACATCACAATAGAATGCCAATGATCATTTAGGGGCCAGACAAAAGCTCACAATAATACGGTGCCCTTTATTTAAAGATGGACGAGGTAACACCTCCATTATCTCGAATAAATTTCATCACAGTTGTCGCCATAAGGGTTCCTGCTGATTTATCTATTATGACTTTGCCAAGCGGTAGCATTTCAAAACCGTCCCCACCGCGCGCAACATAGTCATTGGTTGCGACAGTGTATATTTTAGAGGGATCGAGAGGTGCGCCCTTAATGGAAATACGGTCAACTCGACTTCCTGACATTTTGGAAGCATCATAATCATAAGATAAGCCGGAATAATGGCCAAATCGACCTGCGCCCTCTTCAACTTTAGAGACGCCATGCTCAACAAGTTTAAGAACATTTTCCCCAGAGATCTCAAGAAGCACGGTTACATTTCCAAAAGGAAGTTCTTTTAGAATGTCTTTTCGTGTGAGCTCTACGCCCGCCGTGTATTCTCTATCCCCCCGAATACCGCCGCCATTGGTAAAACCGAAATCAGCCCCTACCTCCTGCTTCATCGCCAGTGCAATTAATTCCCCGAACTTAGAGGACTTCGTGCGCACAGACACCCGCCTTGTATCCAATGGCAATTCAGATTTACCGACAACTATATTGAGTTCTACATCAAGTTTATCTTCAAAGTCTTGGACAATTCTCCCAATTTCCGGATCAGCAGATACACCTGCGGTCGCTAATATTTTCCAACTTGGGATGACAGATAAGTATTTTTTACCGCGCTTCTCTTTGCGCTCAACCATGAGATCGACAACCCCGAGATATCGAAGATCAGACCCTGCTTGCAAAATTGATACGCCGTTTTCGACGGATGCAAATGTGCGGTGATCGTGCCCTCCCAATATGAGATGTAACCCCTTAACTTCTTTTGCCAACCGGATATCATCCGATAAATCCATATGGGTCAGGGCCACAATAATGTCAGCACCCTCGGATTTTAGATGGGTCACAGCTTGTTTTGCTGTCTCAATAATACCGGTAAAGACAATGCCTTCCCCAGGGGATGATAAAGAAACCGTCTCTGGTGTCGTCAAGCCAAAGAAGCCAATTTTATAGCCTGCAATATCCTTGATTAAATAGTCTTTAGCGCCCGCCGCGGGAGCACCATCTGTCCCCCGTGCGTTCGTCCCAAGCCAAGGAAACGCGCTTTCTGAAACTCTTTCTTTTGCAACTTCAGGTCCAAAGTCAAACTCATGATTACCTAAAACCGCAACATCCATATTGATGGCATTCATCATCTGGATCATCTCCACCCCTTTGGATAACCCTGACATAAGAGAGGGAGAGATTAGATCACCGCCAAAAGTCGTGATTGAATGAGGGGACCGCGCTCGCTCCGACTTCAACAAGGATGATAATTGAGGAAAACCGCCGAAGCCTTTCTTTCCAGAAAGCTCCCCCATATCATTTGTGTGAAGGAAAGTGAGTTTAGTCGCCTCTGCAAATGCTGGCGTTGCCAACGTCACAGCAAACAACATCGACAAAATCAATACGAGACTTTGGCCTGCATATACAAAATTCCGTTTCATCTGTGTCCCCTTTTCAGCCTAGTTGGCCTAAGTTATATCATCAAAACATTATTTAGCACCAGACCGAGAGAACAAATCTTGCCTTGAGGATTACAACAGGTCTATCCGTTGTTTTTCCCGCCCTCGACCCTTATGATGCGAAGTCTACAAAAGGATTTTATATGTTTACGCTTCACCCCCGGCTAAAAGCGGATACCATCTTTATTCAAAAACTGACGGTATCCAATCTCTACCTACTCAATGACAGCCGATATCCGTGGGTTGTTCTTGTGCCGGAGCGCGAAAATTTGTCAGAATTACATGACTTAGTCCCGCTTGATTATACTGCCGTAATGGAAGAAGTACGCCAACTATCACACGTTTTATCTGCTTGCTTCACCCCTCAAAAAATTAACGTCGGGGCGCTTGGAAATCTCGTTCCCCAACTCCATATTCACATTATTGCCCGCGAAACTGATGATCAAGCTTGGCCTGCCCCTGTTTGGGGCGTTGGTGATGCCGTCCCCTACACTCAAAAATTGCGGGACCAGCGCGTTACTCAAATCCAAGAAACACTTTTAAAAATATTTTAACTGGTTAAAATTAGTTTACCATCCAATCCAGTCAATCCATCTTCCATGAAAATCACCTCTGGCAATTGTTTTTGTCTCGCCTGCCGGCCACAAAGTAAGCGTCAAACCAGCACCGTCGCCCTTACCGTCGGCTTCCAAGCGAAGCCAAGCCAACGGCGCCTCTTTAGTGGCTTTCCTACCTGCAATTTCAAGTAACTCTTCGCCGCGCCGCTTTGAATTTTCGGGGAAATATTGCCAGGCAATCGTGTGATAAATCACATGAACGGCCCCTTTATGAGCAACCTGTAATTGCCTCTCTAACCAATCGATAGCATCGGATTGCTCGATAAGGTCTTTTTGACCATTGGCAAACTCTATTGCAGAACGGGACCGCTGCAAACGTGCTTCCTGATCAGGCCAGACATACGATAATAGTTTTTGGCGAAATTCTATTTTTGAAATATCAATTGGGTTCAGATCACAGCCTGCTCGGCTCCGAACGGAAATTTCGGAAAAATCAGGTTGCCCTCCCCTCCAGTCAGGCTCCAAACGCGTCCCGCTAGTGGATGCGCCCCATTGAACATCCCCCAACTGGTATTGATACTTATCCCAATAGAGATTTAACC
Organism: Sneathiella sp.; assembly: GCA_036960695.1. Lineage (GTDB taxonomy): Bacteria > Pseudomonadota > Alphaproteobacteria > Sneathiellales > Sneathiellaceae > Sneathiella. The sequence goes on from JBALXM010000049.1 coordinate 16,173, forward strand.
CCGCGCTAGCGCCAAGCTCTGATGTTACGAATTCTCGCTTTCCCGTTTGACTGGCAATTTCCATAAATCCGGGAACTAAAACCGCTGCTCGCTGCACTTCGTTGGTTTGCGGTGCACTTCTCATCCGATCCAAAATATAGCCCGTATGATCCGTCACCGATTTACTGATAATTGCCCAAAGTTCTGCATCGGACACATTAGAATGATGAGGAGGATACACTTGCCTTAACGTGTCGCTGATCCCTTCAACAACGAGTCCATGAAGCGCACCCATTACCCTAAGTGGGACTGAATCTCCACTCGGTCCGGGATCCCCCTCCCAATTGAGAACAGTCTCCCAGAGCAGACCCGTTTGCGGCAAGTTTTCCGCAACAAGACGACAAAGCTTAGCCGTAAAGGGAGATCCTAATTGAGTGCATGCTTTAGACTGACTCAAAAATGCAGATTTAATAGCGGAATTTTCCACGGTTCCTCCTGAAGTATTATAAAACTGAAAGTCATCAAACCAGATTTAGGGGGGGGGGGGACAAAAATGTCGCTAAAGTGTTTAGCAAATCTGAGGTTAGAGACACCAAAGCCCAGCATCACTTAGGGGTGTAAAATATACTCGTATTACTACAATAACACGTAAGTCGTTCTAATTGCAAGAATATAAATTTTTCCTTACAGAAAAACTAACTCTATATTCATTGGAATATAAGACAAAACGCCTAAGCCCTATTGCATCGCTATATTTAGTTTTCAAGCACAGGCCGCATATCGCATGGAAGAAATTAGACTGGTTTTCAGCATCATGAGGGTATTTCTCTTTTTTGGAGCAATGGCCTATTTCCTGATGTACCAAAAACGTTTCCCTGAAAAAGATTATGGAATTATTCTGTTTATTAGTGCTTTTGCAATACTCGGGGCAGGGTCTTTTATTAACATCTGGGGAACTAATCCGGTTTGGTTTGCGCCAATTGATCTTGGCGTTCCTTCAACAATCCTCATCTCAATCGCCCATTCATTCTATTTGGTAGGCGTAATCTTTGCTGTTTGCGGCTTAGTTCTATGGAGTAAGTCGGTGATTGCCCTTCATAGTGCTTCCGCAGAAGCAAAGGAATTTCGGAATCAAGTCGTTGAGCAGAATAAACTTCTTCGCGAAAAAACACGTGATCTTGAGATACGAACCGTTGATTATTTTGAACAACGCGAAGCCGCCTTGGAATCCGAACGCTCAAAAATTAATTTTTTGAGAAATACGAGCCATGAACTCAGAACGCCTCTCAACGCCATTATTGGATTGTCTGAATTACTCGTGAATTACGATGTTGGAAGTGAAAAAGAGAAGAAAGAATATGCTAAAATGATCCTGGATTCAGGACGCAAACTGCTTGCCACCATTGATACAATACTCGAAATCGCACGCATCAATTCAAATGAATATTCCCCATCCCTTTTAGCAGGAGACTTAAACATAATTTTAGAAGAATGCGTGACGCATTGTCTTCCGAAAGCCCATGCAAAATCGATTACCATTGATATGCCCACGAACGATAGCATACATACCTTCGCCACTTTTGATCGGAAAGCCTTACATCACGTTTTTATCAATATTTTGGACAATGCACTGACTTACTCTCCCGAAGGCACGACGGTGTTTATCACTATCGATTTATCGAAGAAGGACTTTATAACTGTCGTGATTAAGGATCAAGGCCCCGGCATTCCCGCAGAATTTATGAAAAATATATTCGAGATATTTGGACGGGCTGAGCATTGGCAAAACCGCGGTGAAGGGAACACCGGATTTGGTCTCGCTCTTGCAAAGAAAATGGTGGAAATCCAAAAAGGAAATTTGCGCATTGAAAGTGACAGCAAGAATGGAACGGTTTGCTATCTATCCCTTCCCTCCTCAGTTCCAATTTCCCAGTGACTTCAAAGCAAAAAAAACGGCCCCGAAGGACCGCTTTAATTTATCAAATCATCTTATTTAGATAATCCGTTTTCGGATTTGCGTTACCAGCACTTCAACAACAGCAACAACCACGAGCATGCTTAAAAGAACCATACTCACTCGGTCCCAATAGAACAGCTCTAGCGCAGTATTAAGGGCGACACCAATCCCGCCGGCTCCCACAAGACCCAAAACAGCGGATTCTCGAAGATTAATATCCCAGCGGAATAGAACAATTGACCAAAAAGTTGGCACGACTTGAGGCCAATATCCCATAGTCATAATGCTAAACCAAGGGGCACCAGTTGTGCGTAATGCTTCAATGGGACCCGGAGCACTTTCTTCCAATGCTTCACCAAATAATTTACCAATAAAACCGATAGATCGAAAGGCAATAGCAAAAGCACCCGCGAGCGGGCCAGGCCCAAGGATTGCAACAAATAACAACGCCCAAACCAGAGAATTAATACTCCGTGAGGATACAAGAAGTAGCCTTGCAAACCAGTTAAGAGCCTTATTCTGAGTCACATTTTCGGCAACCATAACACCAATAGGAATGGCCATTATTATTGCAAGCAAAGTGCCCAATGTTGCAATATGGATAGTCTCCAGCATAGCTTCATGGATTGTGCTTGGGTAATAGCTCACGTCCGGTGGCCACATCCTATTCAACATGTCACCAATTTGTTCCGGCGCATCAATCAGAAATTCCGGAATAATTTCGATGGTCTGCAACGACACAACAATGGCAGCAACCGTTACAAAGTAGAAAAGAAACCGAGCGGTCCGTTCAAATTTCGAAAAACGCGACCAGGTTCTCTTTTCCATGAAAGTACCTTTATCAAGAGTTGGCTGGCTCATCTGTACAGTTTCCTCATGACATTATTGATACCTTCGGCAAACATAATGACAGCAATAATGGCAATCAAAATTGCAGACACAAAGTCGTAGTCGAAACGCTGGAAGGCTGCAAATAACGTACCGCCAATACCACCAGCCCCGACAAGTCCAACCATTGTAGAATTACGAAGGTTGGAATCTAGCTGGTAAGAAATAAACCCAATGAAGCGTCCCATGACCTGCGGCAAAACACCAAAGGCTATGACACTAAAGAAAGGCGCACCGGTGGCCCGAACAGCCTCGATTTGTTTGAGAGAAATCTCTTCAATGGCTTCCGCAAACAGTTTGGCGATGAAGCCAATGGATGCCACGATAAGCGCCAAGGTCCCGGCAAGAGCACCAAAACCAACTGCCTTTACAAACAAAATGGCAACGATAACAGGGTGAAAAGAACGACAACCAACGATAAGCGCTCGCGCGATCCAGGTTACCCAAGTGGGCATAAGATTTCGTGCGGCGAGAAACCCAACAGGTAAAGATAAAAGAACACCCGCTGTTGTCGCTATGATGGCTATCTGTATACTTTCAAGCATTCCTTCAATGAGCAGAGCATAACGCTCAAAATTTGGTGGCATCATGCGGCCGATAAAATCACCACCGCGACCAATACCGATGATTAATCTCTCTAAGTTCACATCAAAAAGAGACAGAACGTATATGAGATAGGCAGCCAACACCAAATAAGAAAATGTTGCGAGCCAATTCCGCTTACGCACATATTTTCTTGGTGTTGCTATGGGCGAATTTGTTGTCATGACAGCCAGTCCTCGCCGCCATAAATAGATTTCAAATGATCGTTTTGAAGATCTTCAGGCTTTCCATCAAAGACGACAGACCCTGAAGACATACCAATAATTCGATCGGCAAAACGTTTAGCCAATGTCACATCATGAATATTGATGATAACTGGAATATGCTGCAATTTAGCTTGTTCCGTCATCAATTCTAGGATTTCAACAGACGTTTTTGGATCCAACGAGGATGTGGGCTCATCAGCGAGCAATATATCAGGAGATTGCATCAATGCGCGGGCGATTGAGACCCGTTGTCTCTGTCCGCCAGACAGGGCATCTGCGCGCTGATTAGCAAAATCCGCCATGCCGACCTGCTCAAGCAAGGCAAATGCTTTATCCACATCTTCAGCAGAGAATTTTCTAAGCCATGCACGCCAGACTGATACATATCCAAGTCTGCCGCTTAACACATTTTCCATCACCGAAAGACGCTCAAGAAGGTTATATTCCTGAAACACCATTCCAATGTGACGGCGGGCATTTCTAAGCTGGCGTCCGCTTAAACTTGCCAAATTTTGATTATTAAAAATAATGTTGCCACTGGTCGGATCAACAAGACGGTTGATACAACGGATCAACGTACTTTTACCTGTACCAGAGGGACCAATAATTGCCGTAATTCCTTTGGCTTCAATTTCCAAAGATATGTCTGTCAAAACAGGCTTTCCGGGGACATATTCCTTCGAAAGGTTTTGAATAACAAGCGCCTTGGATGAGGGGGCTTGCGTTATCGGCTCTTGCAAAGTTGCCGGCTGTGTCATGATGATTTCCTGTAACAAAAACGAGCTCACGGTCTGGATTTCAATTGAAGCCAACACCGGTTAGATGTTGGTTTCAATTGGGTTGGAAGTCGGACAGAAATGCCCGACTTCCCTCCAGGGACTACCGAAAGTCTGGTAAATTCAGACTTTCAAATAACCTTATTTTTTCTTCGCTTTTTTGGCTTTTTTGGCAGCGTCTTTAGTCGCCATTTTGTCCAAACCCTTACGGTCGTATGAAGCGCCCGTTGCAGCCGCAATAGTGCGGATCACGTCCCAATCAGCTTTGTATGTGATTGGATAGAAACGATCGGCCCCTTTAAAGGCTTCCTGCATGCTTTTTGGGAAACGGTATGTGTGGAACGCACCAACGATTTTGTGAACAAGATCAGGATGTAGATCATGTGCGTAGGCAAAAGAAGATGTTGGGAATTTTGGACTACGGTACAAAATTTCAAGCTCATCCGCATTGACAACACCGCGCGCAACCATACGGCTAAACACGTCAGAGGCAACAGGAGCCGCATCATAATCGCCAGATACTACACCCAAGATTGATTGATCATGTTTACCAGAGAAAACGATTTCGTAATCTTCACCTGGGACAAGACCTTCATCAGGCAACAAAGCACGAGGGGCCAGATTTCCTGAGTTTGATGAAGGGGATGTATGAGCGATTTTCTTGCCTTTAAGATCAGCAAGTGATTTGTACCCTTTGTCTTTGCGCGCAATCACAATCAGGTTATAGCCTTGAAATCCGTTTGGCCCACCCTTAACGGCGATTGGTACAGCACCGGCAAGATTTACTGAAAAGCCAGTTGGTCCTGTTGAAAAGCCTGCAATATGCAGACGGCCAGAGCGCATGGCTTCAATTTCAGCTGAATTTGATTGAACTGTATAGTAAACAACTTTTTTACCAGTTGCTTTTGTTAGATAGTCTTGGAAATCCTTGAAAGCATCGCGATAAACAGCCGGGTCTTCAACAGGAGTGTATGTGAAAACCAGTGTGCTTGGATCTTTCCATTTAGACTCGTCCGTTGGCGAGTCAGCGACAAGATCTTTGTCTATGTCGCAATAAAGTGTATCAAGCGAGCCGCGTGCACAATCTTCTGCAGCAGCTGCAGGGCTAGTCGCGCCCATCATCATTACACCACCAACAATAGCGGTAGCACATGCCAAAATCTTAGAACGCATGATGTTCCTCCCTATGTTTCTGTTTAATTAATAACGCTCGGTTTTATTTATTCTCTTTGAACGTACTAAACGTTAAGCAAAGTCTGAGCCAAGTTTAAGAAAACGACTCCGAACAAGGCCCAGCTTATAACATAATTTTTATCTAATATTGTAATATTTGGAATATATGCCATATTTATCCGAAATAATTTTCCTATTTATGATAATTTTGTCCGATATTATAAAACAAGCTCCTTTTCCCTATCGATATGGGGAAGAGAAAAGCTTGCAGTCTCTAGCATCAAGCCCTTAGGTTGACCGTGCCTGATTACAATGGAGAAACCCGATTAGAGTATTTGGAAGGCTGAATTTATTAAATTTCCTGCCTAAGAGCATTAGTGCCAAAGTGAATTTGGTGTTTGCCATAATATGCCTGATTATGATCGGCACCCTAATAACGTCCTGGCTTGCCTTTAAGCAACTTGGCGCCCAGATCAGCGAGTTTAATGAAGTCCGGGCCCCTTCACTTTCTAAATCCATAAATCTGCTTAGCGTCGCAAACAGTTTTCACGAATTGGGCCCCACCCTTGCTGGGGCATCTTCCACCCGCGAGAGGCAAGGCACATATGCGCGGCTTGTCGATTATCTCAATCGCATGAATGCTTTGAGCGATGCGGGTCGAAAAGATGGACTGGATGCTGAGAACCAAGTCCGGATATCCGCACTGATTGAACGCCTTAAAACCAGCCTTACGCTCCTCAATAGTTCTGCCAAATATCGCATTCTTCTATTAGAGTCTGAAACGGAGAAAAGAGCCTTATTTGAGGACGATTTTAAAACCCTTCAACACCGCGTTGCAGATTTGGCAGAAAAACGAAATAAGCTTGGGTTAGATTTAGTGCAGTTTGACCGGTTAACCAGCCAATATCAAAATCTAATTTCAGACTGGCAGACAATTGACACGGAACAGCAGTTTGAAGACCGTTTTGCGTTATTAATGATAAAACACAACGCTTTGCTAGCGGAGTCCCATAACTTACCGCTGGATATTGTGCTAGCCACGACAAACCTTGCGGGACATTTAAAGGACAAGGACAATCTGGTCCAACTTAAAAAGAAACAACTAGACATAAAAATCAATACCGATAGGGAACTTGAAAAAGTGCGCGTTAAAATTACGCAAATCAGGCTCATTCTCTCCCTCAACGTCAAACGCACTGAAAACGCCGTTCAAGCCGCCGCGGAAGAAGCAAGACGGCTTATTCGATCCAGAACAGCACAGCTTGCCATCGCTGTATTCGCCGTTGTTTTGGTCTCTTATTTTGCCAGTCTTATTTTTGTGCGTCGGTCCCTCGTCCATCGTTTAACCGACTTGGGATCCTCCATGCAAAAAATTGCAGTAGGCGAATTGAGCACTGAAATTAATATAACAGGGCAAGACGAGATAACCCGTATGGCGGCAGCCCTAGTTGGCTTTCGCAATACGGCAAGGGATGTGGAAGAGCAGCATACGCGCGCCATTATAGAAAGCTCGGTTGCTGGCCTTATCATGACTGACGATAAAGGATGCATCGAATTTTTGAGCTATACGGCCCGTCAGCTCTTTGGATATGATCCTGTCTCCATGCCACGGAACAGACAAACTATTTTTGATTTGATAGATCGCACTGAACGCCCCGCCCTTCAAACTTTGATGAATACACAACCTGAATCTCTTCATTCCGGCCTGGATAGAAGCGCAACAACGATAGAAGAGCTTTCTTTTCATAAAAAAGACGGCAGCATTTTCCCCGGCGATATAGCGTGCCGCAGTGTGAAGCAGCGAAGCGGGATTAAACTCATATTTACCATTTACGACGTGACAGATCGAAAGCAGGCCCAGCAAGTATTGGAGGAAACGGTAGCCCTTCGAACGGCTGATTTACAAACGGCCAATAAAGAATTACGGCAAGAAGTCACGACACGGCAAAAAACCGAATTTGATTTACGAAGCACTAAAGAGGAGCTCGTTCAGGCCAGTAAGCTTGCCTCATTAGGGAAAATGGCCTCTGGCATTTCTCATGAATTGAACCAGCCCCTAATGGCGGTATCAAATTGGATCCATAATACAACCCTTCTTCTGGATAAAGGCAATTTGAAAGCCGCCGAACAGGCGCTCAGCGATATGGATGTGCAGGTCAATAGAATGATCGAGCTTGCGTCCCATTTGCGCACCCTTGCCCGTCAGCCAGAGTTAGTCTTTGGGCCAACTGATCCAAGTGAAGTTCTAACCCGCGCCCTTAGGCTTTTCACTGTCAGGCAAGAACAAGATAACATCCAAATCATCAATGAGGTTCCCACCAGTCTTTTTAATATTGAGACGGATTCCCTACGTCTGGAACAAATTTTCATCAATCTTGTTTCCAATGCCCTCGACGCCATGAAAACCGCAAAACCAAAGACCCTGACCATAAGGTGCGAGGGTCAGGATACGGGCATTTTCTCAATCTCATTTACCGATACGGGACTGGGGATTACAGATGCTGACCTGCCCCATCTATTCGATCCGTTTTTCACCACAAAGGAAGTCGGGCAAGGAATGGGCCTTGGATTGTCGATCTCTTACAATATTGCGCGCATGTTGGGCGGCAACTTGATCCCGACTAATCAAAAATCAGGCGGGGCAACATTCACCTTGACCCTACCCTACAAACATACCGCCAGAATTATTCCGGTGCAGGCTGAGGAAATATGGTAATGGGCTCTCTTCGAACAAATATTTCTGTTCTTTTCATTGATGATGACCCTGCGGTTCTCAGCAGCGCGTCTCAAACCCTTGAGCTATCTGGTTTGACCGTTATGACTTTCGAGCGGGCCCTACCCGCCCTTGAGAACATATCACCAGAGCTTCCCTCAGTAGTCGTCGTTGATGTTCGAATGCCTGAAATGTCTGGCCTAGAATTTCTTGAAAAAGCAATCGCTATCGATCCAGATTTGCCTATCATTTTACTGACAGGACATGGGGATGTGGATATGGCGGTTCGTGCCATGCGTATTGGCGCATGGGATTTTTTACAAAAACCTGTTCATCCCCGGCAATTGGTAGAAAGTGTCGAGCGGGCAGCAAAGCACCGCGCGATAATCATTGAAAACCGGAACTATAAAAACGCATCCCATAACACCAGCGGCATTGCCAAGCGCCTCATTGGTCGGTCCGATGCCATGCATAGCTTGCACGAAACTGTCGCAGCCCTCGCCAATGCCGATGCCAACATTCTAATCCGCGGAGAGACAGGATCGGGGAAAGAAGAAGTCGCCCGTAGTCTCCATGATTTTAGCCCAAGGAAAGAGGGCAATTTTGTTGCCATCAACTGCGGTGCTATTCCCGAAAACATGATTGAAAGCGAGCTTTTTGGTCATGAAAAGGGGGCTTTTACTGGCGCGCAAAATAAGCGGATTGGCAAATTGGAACATGCAGATGGGGGAACGGTCTTTCTGGATGAAATTGAATCCATGCCCCTTGATATGCAAGTGCGCCTGCTTCGTGTTTTGCAAGACCGAACGGTCGAGCCTATTGGCGGCAATCGATCGGTTCCCATTAATATCCGAATTATAGCCGCGAGTAAGGAAGATTTGTACGAACGATCCCTACAAGGAGGCTTTCGGGACGATCTATATTACCGTCTGCATGTGGCGGAAATCTACATACCCCCTGTTCGCGACCGACAAGATGACATCCTTCTTCTGTTCAGAACCTTTTTGGAGCGCGCCGCGGCTAGACTTAAAAAGGACGTTCCAAAAATCTCTGCAGATCTGGAGCAAGATCTTCTTATCCACAACTGGCCGGGAAATGTGCGGGAAATTATGAGCGCCGCTGAGAGGCACTTATTGGGCCTGCCCATAAAAAGGCAATCCGCCAAATCGCGTAGTGATATCGGCGCGGCGCACAGTCTTCAGCAGAAACTGGATAATTTTGAGAAAAGCCTGATCCTCAAATCATTGAGCGACCATGGTGGGTCCATGCAAAAAACTGCTGACAATTTGCAGATCCCCTACAAAACCCTTTATCTCAGATTGCGCAAGTTCGGGATCGATAAGAAATCAGTGAAAGAGTAAGAATGCTCCCTCACTTCACCCGGCTCTGAATATACAATTTGAACATTTCTTTGCTCACTTTGAATTGTGCGTCCATATCCTCAGACGTGCTTGCAAACATTTGTTTCAAAGCAAGGCCGCGCAGCAGACCAAGCAAAGTTGACCGCCAGCTGAGTATCTCTTCGGCATTTTGATCGAAGTCGTGAAAAAGCCCAAGCCATTGATCATTCCGTTCTTTTTCAAGAACGATTAGCGCTTCCTCAATTGACTGTTTCAACGCGGGATCTCGGCGCCCCTGCACGGCAATATCGATAAAGATTTGATAGGTGTCGCTTTGATAACCTTTCCAATAAAGGTCAATCAGGCTGGTTATGCGCTCTTCTTTTTCATATTTCAAAAGATCCGCGTCCACAACCAGTCCACTTAAAAAATGGACGACTTCAACGATAACTTCTCTTAATAAATCTTTCGGGTCTTTAAAGTGATACTGAATGGCCCCGCGCGTAAGCCCTGCGGCTTTAGCAACCCCCATAGTCGTGAGACTGGCCGCACCGTTTTGTCGAATAAGATCAATAGCCGCTTCAATTAACTTGCTCCGCGTTTCAACGCGGCGCTGTTGTTGCGTCCGTCTCTCTGCAGCCGGTTCTCCTTGCTGCATCTCTACCTTATCGCTAATCGTCTTACCCTCATTGTTTCGCACCTCACCCTCAAATTACAGGCAAAGTGCTTTTTATTATTTTTTCAAACATTAGCCACAAACGCATCCATTAATCAACAAAATCAACGAAAATAAAAAAATATGACAATTTGTCATTATTCCTCTTGCAACATTCATTCATGAATGATAGTGTTTTTGAAAGAATAAGAAAAGATAAAACACGAAATTAAAATAATAATAAAAATAAGGGGGAAATAGTCAGTTCACTGTGTGTGCGGCTCATACCCTCAACCCCTTTTCTTCTCTTTCAAAAGACATGTTCTCCCGGCGAATTGAGTAGGGCAACGACCCTACTCAATTTTCTCTTCCTCAGATATTATTTAGTGCTTTAGCGACTTATTTTAACAAAGCATGTTCTATTTAATGTAGTATTTGAAAGTGCATCGGCCCCAGCGCTTGCTACGATGTTGAGCCATTACATATTTACATTAGAAAATATTTATTTTACTTCTTTAATGCTCGCTGCATTTAGTTTCATAGCCTTATTAATACAAAAATAGGAGTTTTTGAAAATCGTGAACAAATTATTTCTCACTAGAATAATATCGATTTTCAGCATATTGATCGCGACATCTGCACATGCATTAGAACAAGAGCCCACCAAAATTAATATTCGAACTCTCGGCGTTACACCTTACGGTATAAAACAGGGCAACAATCCAAGCGGCATTTACTTCGACATCGCCAACCTCGTCGCTGAAAAAGCCGGCTATGAGAGCACGAATTATGTCTACCCCTATGCACGAATTGTAAACGAGCTCAAAACGGGCCAGACCGACATGACGATCATGTTCAAGTATGAAATGCTCAAAGAGCATGTAATTTACGTAGCCCCCCTTCCAACTCTCAAAATCGCCGTTGTCGGCCAAAAAGACATATCATTCACTTCTATTGCTGATCTTAAAGGAAAAACTCTCACCCATCTGAGAGGCGCAAATTTCAGCGATGCCATAACCAAAGATTCTGAGATATTAAAGATAATGACAACAGATATTGCTCAGAGCGTAAGAATGGTCTTGATGAAACGCGCTGACGCAACCATCGGTCCATTGTTACCGATCTACGCTGCCGCAGAACGAGTTTACAAGGACGGAATTGAGAATACTCTTGGCTCCCCGTTGCTTATTGGAGAACGCACTCCCTGGCTTCAAATATCGAAGAAAAGCGTCCACCGACTATCTTTAGGAAAACTTCGGTCTGCTTTCCACTCAATGGAGCAAAAAGGCATCTTCAAGGCTATTCAGGAGAAATACACTCCTGCTGCGATCAAGGACTAACGCGCTTAAGCGTAGAAAATAAAATACAATCA
>JBALXM010000050.1:0-27794 GCA_036960695.1 Sneathiella sp.
GCCGTTTTATTCTTAATATCGACTTTCCCCGTAAGAAGGGCCGCCAGAGCAACAGCCCCGCCAGGCTCTATGACGACTTTAAAATACTGAAAGGCCGTTCGCATCGCATCCTTTACTTCCTCATCTGTAACAACGAGACCTGAACTCACAAAGGAGCTCATTATGGGGAATGTTATTTCACCGGGCATTGGGGTCACAATTGCATCGCAAATACTGCGATGATCACCGGAATTCGCCACCCGTGATTTAAGGGCTAAGGAGCGAGCGGTGTCGTCAAAATTTTCAGGCTCCGCTGAAAAAATTGCGGTATTGGGTGACAGGGAAGACATGGCAAGTGAGATGCCACTGAGCAATCCGCCACCGCCGCAGGGAGCAACAATAATGTCCGCTGTCGTGTTCAGATCTTCCAATTGTCTGGCAACTTCCAATCCAACTGTGCCTTGGCCTGAAATGACGTCTACATTATCGTAAGGCTTGATTAGAGTGAGGTTTTGGTCAGATGCTATCTTAGCGCCGATCTCTTCACGGGATTCTGCGTACCGGTTATAAGTGACGACAGTGCCACCATAGCCTTTCGTGTTCGACACCTTTATGGCAGGGGTATCCTCCGGCATCAAAATTGTAGCATGTGTTCCAAGTAGTTTGGCCGCAAGGGCAATACCTTGTGCATGGTTCCCACTTGAATACGCAAAGACGCCATTTTTTCGTTGTTCGGAATTTAACTTCGAAATGGCGTTATAGGCGCCTCTAAACTTGAAAGATCCTGTATGCTGCAACATTTCACATTTGAGAAACAGTCGGGACCCGAGTTTTTCATTTAAAGCAAATGACTCAATAAGAGGGGTTCTAATTGCTTGGCCTTCAAGGGTTTGATCGGCTTCCAGGATTGCTGCATAACTTGGTGCAGAATTATTGTTGGTCAAAAAATTTATCCATTTTATTCAGGGCTAAAGGTTCATCAAGGAGGGGCACATGGCCTCTATTTTCAAGCTGGAGCCATTGCATTTGTGGGTGGTGCGCTTTCATTTTATCGAATGTCTCTTCGCTGAGAATATCTGAAAGCGCGCCCCGAATTGCAAGGGTCGGAACTGATTTCAAGCTTTCAAAAAAAGGCCAAAGATCAATCTGTTGATCTTCTTTTATTTGTTCGCCAAGAGCTTGGCCAAGCTTTAAGTCATAATTTTGACGATAGTTTGATTTCTCGTCGTCATAGACATAGGCGGCTTCAGTTGTCTTAAGCCATCCTTCGTCATCTAAATCTGGGTAGGCATTTATATAAAGTTTCTTTTGGGCCGATACAGCCTGTTTTAACGACGAAAACCGAATATCTTTCCCAACGTAATCGGCGATACGCTCACTCCCGGAAGTGTCAATGTCAGGACCGATGTCATTGAGTATTGCACCGCTCACATATTGTGGGGCTAAGCCACTAAGGCCCATAGCTATAATGCCTCCAAGAGAGGTTCCCACAAAAATTGCATTCTCTATAGACTTGCTAGAAAGAAAGGTTAGGGCGTCCATCGCATAGGTTTGTGGATTATAATTATTGCACTCAGGATCATAATCCGATTTGCCGCGCCCTCGATAATCCAGGCAATACACTTTTCGGGTGCCTGAATAACGCAAGGCAAAATCATGAAAGTCTGCGGAATTACGGGTCAAACCAGACAGACACACAACGGGTGTCGTTTGATTGTCTCCGCCATATTCCCGATAATATAAATTCAAACCATCATTGCTTTGATAAAATTTTTCTTCAAATGACATCGGATTCCTTTCCAAATTGCCTTTAAAGACCCAGAATGGGCAGCATTTGTGAAAGGTTTGTTATCTGAACGTCTGGTGCCGACGGTATCTGCTCTTCGGCTTGACCAAATCGATTACACCAAATGACATTGAAGCCAAAGTCTTTTGCAGAATAGGCATCCCATCCGTTTGAAGACTGAAAAGAAATTTCATGAGATGGTATTTCAAGCTCGTCAACCGCCATTTGATAGACGGATGCATGAGGTTTGAAGATACCTAATTCATCAACAGAAAAAACACCGTCCAGATAAGACGAAATCCCAGCATTATCCACAGCAGCCTTTAGCATTTCCGGGGAGCCGTTTGATAAGATGGCGCATTTAATCCCGGCGTCAGTCAATCGCTTCAATGTTTCGGGGACTTCGCCGTAGACTGTCAGGGTCAAATATAAGTCCATAAGGCGGATTTTAAGAGCATCATCTTTAATATTTGCCGACGCCAAGGCAAAATCGAGTGCGTCTTCCGTCACATTCCAAAAACTGGTGTAATTATCTTGAAGGCTGCGGAGCCAAGTATATTGAAGTTGCTTCAACCGCCAAGTATTGGATACTTCTTCCCATTGATTGCCGAGGGTCTGTTGTTCCGCCTGGGCAGCTGCATTCACATCAAACAATGTGCCATAGGCATCAAAGACGCATGCTTTGATGCCGCTGAAAGTTGTATCAGTCATGTTTACTCATTTCCTAGGTTTGCGCGCCTTAGTTAGGACTTTGGCTTATGCACCGGCAATTACAAGTAAAACTATTGGGAATTTCAGAATGTGGAATGGCCACGCTTCAGATCATTGCCAATTTGGACCGTGCGATACCCGGATTTGCGAAGAAGTTGACGATAAACTTGCAAGTTTTCCATAACACGTTGGACATAATTGCGTGTTTCTTTAAAGGGTATCAGTTCAATCCAGTCGATGACATCAATTTCCCCTTTTCGAGGGTCGCCCCATTCTTTTGTCCACCGATAAACCCGTGATGAACCTGCATTATAAGCGGCAATTGCCATTATGTAGGAGCCATCATATTTTCGAATTAGACCGTTCAGATAAGTACTTCCTAAAAGTGTATTGTAATCAGGCTGCGATGTGAGTTTATTTTTCGAATAGGATATCTTAAGTTTTCGTGACACGGATTTGGCTGTGGCCGGCATTAGCTGCATCAAACCTCTAGCGCCAACAGGAGAGATGGCATCTTCTGCAAAGGCGCTTTCTTGGCGTGTGATTGCCAATATCAAGGGAAGCTCAATCGGTGGATTTTCCGGCGCGTGGGATGTGGTCGGCCAACTGATATGGGTAAGCTCGGTTCCCAGTTGGGAGGCTCTTTTCGCCACAGCAATGGCATAATCGGGGCGATCAATTTCATGGGCGAGCGCGCCTATATAGGTATATTCTTCTATGCTGGTTGCTTTTTCCGTCAGGGCAAGAAGGAATGGGCGGGCGCGTTTGCTCTCCCCCAGTTCAGCCAGATGCTTAACAATCTTTACAAGTTCAGATTTCTCTGCCTTCAAAACTGTACCGGCTTGAGGTTTTGCGGATACGCGAATGGTGGGAAGGGTGCTTTGATCGATCTCCTTCATGGCAACTAGCCCATAGAAGGTGGAGGCATAAGAACTTGCTTCGCCAAACCAGTATTCAGCAGATTTTGTATCCTTCTTTGCGACATAAGTTCGGCCAAGCCAGTATGCGCCGCGAGACCGACTTATCGGGAAGCTTACGTTGTTATACAGCCTGTTGAAGTGGGTTAAAGCGACATCATAGTCATGGAGGAAACGAAGGGCGATCCAGCCGGCTTCCCATTCGGCGGCGGCAAATTTTCCGCCAGGCTCTAATCCATGCTTAGAGACCAATTGATAGGCTTGTGAAATATGGCCCATGCGCAGCAGTTTACGCGCTTGAATTTGGCGCTCTAGCCACCATTTGTCGGCGCGCGGTGCCGTCTCGTCCTGTTCTAATAGGATATCCCGCGCATCTTCGTGCTTACCTTTACGTCTTCGCCATTTTGCGCGTTCATAAAGCAAGCCCGGATTGTTTAATTCAGACGAGGGAATTTGTGCTAAGGCAGCGTCGACATTTTTTGACATACGCATCAGACGGATACGGGCAACAGCCAGTTTTTTCTGAGTATTGCTCACATAATCTAATAGACGAATGGCATCTTCTGCCCGTTTATCCCAAAGCAGACGGTTTAGGCGACCTTCATGATCTGTCTCGGACAAAATAAGTTTATGGTTTTTCTTGATTTTTTTCTCAAGTTTTTTGCTGAAATTGCCTTCTTTCCACGCTGTTCGTATCCATTGTGCACCTTGCGCCGTATCTCCATTTGCAAGCAGCGCTTCCCCATAACGCAGCATTCCCATGCCTGTTAAGGGGGTTCTATCTGCAAACCAGGAAAGGGTTCTGTCAACAGAGACCGGATTAACCAAGGCTTGTTCGGCGCGTCGCATAAGGGTGTGACGATACGGCCAGTCAGGATTATCAATCATGAACAAGGTGATATCGTCAAAGCTTGCCCCCCCTTTATAGGTTCGCAGCCAACTCCATTGAATATATTTGGCGGGTAGGGAATAGGTTGCTTTATTGGCGTGATTTTGTGCTGTGCGCCATTGCCGTGCCTTCAGTGCCTTGAATGCAGCATAATAATGCTTTCGGTCTGCATTGCTCAGAAGTCCTGTCGCGAAGGGGGGCGGGGGCAACATAAGGCTGCCCGGGCGTGATCGCGGTTTTGGAGAAGAGCGTGAGATCGCTGCTGAAGGCAAGGCACTTAGTTTTGTTGGATAGGCCCTAGGAACAGGAACCGGTTTTGCCAATATCTGTTTTGTGGGCGATTTCCGGCTGTGGCGATCGATATCATCTTCTTCTATAAATGTTACGGCATTTGCGGTAGCAGGCGCGCACAAAATTCCAGCCCAAGCTACTGCTAGTGCGAAGAATACCACAGGCTTGATTGCCACAAAATGCTTGTTAAATTTGAAGATGATCTCTAGCTCCCCATTCCAGCCTTGCGGCGAATATGTTGACTAACCTCGTTATTAAGGAAAATCAATTATTCAGACTTTTACTTGCCATTTCGTAAACATGGTTGGATAAATCTGGAATTTCTAGAATTTTTTTAAGATTTTCCTTCATAAGTTTTTGGCGATCCTCGTCATATCGGCGCCACTGGCCCAGCGGGCTAACCAATCGAGCGGCTATTTGTGGGTTGGTTTTATTGAGGGCAGATATCTGGTCACTCAGGAAATTATAACCTTTTCCAGTTTTTGAATGGAAGTGAATTGCATTTCCAGCTGCAAATGCGCCAACCAATGATCTGACGCGATTTGGGTTCAGCAAAGTAAAGGCCGGGTGGACCAACAGATTTTCAACATCATCCATAGCTTGTTTTCTGGATGACATTGCTTGCAGGGTAAACCATTTATCAATGACAAGCTGGTCATCCTGCCAACGATCATAAAAATGAGAAATTGCTTTCGCTCGGGCCTCATGATCCGTATCAATTAGCTTTGATAATGCCGCAACCCTGTCGGTCATATTGGTGGCGTTGAAATATTGATCTTCCGCTAGTGTGATGTAGGCCTCGTCTTTAGTTGCACAAAGATAACTGAGCGCGACATTCTTGAGTTTCCGGATGCCACTGTCATTTTGCGCTGAATTACTTTCATAAATGCCGCGAAGTTCAGTTTCAAATCGCGTGCCGATCGCCCGTATTGCATTCTTGCGAACGTGGTGAATGGCATCAACATCAACTGTTTTCAGTTGTTGCCCAATATAGGCCTCCCCTGGCAGTATCAGAGCGGCGGCGCGGAATGCCGGATCTAGCGTATCATCACTCATCAGTTCTGAGAAAGAGTTCAGGAAAGCGTCAGGAAGTGAGTTCGTGGTATTTGCACTTCCAAAATTATCAATCAGAGAGATTAAAGAATCTAACGCCAGTTGTTGCCCAGATTCCCAGCGGTTAAAAGGGTCACTGTCACTTTTAAAGAGAAGCTGAAACGCTTCACCATTCAAATTTGACGATAGTTTGATCGGTGCTGAAAAACCCCGAAAAAGGGATGGTGTTGGTTTTTCATCAAGGCCGTCAAAGGTGAATGTCTGTGATTTCTCAGTTAGATGCAGCAAGCGACTGTTGCTTCCATCGTCTGCCTGTAGAAGATCAGAACCATCCCTTCCAACTAAGCCGATAAGCAAAGGTATGTGAAGGGGAGGTGCTGATTTTCCAGCCCGCTTGTTGGTTTGAGACACGTTAAGTGAATATGTTTTTTTATTCTCATCATACGTATCAGATACAGCAACCTCTGGCGTGCCGGCTTGGATATACCAATTCCGAAATTGAGTTAAATCGATCCCCGAGCCATCTTCAAGTGCTTTGATAAACTCTTCTGTTGTGACCGCTTGTCCATCGTGACGTTCAAAATATAAATCCGTTCCTTTTCGAAAGTTTTCTTCACCAACGATAGTATGGATCATTCTGATAACTTCAGCCCCTTTCTCGTACACCGTTGCTGTATAGAAGTTATTTATCTCTACATAGCTTTGTGGCTGAATAGGATGGGCGAGGGGGCCTGCATCTTCAGGGAATTGTGCGGCGCGAAGCCTTTGCACATCTTCAATGCGTTTAACGGCAGCGGAGTTCATATCAGCAGAGAATTGCTGATCCCGGAAAACTGTCAGCCCTTCTTTCAACGTGAGCTGAAACCAATCGCGGCAAGTAATTCGGTTCCCTGTCCAGTTATGGAAATATTCGTGGGCAATGACACTTTCAATTCCGTCATAATCAGCATCGGTCGCGGTATCTGTCGAGGCCAAAACATATTTTGAATTGAAAACATTCAGGCCTTTATTCTCCATCGCGCCCATGTTGAAATCACTGACCGCAACAATCATGAAGATATCAAGATCATACTCCCGACCATATTTTTCTTCATCCCATTTCATGGATTTTTTCAAAGATTTCATGGCATGATCACATTTGTTCTCGTTGCCATGTTCTACAAAAATTTGAAGTTTTACGGTGCGACCGCTGAATGTCGTGAACTCATCTTCTACGCAGGCGAGGTTTCCAGCGACAAGGGCGAACAGATAGGCCGGTTTGGGATGGGGATCTACCCAACGATTAAAATGCCGGCCATCAGCAAGAGTACCACTTTCATCAAGGTTGCCATTTGATAGCATGACGGGATAAAGGCTGTTATCACCAATAATCGTTGTAGAGAATTTGGCCATGACGTCGGGGCGATCCAGAAAATAAGTAATTTTCCGAAAGCCTTCTGCTTCACATTGGGTGCAGAAATTTCCGCTAGATTTATAAAGCCCTTCAAGTGCGGTATTTTCTTGAGGTTTTATTTCCGTAACGATTTGAACACTGAATATATCGTCGGGGGCTAGAAAGCATAATTCTGTATTGGACAGGGTATAGTCGGATGCATCCAATTGGGTTCCGTTGACTGAGAGCTTTGTAAGGGTGAGTTCTTCCCCGTGAAGGCGCACCTGATTAGTCTCGTCCGTGTTTCGCTTGAATTGGAGAACGGAGGTTATAATAGTGACCGCCTCCCCCAATTCGACATCCAAATGAACGTCTGTGATCAAAAAGGCAGGTGCCTTGTAATCGCTTAAATGGATGGTGGTGGGTTTTTTTGCGATATCAGGCACGTTTTTACCTTACTTGTAGGAGGATGATGACTAGCAACTTACTCGCATTAGAAGATGGATCAAGTCACGTCTTAAACCAATCAGTTTTTTTAAAACTATTCATTTTAAAGCCAAATTGAGGGGTAACGCTTTTTCCAACCTCTCGGCAGTAGAGGCAGGAGGTGTAGACAACTGTGTTATAAAAGTGCTGAAATTAAGCAGAAATCAACCTCTCGAAGGCTGAAGTAGAACTTACCCCTTGCTATGACGAAAAGTCTGATTATAAATCAAGGCTTCGACTTGATTGCGGCAATACAATGCTTAAATCACAAACCATAAATTAATATAGATTCAAGATACCTTAGAGGAAACTGTTATGTTTAGAGGATCACTCACCGCTCTTATCACTCCCTTCGACGGAGCGAGCGTGGATGAAAAATCGTTTCAATCCTTTTGTGACTGGCAGATAAAATCCGGAACTAAGGGACTTGTGCCCGTTGGGACGACAGGTGAATCCCCAACAGTAAGCCATCCTGAACATGATCGCATTATCGAGCTTTGTATTGAAGCTGCTGATGGTCGCGTTCCCGTTATGGCTGGTGCAGGTTCAAATAATACCGCTGAGGCAATTCGCTTGAGCCAACAGGCCCAAAAAGCCGGTGCCGATGCTGTCTTGATTGCTATGCCTTATTACAACAAGCCATCGCAAGAAGGCATGTATGCGCATTTCGAAGCCATCAATAATGCGGTTGATATTCCGATCTATGTCTACAACATACCAGGACGCAGTATCGTTGATATGTCGCCTGAGACAATGGGCGCACTTGCGAAACTTAAAAATATCGTCGGCGTGAAGGATGCGACCGGAGATGTCGGTCGCGTCTCCCTACAGCGCTTGCATTGCGGAGCGGATTTCAATCAATTGTCTGGTGAAGATGCAACAGCAATTGGATTTAATGCCCATGGCGGTAATGGGTGTATTTCTGTGACATCGAATGTGGCACCTGAATTGGTATCTAAAATGCAGGAAGCAAGTCTTGCAGGGGATACAGCTGAAGCAATTCGTATACAGGATCTCCTCATACCGCTTCATCGTGCATTGTTCCTTTATGCGAGTCCGGCACCTGCGAAATATGCGCTTTCTTTGCTTGGAAAGTGTAAGGTAGATGTTCGTCTTCCATTGGTTAATGCCCCTGAGAATATCCAACAGGAAGTTAAAGCTGCAATGCGCCACGCTGGCATATTGGACTAACGTAAGGCTGATTAGATATGAGTAGTAATTCCATCGCGGAAAATAGAAAAGCACGATACGATTACTTCATCGAAGAAGATTTTGAAGCAGGAATTATGCTTGTCGGCACGGAGGTTAAAAGCCTTCGTGCTGGCGGTGCAAATATTCAGGAATCATATGCTTCCTTTGAAAATGAGGGACTGTATCTTGTGAACGCTCATATTGCGGAATATGGTCATGGTAATCGAAATAACCATGACCCTTCGCGGCCGCGCAAATTGTTATTGCACAAAAAAGAGCTGTCCAAACTTTTCGCCAAAATACAACGGGCTGGTAAAACGGTTGTTCCCTTATCCCTCTACTTTAATGAGCGAGGGAAAGTGAAAGTGAAGCTTGGTCTTGCATCGGGTAAAAAACAGCATGATAAGCGGGCGACTGAAAAGGCGCGTGACTGGGGCCGGGAAAAGAGCCGCATTATGAAATCCGGCGATTAAGCATTTAAGGGTGCCTTATTGATAGGGCTGATTGGGTGGTTTCCTCAGTTCTGTGAGGGATATTTCTCTGGAAAATTCTACGCCAACAGCTTGCTCGTTCACCCACACAACATGCCCCTCTTTCTCATCATCAAATAAAAGAGAAGAACGGAGTGTGAGGGGGGTTCCGATCGGTAAATCCAGCGGCATCCAAATGCGCGCGCCGGCTGGGCTGAAATCCAGCATATTTCCATTAAATCTGTTATTTTGAACAAATAGAGTAGCAGGACAATTTACCTGTAGGCGCTCGTACCTTCGTTCGGATTGACCGTGGCTCTCACTCTCCTGACAAATTGGCAGGGAGCCTGGCGGAAGCAGGGAAAAGGCGTGGGGCATATAACTGCTATCCCATCTCTCCCTTTTTTTCACCGCTTCGTGGATTTTCTCCGTTCCGGGAATTTGCTCGCGGGTTAGATAGGAATCGGCTATCCCCACGGGCCGCTGGTACGAACGGTTGAATATTCTTCGGGTGAAGGCATCAAATGGTTTTTCCTTGGCAATATTTCCCAAAGGATCTGGTGTTGTAAGGCCTTTTATTTTGTCCGCGTCAAAGTGCAAGCCTTCCAAGGATGCTTGCTTCAAAAGCCATCTGAAAGCGATGTCAGATAATCCGCTATCTCTTTGTCCTCCAGTCACATTACTGTGCCGACCGCTAAACCAGACTTGCTCCAATTTCTTTAAGTGGCTGGATTTAGTGCCTGTCCAGATATGTGGTTTGAAGGCCGGGTTCCGTTCGTCTAGCGCTAATGCTTGGCAAGCGACGTCCACATTGTCACTTACCTTGCCGGAATGAAATTCTGTCCAAAGTCTGGATAAAGATTGAACGCCTTTTACGGGCGTACCCGCAGCGCCAACTGTATCCCAGCAGCCCAGAAATTTGATGCGAACAGGCCGAGAGCTGAAACTCTCTCTCAAATCCTGGCCGGCAGGGGCAAGGCGCGCTTCTTCTGTAAGATTGCAATATGTATAGGCTTTGGAAATACTGTCGATGGATTCGACGAGCAAAAGGCCAGAAATACTGATCATTTCCGCGAGGCATTGAAGGCTAAAAGCCCCGCGACCAGCACCAATGAGGAAAACCTCGTCACCAGACATATAATTGTGGACAAGGAATTGATACGCAGACATTATTTCGGCCCGGACACCGACACCGAATAGGCGCCGGATTGAACGAGAGAATACCCCGCAATCGTGGAAACCATTTTGTAATAGGCTTATTTGCTTTGGTCCGGTTTCAGACATTTGGTCAAGGCATAAATGTGCAAGGGTTGCGTTGCCCGAGACTGAGCGTCGCCGACTTCTAGTTTGCGCCTTTGTCCAACTATGATCATTAAATATAATTAATTTTCGTGCCATCGATTTCATCCTGATATTTCGGGAAGCGACCACGTAAAAATAACTTAACTTGTATAGCAGGTTGAAACTTCAACCCAATTTCACTCAGATTATAACGAGTTTGCCAAAATTTGGCAAAAATCAAAAAAATGGCTCTAAAAATACAGAAACCCTACTTAACAAAGATGGTCTGGAATTAAAGACAAGCAAGAGAGTAGAATAGAAAAGTTATTTATATATTAACAAAAAACTAACATAAAAAGTGAGTGTTGTTTAGTTTGAAGGTCGAAAGCTGATATAAAATACAAAAATTAGGCTGATTTTTCTACATCATCAAATGGCTCGTCCGTGCCTTCATAATCATCATATTCTTCAGTCTGCTCAGGCAGATTTGGAGAAACAGCTCTGCCCACTTTACCTTGTAAGGTCTTGAGCTCGACAAAGAAATCCGCTTGCCGTCTTAACTCATCGGCAATCATGGGTGGGTTGCTTTTTACTGTGCTGACAACGGTAACGCGAACGCCTTTGCGTTGCACAGCCTCAACCAAGCTGCGGAAATCACCATCACCAGAAAATAAGACAGCATGATCAATATGGGCGCTTAGTTCCATCATATCGATGGCCAACTCAATGTCCATGTTGCCTTTTAATTTACGGCGCCCGGTTGCATCGGTAAATTCCTTGGTTGGCTTTGTAACCATGGTGTAGCCGTTATAATCAAGCCAATCTACGAGAGGCCGAATTGGGGAATAATCTTGTTCTTCCATAAGTGCTGTATAATAAAAAGCACGAACAAGGCGACCTTGAGCTGTGAAATCGCTTAATAGTTTTTTGTAATCAATGTCAAAACCCAATGCTCGCCCAGAAGCGTATAAGTTGGACCCATCAATAAAGAGGGCTATTCTTTCGTCTGAGTAGAAGGTCATAACAAATCCGGTTTTTTTTGTTTATTTTATTATCGTGATATTCGGTAATTGCTCTCCGAATTTCTATACTATAGCAAATAGTATTGGCCGCTATCCGTCAAGATTTTATTAACTATAGATATTTAGTGGAAAATTTCTGGAAAGAGCCTATAAGCACCCTATTATAAGTATTAGTATAATAGAGGGCCGGGCAGTAATGATCCTAGTCGGTTTAGGCGCGAACCTTCTCCATCCAGTGTATGGAGATCCAATAAATAGCCTCAAGGCTGCTGTAAACGAGTTGACGAAACTTGGTTTGACCATAACGCACCAATCTAGTTGGTATCGGACTGCGCCAGTGCCGGTGTCTGACCAGCCGTGGTTTGTAAACGCAGTTCTGGCTGTTCAAACTCATTTAGATGTCTCAGATCTCTTGTCACTTCTTCATTCGGTTGAGAGGCAATTTGGGCGTGTTCGCGATGTGAGATGGGAAGCGCGGGTTCTGGATTTAGACTTGCTGGCGTATGGTAACTTGATTTCAACAAATCAGGATCAAATAGCGGGGGATGTGGTTCCCCATCCTCATATGCATGAAAGAATCTTTGTCTTGGCCCCCCTTGCGGAAATATGCCCAGATTGGGAACATCCTCGACTAAAGTGTACTGCCGCAGATTTGTTAAGCGAATTTGAGGGTGAGCAAGGCTTTGAAGTGGTTGAAAAGGACAATATTTTTTTAAAAATGGAATAATTTGACCTTCTTGAGAAGGCTGACGTCGGTTTGACTTGCATATTGCGGTGCAAAAGCATATTTAGTGGTTTGAATAACATATATTTGGAGATTTGTTAATGGCTCGCGTGACTGTTGAAGATTGCGTTGAAAAGGTTCCTAACCGGTTTGAATTGGTATTGATGGCTGCACTTCGTGCACGCACAATCGCTGCCGGATCAATGCTGACAGTTGATCGTGATAATGACAAAAATCCTGTTGTTTCTCTTCGCGAAATCGGTGACAACACCCTTGACCTCGAAGGTTTGAAAACAGACCTTATTCACACATTGCAGCGTCGTGTTGAAGTGGATGAGCCTGAAGAAGACAACATGGCCGCTTTGATGAGTTCAAGCAACGAGTGGGCGGGTGTTCCTCAAGAAGAGGGCGTTGAAGAAACTTTCTCTGCCGGTGAAGTTGGTGCTGTTGATGAGGCTACTGCAGCTCCTGAGACGGATGCTCCTAAAGATCCATTCGCCTAATATCTATACATTTTTGATCTAACAGTGGATGTGTCATGCGATTGCTTTGACAGTCTGGCGCTCCTCTGTCTGATCGTATAGTCTACTGTTAGAGATGCAGGAGATTGACCTCGGATTTTGTGAATGTTACGGCAAGTTGAACTCGTAGAACGTGTATTAAGTTATGATCCGCATGCTGATGAGGATCTGCTCAACCGCGCTTACATTTTCACTATTAAGACCCATGGCAGCCAAACCCGCGCATCTGGCGATCCTTACTTTTCCCACCCCATTGAAGTTGCTGGTATTCTAACAGAGCTTAAGCTCGATACTGCCACTATTATTACCGCGCTGTTGCACGACACAATTGAAGATACCGTTGCAACACGGGACGAAATTGAAAGGTTATTTGGGAATGAAATTGCTGTCTTGGTTGATGGCGTTACCAAACTTTCTCAGTTAGAACTCCAATCAGATAGAACGAAGCAGGCCGAAAATTTCTCTAAGTTATTGGTCGCAATGTCAAATGACATTCGTGTTCTTTTGGTGAAACTCGCAGACCGTCTTCATAATATGAGAACCCTGCATTTTATACAAAAACCTGAAAAACGACTGCGTATTGCTACAGAGACAATGGAAATCTATGCGCCCCTTGCTGAGCGCATTGGTATCCAGAGTTTTAGAGATGAGCTTGAAGATCTAGCTTTCGTTGAGATAAATAGTGAAGCCCGTAACTCAATATTGCGGCGTCTCGATTATTTGCGGGATGAAGGCGAAGGCGTTGTCGTACGTATCGTTGAAGGCCTGAAGCAAGAATTGAGTGATGAAGGCATTGAAGCTGATGTCGCAGGCCGCGAAAAACGACCTTATTCCATCTGGCGCAAGATGGAGAAAAATAATGTAGCGTTTGAGCAGTTATCCGACATCATTGCTTTCCGCGTTGTCGTCTCTAACGTGGAGCAATGTTATCATGTGCTTGGCATGCTGCATGCTAAATACTCTATGGTGCCGGGACGTTTCAAAGATTATATTTCAACGCCAAAGCGAAATAACTATCGATCCCTCCACACTACTATTATTGGTCCTGAACGTCAGCGCATTGAAGTTCAAATTCGCTCAGTTGAGATGCATGAGACCAATGAATATGGAGTTGCTGCCCACTGGCAGTATAAAGAGAAAATTGGCGGTGCTGTTCAAGAAGGGCAGCAATATCGTTGGCTTCGTGAGCTTCTGGAAATTCTGGAAGAGGCCTCCGATCCTGACGAATTCCTAGAACATACCAAGCTTAATATGTATCAGGACCAAGTGTTCTGCTTCTCACCAAAGGGGGATTTAATCTCTTTGCCGGCTGGTAGTAGTCCCGTAGATTTTGCCTACGCGGTTCACACGCGCGTTGGCGATACTTGCGTAGGCTCTAAGGTCAATGGCCGGATGGCTCCGCTTCGAACCGTCCTCAGAAACGGTGATCAAGTTGAGATTTTACGGTCAAAAAACCAAACACCGTCGCCCACTTGGGAGAATTTTGTTGTCAGCGGAAAAGCTCGTTCTGCTGTCCGCCGCTTTATTCGCCACCAACAACGGGATCAATATGTAGAGCTTGGGCGCGCTATCGCTGAGAAGGCTTTTCGGGTTGATAATAAACCTTTTAATGAAAAAGCCCTCGCTCCAGTTCTGAAAGTTTGGGATTGTGATGCGCCGGAGGATGTATACTACACGTTGGGGGATGGAACCCATACGGGCCGTCAACTTATTGATATTATTTTCCCCGGCGAGAAAAAAGACGAGCACGCGGAAACTGATTTCACGCCTTCCAAAAGTAAGGCTTCTAAAAAGAAGAAACACGATCATGCTATTCCTATCAAGGGGCTCATCCCTGGAATGGCCATGCATCTTGCGCGGTGTTGTCATCCGTTGCCCGGAGACCGTATTGTCGGGATCGTGACGACGGGAAAAGGCGTTACTATTCACACCATTCATTGCGATACGCTCGAGCAGTTTGCAGAAGTTCCAGAACGTTGGCTGGATGTGTCTTGGGATAAGGAAACTCAGGATGAAGACGTGCAGGTGGGACGTATCACTCTTGTCATGGCAAATGAGTCGGGTGCACTTTCAAGTATTACATCTACTATTGCGGCAAATAACGGTAACATAAATAATCTAGTTATCTCCAACAGAAGCCAAGATTTTTTTGAAATGCGGATTGATATTCAAGTTCGCGACGTGAAGCATCTGACTAACATCATGGCAGCCCTTCGAGCCGATCCGGTGATCAGTTCTGTTGAGCGGGCCACAGGGTAATGAAAGACAAAGACATGACACCAGAAGAAGTTTTGACCCATTTTCGTGAATCTGAAGCACTGCTTGAAGGTCATTTTCTTTTAAGTTCCGGCCTTCATTCTGATCGTTATTTGCAATGTGCGAAGGTCTTGATGCACCCAAAACGGGCTGAGGCCCTTTGTCGGGCTCTGGCGGCGAAGGTCTATGCATCCCTTGGTGAAAATTCCGTTGATATTGTGGTGGCCCCAGCAATGGGCGGTGTTGTTGTCGGGTATGAGATGGCGCGACAGCTGGGCGTTCCGGGCATGTTTACAGAGCGCAGTGAAGGCACCTTCACCTTTCGCCGTGGGTTCGAGCTTAAGCCCGGTGCTCGCGTGATAATGTCCGAAGATATTATTACCACTGGAAAATCCAGCCGTGAATGTATCGACGTGATTGAACAGGCTGGCGGCAAAGTTGTAGGGGCGACTTGCCTGATTGATCGATCAAACGGTACAGTTGACGTGGGTGTTCCGTTGTTCTCATTGATGGGGATGGATGTGAAGACATATGAGGCCGACAATCTCCCGCCAGAACTTCAAAAAATTCCAGCAATTAAACCGGGTAGTCGTAATCTCAAATAAAAAAAGATAGTACTGAATGTTCCAGCGTCGCAATAAAACACCAAAAGTAAGACAGGTTGCTAATTTCTTCTGGCCGTCCATCGGCTTTAAGAGATCGACGCGTTACATGAGCTATCGATTGGCTCGCATGCCCGGATCACCTTACTCTCTTGCTGCGGGATTTGCATTCGGGGCCGCGGTCTCCTTCACTCCTTTTGTTGGTTTGCATTTTATTGTCAGTGGCTTGCTGGCCTGGATATTCAGGGCAAATATTCTAGCATCGGCTATTGGAACAGTCGTCGGAAATCCGTGGACGTTCCCTTTTATTTGGACGGCAGTCTATAATCTTGGATTTTGGATGCTGGACCTTGACTCCTTGGAAGGGCAGACCTTTACAGCTCATACCATGAAGAACTTTTTCCATGATTTTTGGGATAGCGGTTGGCAAAGCGTTTCTGAAATATTCATGAATATCCTGTTTCCGATGTTCGTGGGCTCTGCTCCTATATCTGTTGTCGTTTGGATCCTAATTTTCTATCCACTATGGGTCTTAATCAAGAAGTTTAGAGTTAAAAGAGCAGAGGCCCATCAGGCTGCACGGGAACGGTTGGAGCAAGCGAGATCGTCTCTTGCCGTGGACACAACTATTAGTCGAGGCAAATTATGAAGAAGTTGCGATTAGGCGTAAATATTGATCATGTAGCAACCATAAGAAATGCGCGCGGGGGTATTCACCCTGATCCGTTACGTGCGGCCCAAATTGCTGAAAAAGCTGGCGCAGATGGTATTACAGCTCATCTACGAGAAGATCGACGCCATATTGCCGACGGGGATATCACAAAGCTTTCTGAAAACTTGATCATTCCGCTTAACTTTGAAATGGCGGCGACAGAAGAGATGCTAGATATTGCCCTGAGACATAAGCCTCACGCTAGTTGTCTTGTCCCTGAAAAACGCGAAGAGAAGACGACGGAAGGCGGATTGGATGTGGCCGGGGGCCATAATGTGCTTATGCCTTATGTCTCAGAACTCCGGCGGAATGATATCCGGGTCTCTTTGTTTATTGAGCCAGATGCACGCCAGCTGGATGCTGCAGCCAAACTTGGTGCAGATATTGTGGAATTTCATGTGGGTCCATTTTGCGATGCGGTCTCAGGAGATGTGCGTCAAGCCCAATTGGATAAGATCATACGCGGGGCCGCGATTGCTGAAGAGCTTGGTCTTGAATGTCATGCGGGACATGGCATAACGTTCGACACTGTTGCGCCAATAGCGCAAATACCAAACGTGGTGGAGCTGAATATTGGGCATTTCCTGATCGGAGAGGCCATCTTTATCGGTTTGGAAGCTGCAATTGGAAAAATGCGGTTGCTTATGGATGAAGCTCGAAATTCTGTTTTGATTGAGGGATAATCCAGTGATTATTGGACTTGGAAATGATATCATTGATATCCGCCGGATCGAGAAAACAATCGGACGGTTTGGCGACCGCTTTATCCAACGCATCTATACAGAAGTTGAGCAGAAGAAATCAGAACGGAGAATGAACCGAATTGACTCTTATGCAAAGCGGTATGCGGCCAAGGAAGCCTGCTCGAAAGCACTGGGGACGGGCTTTCGAAAAGGGGTCTTCTGGAAGGATATGGGGGTTGTTAATTTGCCGTCCGGTAAACCGACAATGAAATTAACGGGTGGCGCATTGAAGCGACTTCACCATATAACACCAGATGGAATGGAAGCTGTCATACACCTGACCATTACGGACGAGCCACCGCAAGCGCAGGCCATTGTAATGATTGAAGCAGTTGAAATTCGATAAAGTATAAATACTAAAACAATATTATTCTCAAATTCAGTTGCGCCTAGCTAGGCTTCGTGCAATTGAGAACATTAGAAAAAAATAGGCGACTAAATGAAAGAAGACGTGGTGAAAGAAGAAAGCTGGTTTGGTGAAACTTTTCGTACCATCATATACGCAGTCTTGATTGCAATGGTGGTTCGCACTTTTGCGTTCGAGCCTTTTAAAATTCCCTCTGAATCCATGTTGCCAACCTTAAAAATTGGCGATTACCTTTTTGTGTCCAAATACTCCTATGGTTTTAGTAAACATTCTTTCCCTTTCAGTGGTGGAATGTTCTCCGGACGGATTATGGAAGAACTCCCTGAACGCGGTGATGTTGCGGTTTTCAAAAAACCGATTGGGGATCCTATTGATTATATTAAAAGAATTGTTGGTCTGCCGGGCGATAAGCTTCAAATGATCAATGGCGTTCTTCATATAAATGGAACGGCTGTAAAGCGCGAGCGCGTTGACGATTATGTGGATCGGGACTTTAACGGAAACGTTCGACGATTTGCACAGTTTCAAGAAACGCTGCCAAATGGCCGGACCTTTATGACGCTAGACCTGACCAGAAATGGGTCAGCAGATAACACCGGTGTCTTTACGGTCCCCGCAGGGCATGTCTTTGGCATGGGCGATAACCGTGACAATTCAACAGATAGCCGCTTCCTCTCTCATGTGGGTTATATCCCGGTTGAGAATTTGGTGGGCCGTGCAGAAATGCTGTTCTTCTCACTCGAGGGGGATACAAGTTTCTGGGAAGTTTGGAAATTACCTTTTGCCACTCGCTGGGAACGCGTATTTTCCATGTTGAACTGATGCAAAAGGAACCTGTAGATCTTTCTGAACTTATGTCGATTTTGAAATATAAGTTCAAGGACGAGAACCTCCTTATTGAGGCTTTGACTCATTCCTCCCTTGTTAAGGGGGGGAAAAGAACGATGGAATCATCCCGAGACTACGAGAGACTCGAGTTTCTTGGGGACCGTGTTTTAGGATTGGTTATTAGTGAAGAGCTTTATCGCCGCTATGGAAAAGCGGAGGCGGGGCAGTTATCCCGCAGATATAATGCACAAGTTAGAAAAGAGACCTTGGCATCGATAGCCAAAGAGCTCGGACTTGAAAAGCATGTGCGTATGTCTGCTGACCTGAAATTATCAGGGGGTGACAATAACCCGTCTATTCTTGAAGACTGTGTGGAAGCAATCATTGCCGCCCTTTATTTAGATGGAGGAATGAAAGCATCCCACCAATTTATCAAAGATAGTTGGTGGAAACGGTTTGAAAAACTGGATGCTGCAAATAAAGACCCTAAGTCATCTATACAGGAATGGGCCGCAAAGGGCGGGAAAAATCCGCCTGTCTATGAAGTAGTTGCAGAAGAGGGACCTGATCACAACAGGTTCTTTACTGTAAAAATTATTGTTGAGGGCTGCTCGTCTCATAGTGCAACGGGTGCCTCGAAAAGATCCGCGGAGCAACAGGCCGCAGAAAAGTTATTGAAAGAATTGAATAATGGATAACACTTTATCCGGCGATACACCGACTAAATGTGGATACATCACGCTAATCGGTGCGCCAAACGCAGGCAAGTCTACTTTGCTAAATCATTTAGTTGGCGCCAAAATTGCTATTGTATCTCCTAAGGTACAAACCACACGGGCCCGTGTTACAGCGATTGCCCTTGAAGGCCAAACACAAATGATCTTTGTGGACACGCCCGGTATTTTTGCGCCTTCCCGCAGACTTGAAAAGGCGATGGTTAGCGCTGCTTGGGCTGGTGCGCAGGATGCGGATCAGATTGCATTGCTGATTGATGCGGTCAAAGGAATTACCAAGGACGTGGAACGTATTATTGAGGGTTTAGCGAACTCTGGCCAAAAAGCGCATGTCATCTTGAACAAAATTGACCTTATCAAGCGTGATAGCTTGTTAGGGTTGACGGAACAATTGTCTAAGCACAGTATTTTCGAAAAAATCTTCATGATCTCTGCGCTCACTGGCGACGGTGTTCCTGAATTGCGGGCAGAGCTTGCGACAGAGCTTCCCGATGGGCCTTGGCTCTATCCCGAAGACCAACTTGCTTTAGCACCGATGCGGAGCCTGGCGGCTGAAATTACGCGCGAGAAATTGTTCCTGCGCATGAACCAGGAACTCCCATATTCTCTAACAGTTGAAACGGAGAAATGGGAAGAACGTAAAGATGGTTCTGTGAAGATTGATCAGGTGATCTTTGTCTCCAGAGAAAACCATAAGCCGATGATACTTGGTAAGGGCGGGCAGACCATTAAAAAAATTGGTGCCCTGGCCCGCGAAGAATTGGAAGAGAGCCTTGGGCAGCGCGTTCATTTATTCCTGTTTGTAAAGGTTCGCGAAAAATGGATTGATGATCCTGAGCGATACCGGGAGATGGGTCTCGAATTTCCAAAAGATTAACAGCCTAAAAAAGTCTGATCAGATGATCTCACCCATTGGATTCTAAGTGACCTTGCCTTTGGTTGTTAGAATTCGAAGGGGATTATCTTACATAATCGAATTTTATTCTTGATCAATTTTGAATTATTGGAAGAACCCTTTTCAATCATTTTGCTCGACAATAAGTTTCTAGAGTCTTGAAAATAGGGTCAAAATCCGAGTGCTGGATTTGGCCCTTTTTTTTGACTGTCTCCATTCATCATCTTTCATATTAAAAAAAGTGAATGAAGAAACTTATTGTTAATATTTTTCCCCTCATGATGTCCTACATTATAAAAGAGAGCAGATTCTTTTAACACGAAGAACTTGTTTTTGTAGATGGAAGGAGAGAGTAAATGGCGACGTTAGACAGGGATTATATTGAAAAGAAAATCAGGCATGCTGAAATAGGGACTCCTGAAGAGCAGTATCGCGCAGGTCTTCTCTTCGCAACCGGTGATGGCGTTCCGATGGATTTGGTGACCGCGCATAAATGGTTCAACCTAGCCGCGATGAATGGTGTCATTGAAGCACGGGAAAGCCGCGCAGAAATTTCTCACGATATGTCTACTGATGAAATCGCCACTGCCCAAAAAATGGCTA
The DNA here is from genome assembly GCA_036960695.1 of Sneathiella sp. Lineage (GTDB taxonomy): Bacteria > Pseudomonadota > Alphaproteobacteria > Sneathiellales > Sneathiellaceae > Sneathiella. The sequence goes on from JBALXM010000050.1 coordinate 20,434, forward strand.
GAGAATGGTATTTGTCTCAATAAAATTCTTTTTTGCAACAGCTTCCCTAGCCTGACACCAGAAAGAGGCTCTACGATTTTAAGGACGGTGTCGCGAAACGACTAAGAGGCTAATACCGTTTGAGATCCGATGGTTCTAAATTCGGGAAATTCTACTTCGAAGGTTGTTCCAACGTCAGGTTCGCTGGCGACAATCAGTTTCGCATCATGAGCTTTACTAAATTTTTTCACAAGACTGAGGCCCAGGCCCGTTCCCTCACATTTTGAATCCTTAGCAAGTCTACTCCGCTGAAATGGCTCATATAAATGTGGCAGAAATTCCTGTTCAATACCAACACCGGAATCTTGCACAGCCAAAAATACCTTTCCCTTCCTAAGCTTCCAACGAACTGTAACTTGGCTGTTTTTATGAGAAAATTTTACAGCATTGGATACCAAATTAATCAAAATTTGTTTTAAGCGAATAGGATCTGCAAACACTGTTAGGTTAGGGGGGGATACAATGATATCCACTGTGATGTTTCTCTCGTTTGCTCGGGTATCCACCATTGTTTTACACGATTTGCAGAGCTGCTCTATGTTTACCGTCTGCTCATCAAGTGTCACGCTTCCCGTTTCAATCTTGGCTAGATCAAGAATTTCATTAATTAGGCTCAGTAGATGTTCACCAGCGCCTTCAATGTCATGGGCATATTCTTTGTAGCGAGGATCAGAATGGGGACCATAAAGTTCAGAACCCAGAAGAGATGAAAACCCAATTATCGCATTGAGGGGCGTACGAAGTTCGTGGCTCGTATTCGCCATGAATTCTGATTTTGCCCTGTCGCTGATTTCAGCCTGTTGTTTTGCCTCTTTTAATAAGGCTTCATTTCGCTTTAAGTCTGTTATATCGCTTTGAATGGAAATAATGCCGCCTGACTTAAGGGTGCTATCGGTTATTTTAATCCATCGATTATCTTGTAATTGCACTAAAATCGGAAAATCCTTACCTTCATGAAAGTTGCATTCCCGGGCGAGATAACTGGAATTGGCCGCTTCAGTGTCTTCGAATTTAACGGAGCCGCGTTCTATATCCAAACCACTAAGGGTGGAGAAATGCACACCGGCAGAAGCTTCAATCTTTGAGTAATTATAGAGCGCGCGGAACTTGTCATTGCATTGGACAAGATTGCCGTTTTTATCATAGATTACATATGCTTCTGACATGTTAGCGAGAGCATCGTTGAAAATGTCCGCCAATCCCGGTTGCTGTTCCATAGTCCCTCCAAAAGAAATCACTTAAACTAGGTGTTTGAAAATCTGATAAGTGTTTAATCATACGACTGACTGATACAACGCGGATATCAATAAAAAGGTATTGGTAATTTATTAACAGAAAGTTAATTTTGTGTCTTATATTAATTTTAAATAATTTATATATTCGTATTTAAGTTGTGTCACTTATGTTTTCTATGTTGCAAATACAGAAAAATTTGCTGGTTCCTAGGGTGTTGTATAGAAAATCATATTTGCGTTTTATCCCTTTACAACTCAATCGCTAATGATCGAAAAATAGGTGTTTTTGACAATTTTTTTTCTATTAAGCGTCATGCCTGAGCATTTTAAACTCAATTTAGGCAGGAATTGACTGCCGCACCTCATCAGAGCCAAGCATTGTAATTGTCCGGACTTTATGGTTGGCATCGTATTTAAAGATTTGCATATTTAAAGGCATAAAAATAAAAATGGGAGATGATGAAAATAGTGCTTTACACAGCCACAAAACCTTATATATTCCGCGCTGTTGTCGCCATCTTTGGCGCATGTGGAGAAGTGGCCGAGTGGCTGAAGGCGCGCCCCTGCTAAGGGTGTATACGTTCACGCGTATCGTGGGTTCGAATCCCACCTTCTCCGCCACAACACCTTTCAAGTCATATGAAATAATAAAAACAATGACTTAGCGTGTTGTGAGTATTTCAAATTTACCCAAAACAGTACAGAAAACCGTACAGAGTTATTAATTCAATGTCGAGTATGGATAAGCGGTAGGGGTCGAACCAGCCCGTCCTCTAGTAATAGCTGTTGGATGTTGAGCGCGTTCCCAAAGAAAAATCGGTATTTACGACATCATTAACAGTTGAAAACCGAACCTGGTCCCAGTCTGAAGTGCCTGAATGTCGTTTGCTTCATCTATTGGAAGGGCAATTTCACAACGATACACGCCTTCAGGAATGATCCTTCGGTCAGGTTCCTTCAAATAGGCGGTCATTAATATTCCCCGGTTAAAATTTATGCTGCCACTATACACTCTTCGATACGCCACAAATACCTTCTGGATTGATCAAGCACTATGTCCAATCGCTCATCCATATGAAGGATGTAGGTCTTTGGAAAAAAAACGGGGAAATATTTTTGTTTTTGTGTGGGGACGATGATAACTCCCCCGTATGAAGATTTTCTTAGGTTCAGTGTGTTCGCATTGATACACTACTTAGCCGGAGAATTTTCCAGCTTGAGATCCCAAACGTACTCAAGTCATGACAACTTGAAAATGCAAACACAGAATATACGCTGCATTTTGAAGTCTGTTGCTGAGGGAAATTGGACATTTTTACAAATGGCAACTGCCGCGTTCTCAAAGCGGACTTTGATCGGTTCGATGCCCGTTGATGGTCAACCACTATGGACAGACACCTGACTTATACCGATCAAAACAATTTGTAAAAAAGCGAAAACCCAACTTGTTTGAATACGCGCGTCAGCCAGCGACTTCCGACAAGTTTGTCAGACGTTGCGGCATGAACATCAGGGTTGGCAAAGTTTTTCCATTTTCCGGATCGCAGCCTTAGAGCCGGAGAGAGTGAAATTGATCGGCGCTCGCCCTGCAACCTTGAAGCTTATTGTGCGGCCAGATACCAGCGCTGCCCGGATCTGAGACTTTGATTGCCTAGCTGGATTGGTTGGGGTGATGTACACATCGTTCAGTCCAGTATCCACAGAGAACTGTCCAAGAGATTGACCATTGATCACCATCTCAAGCTCGGAAAACGGCGTCTGAGATCCCCTCATTGCATACCCGCCCAAGAACATCGGGGCGTCGCAAGACACGCCTAATGCGTAATCTCCATTGGCATCGTTAATCCATGCCGTAGGCCATGTGTGGCATTCTTCGCCGCAATCACCCCATGCCTCCGGTGTGACATACCAACCAGTGGTGCTTACGTTCGTGGCCTGCGTGACGGTTGGTTTGCAGGGGTGAAGGTCGATCCAGTCACCCGTAACGCCAGGTAATGATATCGAATAAGACTCAGGCCCCGGCTTCATGTTAATGCCCATGCCTAAATTCCCTCTGGTAGGCCTCTCATTGATCTCGCAGGCTGCATCATAGACCCATAGGCCGGTTCCGGCGGGTCGCTCGTTTGCTATCGTGCAACTGAAGCTTGGGCCAATGATTTTACCAGGGCTAATCGTAATCCAATTCGCTGGACTGCGGCACTGCGCCGGGGTCTGAGCGTAAGCCTTTTGCAGATCTGCGGTCTGGGCGAATACGCTCGATGCAGCGCCAAGCAGCACCGTGAGTGTCAGGCCAACTAAAAGTTTCATGCCGGTTCCTTCGAGGGTGAGAATAGTAATGTCAAGCTGACGCTTCAGGCCGCAGAACAATCAAAGACAAAAACAGATTAAACCAAATTCGTCAAATATACGAAATACTTTCGTATACAATCAGCTCAAATTGTTCCATAGGCCCTGACGAGGAACACACTCTCTCGGCTTGAGATGTATGTCAGGCAATGGTTGCGATGGGCGCGTAGCGGGATAATGGTCAACGCCACCGGGGAGGGGGCGAGCCGGTTTCTGTCTTTCCGGTCCATCCCTTGCAAAACGAGCCATGAAGCGATACTCCGTACTCAGTTAATGCGGATGACGTCCTCTTAAATATTCGCTTATAAAAAGATGAAATACTACTCGTCTCTACAAGTGGCCTTAGACAAGTGATATCCCCCCAGACTACAATCTCCAACACTCATTCTTCAGCTGAACCAAGTGATCAAACTCCGCCTGTATCTTACTCTTGAACCCGCTGCGCCCCTCCCACTTTTTATAAAATGCGATGGGGAGGGTGTTAGTCTCGGTAGACAGTACAGTCAACAATTCACCCAATACCCTGACTTGCAAATCCATACATATTTCCTTTTTCGAGGAGTAACTTTTAATTAGGAAAGGCCTTTGTGCCTGAGGTATCGTACTTATAAAATTATTTGTGGATTCAAAGAGAGGTAAGATTGGGGATGCTACCACAGTACCGACCATCTTACCCCCTGCCTCTCCAACAATATCGTTGGCTATGTATCCTAGACTGAAGCATAACAAGCCCGCGAAAAATATCGTCTTCGAACGTTTCATACTTTACTCCAGTTGGTCTGTATTTGAGGTGCCCGTCAGCATCTTTTCTTTTCTGTTGAAGCACAAGAAAAAAAACGTGGTCGATGGCAAAGCCGCAATGTCTGAAAGGGGTCATGAGCCGTCCTTTTCAGGCACTGAAAATGGTGTCCGCTATACCCATCAATAACAGACATTAAAATGGATTTTCAGATTTCTCAAAACTGACTTTCGCTTTCCGTCCAGTTCAGCCGTGGGCGGGTATTTGGCATCGGTCGTTTTGCCCGCCTAGCGGTCTATCAATTTATCAAATTGATGGTTTTTGAGCGAACGTCCGCTTTCAGGAATATACATGCTGATCGATATCGGTCTCTTCAAGATTGCCATCCGAAACATTAGCCAAAGCAGACATCTGCATTCCGAAATAGAATTTCCTGACTTTAACTTCCGCTTTCCGCGCAGTTGCGGACATAAATTTACCGATCTTAAAAGGTCTGAAAAGTGCCCTAAGGATACATTTAGTAAAACCTAATTTAAGATATTCAAAGACTACAGACTACTGTTTTTGACTTAAAATCAATCTAACCTAATCTTATTGGCTTCAGAGCCCGATAGGCATTTTGTTAAGATTTGGCATAATGTAGGTTTGATACTGAATTGATTAGGCGGCAAAATGATAACGCTGTTGCCGAAAGTTTTTTCTCGCTCTTAAAAACAGAACGGATCAAGAAAAAGATATTCAAAGCGCGCGCTGAAGCCAAGGCTGAGATTTTTAATTACATTGAACTGTTTTACAAGCCGGTGCGCTGTCATGGAAACAACAACGGTATATCACCAACAGAATATGAAAAGCGACATTATGAGAAGTTATTGGTTGTCTAGAAAACTAGGGGCTTACCACAAGGCTAAAACAACACTTTAAGTATTCGTGCCTACAACCTTGGGTAACATTACAGGTCGCGTATACCGTTTAATCAATGTTGCAATATAACTGTTCATTGAGCCTCCAATAAGATATCTTCTTTATAAGCTGCATACTGCTGCACAACTGAATTTTGAGGGCCAGTAATGAAGTTTTCTATTTGCCCACGGTTTTTATTGCTAAGCGTTGTTTTTCTCTTGTTCGATATACGAACAGGGTACGCACAGGAAGTCTTGAAATTAGTAAACGACCCATGGCCGCCCTATGCAGGTGAAACACTGCCGGGCAAGGGGATCGCAACAGAGATAGTCGTAACAGCTTTGCGCCGTGCAGGTTACGAAACCCAAGTGACATTTGTTCCGTGGAAACGGGCATTAGAGGGCACAATCGATGGAACGTACGATATTCTCATCACCACGTCTTACAATGATGAAAGGGCCAAGCATGTATCATATAGCGATCCATATCTCTCAAACACCGTGAGACTAATTAAGCGTAAGGATACTGCTCATCAGTTTGACAAAATCGAAGATATTAGTGGTCTGACTGTTGGTGTGACAAAGGGATATATCTACGAGCCAGAATTTGATAACGCGACTTCTTTTAAAAAAGACGCTGAGGGTGAAAGCGTCCTTGCCAACCTGAAAAAGTTGAAAGTAGGTAGATTAGACCTATTTGCAGAAGACGAATTGGTCGTCAGATATTACTTAAAGAAGAATTTCTCACCCGAAACACTGGCGGTAGATTTTTTACCTAAACCCTTAAATATAAAAAATTTGCATATAATTGTCAGAAAGAAACATCCTAACAATACTCTTATTATTGAGGGCTTCAACAAAGCCCTATCGGCTATGCGCTTCGACGGAACGTATAATACAATTCTTGAACGTCAAGGATATAAACAAACTAAACCTTGATCTTGCGACCATAGGTATTCACAGATTAATTTCGTAAGGCGCCATGCAAAAAATCGAAAAAATTCCACTGTTTGGTAAGCCTGGTTCTGTCGTCCGCCGCCTTGTCGTCGCTTTACTGATTGTAGGCACTGTGGCGACATTAATTGCAACAGCAGTACAGTCATACACAAATTACTATAGTGAACTTTCGTCAATATCTTCTGATATCAACTTAGTTGCGAGCACTCACGTTCCAAGCTTATCTGCTGGTGTCTGGAACTATTCGGAGAATCGCGTTCGATTTGAGTTGGCCGGAATTCTAGACTTACCCGGTTTTGAATATGTCGAAGTAACTACAGATAAAGGAGAAATTTGGGGCGTGGGGAAGAAAATATCTTCCGATTTTTTTCATAAACAAATACCACTCGTTTATTCGGTTGATGGTAAATTTGAATCCCTTGGTACTTTGTCTATTTGGGTTAAAAAACATAGTTTTTACTCTTATTTCATATCCCACACTCTTACCTCACTAGTGACGTTTGGTATGTGGGTAATTGCGCTAACATTTGCTTTTTTCATCGTGTTTCGTCAGTTGGTTACTCGACATCTTAGCAAACTTGCTTCTTACACTTCGTCGATGACCATAGAAACATCGGTGTCACTTCTTACCCTAGACAGGAAAAAAATGAAGGCCGGTGTAGAGGATGAACTTGGGCAAGTTGTTAGTTCTATCAACGCCATGCATGGACGTTGGATTGAATCGATAGAAGAACTTCGCAAAAGTGAAGAGCTCTATAGACAAACCGTTGAAGGAACCCAAGATTTAATTACTATTGTTGACGGAGAAGGGCGTTTTCTGTTTGTGAATCACATGTCACATTCAATCTTCGGCATGTCACCAGAAGATTGTGTAGGCAAGCTCGCCTTTGGCAATGTTCACCCTGAAGACCGAATTTCTACGCAGGAAGCGTTTCAAGAGTGGTTGGACAGCAAGCTTTCCGTTATCAAATATGAAAATCGACAGGTTAGTCTTACAGGCTCCATTCATCACATTTCTTGGCATATATCCATACACTATGGCCGCGACGGCAAGATCGTAACGATGAACAGTACCGGCAGGGATATTACGACAAGGAAGGGTCTAGAAGACCAACTCCGCCGCTCCCAGAAAATGGATGCTGTTGG
>JBALXM010000051.1:0-22183 GCA_036960695.1 Sneathiella sp.
GTTGCAATACCTATATTTTGCCCTTCAACTTCTTCACGGCTTTCTCACGCTTTGTCTTGTTTTCCGACAAGATTTTATAGGCAACATAATATTTTGAGATATTAGCGACATACTCGACAGTTTCATGACCGATGGTACGGCGTGCCTCCAACGCTACATTGGAGTGCCATTTGTTGGGGTCTAATCCTCTTTTCTTAGTGGCAGATCGAAGCTTTTTCAATCGAGATGGACCCGCATTATACGAAGCCAGAATAAAATTTATCTGGTCCATAGCGCTTATTTCCGTCTCGTCTTTGGTTTTATCCCGAAGATAGGCTAGGTATTTGGTTCCAGCGTGAATATTTCCCTCAAGAGTGTCGATGTTTGAAATTGCTATGGGTTTATAGGCCGCTGTTCGCGGTTGGACTTGCATAATCCCGACAGCACCAGTGTGACTGACGACATCCTGCGACAACCTTGATTCCTGATAGGCTAGCGCAGCCAAAAACCGCCAGTCAAAATCAAATTTTTTAGCATATTTACGGAATAATTGCTCAAGTTCAGCAAGCTTTTCGACTTGCTTGTCGGCTAAGGGATTAGAGATCCATTTGTGATCCGCAAAATATCGAGTAAAAAGGACGTTGCCGACAAGTGTTCCTTGCTTATTGGTCTCTAAAAATATATTCAGACTTTTAAGGAGTTCAGGATTTGTCTTCCTGACCGCCCAAGCAACCTCTCCACCATCATTGAACGAAATGTCACTTCTAATGCGTATTTTCAGCAAAACTTTAGACCACATTTCAGCGAGATGGTTATCAACAATGGTATAATCAACAATACCGGAATTGACCATTTCCAGAATATCTTCTGTGGTAATTGAACCTTTGCTCTCAGTTTTTATCGTGATTGATTTCAAACCCTTGCCAACGAGTGTTTGATTAAACGCGGCAAGGCTCTCCTCATAACTGGTACCCTCCATCACCAGAACTGTTTTGCCGGCCAAACCTTCAGCCGTTTGGATTGGATCAACGTTTTGTGACGTCACCAGAACTTCATTGACATTTTTTATATAGGCACGGGTGAACAACGCTGACGTTTGACGGTCCTTTGTTATGGTCAGGCCCGCAGCAACCATATCTCCTTGCCCAGCATTCAAGGCCGGTAACAACTGATCAAAAGGAACCGGAATGTATATGAATGAGACAGGCCAAGTCGATTTGCGAACGCGGGTCTCCAAATAGTTTCGGTAGTGCTGCGTCAGTTCATATTCAAATCCAGCTATTTCGCCACCGGAAACCATAAAATTGGCTTGATTGGGAGAGACCAAGATGCGAATGACACGCCTTTTTATCATCGGTGTCAAATCGTCAAAAAACGGTTTCCGAAGAGCGTCGTCGAAGAGAGTACCCTTTAAAGAATCGTTTTGTTTCTTTTCATCCAAAAGACCAAGTTTTGTAGTCTTTTTTTGTTCCTCTTTATTCAAGAGTACAGATGTTACTCCATCACTTTGTTCTTCACTTGCTTTACCAAACCATAAGAAGGCAGACGCAACAAGAAACAGTCCCAATAGGGTCACTGCAATTCTTTTACCAAAGGACATAGAATTCTCCCTAAAGTACCTAATCACACAAATCAGGACGTTTTAGATCTCAAAGCAAGTGAGTATTTGAACTCTTCTATTCAAATTAATCTGCCAAAGCATGTTTATGCAAGTGATTACATTTGATTAGTGTCGTCACACTGATAAGGCGAGAATTTCTTTCTTCCAATGTGGAAAAGGCTTGCGGGAGCAGAAGCACTGCATAGACCCCAATATGCATATCAGCGACTAAGGGGCGATAAATTTCCGGCAAACTTACTCTTTAATATCTGATACTGAGAAGTCTGCGGTATATCCATTCCATTCGTCAACGTTGAGGTGGCTACTTTATGGAAACCTTAAGAAAAGCCTCATGGTTTTACTGCAGTTCCCAGCCACAAAACTACGGTATCTATTCCTAATGGATATGATGGTTAATATCACAAAGCCGAAAATGGGACGCCAAAAATCTGGGTTAATCACATTGATCAAGCCAAAAACGCGATAAAACTTACGAGAACAATCATTAAGATTATTGTTTACTCGAATTAGTAACTGCCCGGCGGAAACGAACCCATCCCAATAAAGCTAAACCGGCAAAAAATATAGGAAAACTGGCTGGTAAAGGAACAGCCGTCAAAGTTACGTTATCAATATTGAAGTGGGTACAAGGTGCTTCAAAGAAGCATTTCGAAAAGGGTACCGGAAGCTGAACGCCAATTATCAACTTATCCAAATTCGAGAAAAGATCCCCAAAAAGATAGGTGTTAAAATCGCCCATCCAAAATTCGTCTGAGGCAACTAAAGATCCTCCCCGCCAGCCTTGAACATAGACATTGTTAAATGGATCTATAACTCTAGTTGGATAGCCGTATAGATCGAAGCTCAACGCATCGAAACGAGACGACATCGTAAATTCAACCTTATCAGGGTGCCCAGTACCAAAATCATCAATATGAACAGCTTCAAGATTATTGAACGATAGAGCCGCTGGTGTAAATATGCCATTCTCTGAATAAGGCAGCGGGATGCCCGCAGCAGGCACAGAATCAAATGTCATCACACTTGCATTAACAACAAGCGGAAAAAGAAACACCAATAGAAACGCAATTACAATTTTCATATTTCAAAAATCCTTAAGATAAAGTTAACTTTATGAAAATTCTCACGTTTTGGAAAGAGACAATTTCGATCTTGTCACATTATTTTGTCGCTCATTAGCCTAATTTCCCCCAAATGCAAAAGATTTCTTATTCTCGCCCCACATCAATCGACTCTGCTGTTGGGTAGGTGCAGTTTGACGAATGCTAACTGGTCCCAGCTAAGCATGATATCACAGCACTTTATGCAGCACAAAGTCGACGCCTCTCAGCAAAAGCAGCGTCACGTCGAACTTTAAATGTGCGTCTTGAATTGAGATGGCACTCCCTGTTAAAGCCTCTCTTTTCTTCACATACTGTTCTATTTTTCTTCTTACCTATTGATTTGGCTCCATAATACTGACCAACCGTCTCTAATAGGTACTGCGCAGTCTTGTTGTAATATTTCCAAAGGAGGTTTCCTTTTTTCAGCGTAGAAAATTTATTTTCTATTGTTTTTTCATTAGAAGCTGAGTCAAATATTTTCATAGGAAATTTTGAGAATTCTTGACCAACATAAGCTCTTTTTTTGTGCGTTAGCCCACTAACATGAATATTTTTTTACCGGTCCTTTTTGCTAATTTTCCGGGAATATCGCCAATATTTATAGGGTCCTTGTCTTCACTAAGAACCGCACCAAGGACAAACACCTTGATCATTATTTTTCCAAACTCGAACAAGACTGCCCTCGTCCCCACTCTCGTCTATCAATAATGTGTACATATCGGCATCTCCATTTTACTACATTTGAGATAACAACGAAGAGCCTACAACAATTAATAAGTGCGCAACAATACAAAATAAAAAAGGAAGGCATAGAGCATCCTCAAAACTTATCTGGCAGGGATGATTACCGATATGTCTGCCATCCCGGGCATGACGGTGATGGTGATGAAGTCCGCGTTGTTCGATCCACGGCAACTGTTTGGGCCGTGTTACCCGAACCCGACACTTGCCAACTTCTATAAACACTTTCGACTTGGCAAGGCCCTAGTGTTCTAGACAACAGATAGTTTCTCATAATGTCGTTTTTGTATTCTATTGGTGAAATTCCGTTGTTGTTTCCATGACGGCACGTCGGTTTGTAAAATAGTTCTACGTAATTAAAAATCTCAGCCTTGGCTTCAGAGCGCGTTTTGAACATCCTTTTTTTATCCGTTCTTAAGAGCGAGAAGAAGCTCTCCGCGGCAGGAATATCTGTCAATGGCATCCTAATTTCATGATTAGGCGAATAATATGACGCTACTTTTGAGGCTAATCAATGAGCAAAGCTTGCGCACCTGACTATGATCAATTATCGAAAACATACCCAAGGTGATTGAACATAATGACCCATGTCCCGCACGAACTAGCCGAAGAATTCCCGGATAATAAAGATCAAATTCGCAGTCTGAATGAAAGTGATGCGCATTTTTCTAAACTAACTGAGGAGTATCATACCATAAACCGGGAAATTCATCGGATCGAAACCAGTGTATCGCCCGCAGATGAAGGATACGAAAAGCAGCTTCGCCGCCAACGGATGACCTTGAAAGATCAAATTAGCACTTATTTCAAATAGTCTGATGGTCTGGGGCAGTTTTTAGAACTGCCCCGCTCGACTGCTCTGGCACATTTTCAAAGGCAAAGATCTTGTATCAGGCCTTTAAGCACGTCACTTATGACCGCAGGGAAAGTTTGGCAATGGAGGAGAGATTTGAACTCCCAACACTTGGATGCTGTGTCCAATCAGTAAACCTTGCACTACATCCATTTATTCAAGTATTTATCACTATAAAAAAGCATTATGTGACCATTGAAGAAGGGCTTGACGTTGACGAGGACGACAAGAAACATCTCCACATTCACAATTTTTCCGAACTTGCCCCGCGTGCCTTTTAAAAGCACGCCACCTGCGTTTCTGGATTTCGTCAACCCTGGCAAGTCTTCTTCCAAGATAGTAACGGCAATACCATTGAAACCATCCTCGCGGATCTGGCCCATATATCCACCCTTTCGATCGCCATTCCGATAAGGGTTGCCGCGATTTAATGCTGAAACAATTATTTTCTGAATTTGCGTCTTTACTGATCTTCGCGTTTTTAAACCATTCTGACGGAATTTCGTTCGTACAGTCGTTGCAGTATTTACCTTCGAATACGCCTAACGCCAGCATTTCCTGCGGTGAAAAATAAGGCGCGAAATCATCAGAGTGAACGACGCCAACCTTTTCATTCAACTCGTAGCGATAATCTGTTTGCATTTGGTCATTGACCACCATAATTTTGCCGACAACGATATCCGATAACAGAATGCCCAAAGTTAAAACTTCCTTTTTCCATACGATAAGATTTTTATGGACTGCGCTCTTCCTCGAAGAGAATGAATTCCAGCATCGTTAAATTTATGTAATTGTTCTTCTCGTGGATCATTTTCGGACACGGCTTGGTCAATCAATTGCTGAGTAACCAAAACTTCAAAACCCAGGGTTCGACATAAATTCTGAATTCGGCTCGTCGTGTTCACTGGATCACCAATGACCGTAAAGCTCATTGACTGCTCAGTACCAATATCTCCCAAAACGACGGCGCCAAAATGTGCTGAAATCCCCACATCTACTTTGTCCCGCCCCTCTGCATTTCTCTTCTCATTCCAGCTATTCATTGCCTGTTTCATCTCCAAGGCGCATGAAATGGCATTATTAGCGTCATTAAGTCCCACATCCGGGACGCCGAAAATGGCCAATAGTGAATCACCGGCAAAATTCTCTATTGATCCATCGTTTCGAAAAATGACCTCGGCCATCCGTTCATAAAATGATCTTAGTAACTCAACAACGCGTTCAGGCTTCATGGCTTCACTCATCGTCGTAAAGCCGATTATGTCAATGATCAATACGGCGACATTTTGTAGCCGCACAGGCCCTAGAGGTTTATCTCGCTCCGCAAGGATATCAACTTTTCCAGGTGAAAAATATCGCGCCAAATTCTGCTTTTTACGATCAGCATCCTTTGCGGCTTCTCTTGCTATTTGAAGTAACCGTTCATTTTCCACACGGGCAGTTACATCCCGCTGTACGGCTACATAAAAATTCGGCTGTCCTGCTGCATCGAATAGCGGACTAATTGACCATTCCATCACAAATTCGGATCCGTCTTTTTTGTAATTAACAGTTTGCCCTTCCCAACGCTTTGCAGTTAGAAGCGCCTGCCGCATAGAGTCAAAGATAGAAGTGTCTGTTTTTGCGCCTTGAAGTATCCGAGGTGTCTTGCCAATTATCTCGTCCAATGCCCAACCCGTCATATGCACAAAAGCAGGATTTGCATAGACAATCTTCGGGCCTGGTTCATTAAGTTCGCTCGATGTGACGAGGATGCTATCTGTGGCAGCTTCTAACACCCGTGCTAAATCCAATCCATCTCGTGTGAGCTTCATGAACTGTACTTCCCCCAATTTGGCAACAACTTCAAAACTAGAATATAGTTTATTTTCGGAATATAACTACTGACAAATCCAATATCGAAAAATCGTAGATATGCTACCTATTTTGCTGTTTCATATATAAAGACACTCTTTTTCACGACCTCAAGCATAGCTCCGCCCTCTGCGCTTCCCTCAAACTCCCAAAACAACATTCTAAGTGGTTCACCGGCTGAAAGGTGAAAGCAATTTGATGACTGTTTACGACACCGAACTTAAAAACCACAGGCGGATTATTTATGCTGACAAGGTTTAAGCTGCCAGTCAGATAAGCCTATCAGCTCCTTTCAGGCACGTATTATTTTAGGAGTTTCCCTCCTAAATAGTCGGAAACTTCTTGCAAGCCAATGTGGGATAAATTAATACTGCGCATAGCATGCTTTCCCCGGCCTGCCAGTGTTTTCTGTTGCCCGGTGTTAAGCTCAATCAATTATTAAAGCATCGGGACAGTCATGAGCTATTATACAGATTACTTGAATGAGATTGATAATCGGAAAAACGAGGGATTGCACCCCAAGCCCATAGAGGATGGCGTGCTTGTTCAGGACATCATCGCACATATTCGAGATGAAGATAGCGAACACCGCGACGCTTGCCTGAACTTTTTTATCTACAACACAATTCCAGGGACAACGAGTGCCGCCGGTGAAAAAGCCAGTTTCCTGAAGCACATCATTCTCGGAACTGTGGTTGTTAAAGAAATCACACCTGTTTTTGCCTTTGAATTACTGTCGCACATGAACGGCGGCCCTTCAATTGAAGTTCTTTTGGATCTCACCCTCGGTGAAGACGCCTCAATTGCGGCACAAGCCGCTGACGTTCTTAAAACACAGGTTTTCCTGTATGAAGCCGATACGGACCGGCTGAAAGCCGCTTTCGAGGCGGGCAGCGCCATTGCCAAAGATATTCTGGAAAGCTACGCAAAGGCTGAATTCTTTACCAAGCTTCCTGATGTTGATGAAGAAATTCAAGTAGTCACCTATATTGCGGCTGAAGGCGACATCTCTACCGATTTGCTCTCTCCGGGCGGCCAAGCCCATTCACGGTCTGACCGAGAATTACATGGAAAATGCCTCATTTCTGAAGAAGCTCAAGGGGAGATCAAAGCGTTACAAGCAGCTCACCCTGACGCGAGAGTTATGCTGATCGCTGAAAAAGGCACAATGGGCGTTGGCTCTTCGCGTATGTCCGGCGTGAACAATGTGGCACTTTGGACAGGCAAGCAGGCGAGCCCTTATGTTCCCTTTGTGAACATTGCGCCGATCGTCGCGGGTACAAATGGCATTTCACCGATTTTTCAGACAACAGTTGGCGTCACCGGCGGCATTGGAATTGACCTTAATAACTGGATCAAGAAACTTGACGCGGACGGCAATACAGTTCGAAATGAAAGTGGCGATCCCGTTCTTGAACAGGTCTATTCGGTAGCAACCGGTACAGTGCTCACCATCAACACCAAGACAATGAAGCTTTATAAAGGTAGTGAAGAGCTGGTAGATATCTCTTCCGCATTGACGCCGCAAGCGGTTGAATTCATCAAAGCAAGTGGCTCCTATGCTGTGGTTTTTGGTAAGAAACTACAAACTTTTGCGGCGGCAACACTTGGCGTTGATATGCCAACTGTTTTTGCCCCTTCCAAAGAAATCTCTCATGAGGGACAAGGCCTTACCGCCGTTGAAAAAATATTCAACAACAACGCAGTGGGCGTAACAGAAGGCACCGTTCTTCACGCAGGCTCTGATGTCCGCGTTCAGGTCAACATTGTGGGATCACAGGACACAACAGGCTTGATGACCTCGCAAGAGCTGGAAGCTATGGCCGCAACTGTCATTTCGCCAATTGTTGACGGTGCCTATCAGTCCGGCTGTCACACAGCGTCCGTATGGGATAAAAAAGCTCAGGCCAATATCCCCAAACTCATGAAATTCATGAATAAATTCGGCCTCGTCACCGCGCGGGACCCTAAGGGCGTCTATCATGCCATGACAGACGTTATTCATAAGGTTTTGAATGACATTACCGTGGATGATCAAGCGATCATTATTGGCGGCGATTCACATACCCGTATGTCAAAAGGCGTTGCTTTTGGTGCAGACTCCGGAACTGTTGCCCTTGCACTTGCCACAGGTGAAGCCTCCATGCCGATCCCTGAATCTGTGAAAGTGACCTTTAAGGGCCACATGAAATCCCATATGGATTTCCGGGACGTGGTTCATGCAACGCAGTCTCAGATGCTGAAGAAATTTGGCGACAACGTGTTCCAAGGTCGAATTATCGAGGTTCATATTGGAACTTTGCTTGCTGACCAAGCGTTCACGTTTACTGACTGGACCGCTGAAATGAAGGCAAAAGCGTCCATCTGTATTTCTGAAGACGATACATTGATTGAATCTCTTGAAATCGCCAAGAGCCGCATTCAAATCATGATCGATAAAGGAATGGACAATGAAGCCCAAACCCTTAAAGGTCTCATTGCAAAAGCAGACACAAGAATTAACGAAATCAAATCAGGCGAAAAGCCAGCTTTGACCCCCGATGACAATGCAAAATATTACGCAGAAGTTGTTGTCGATCTAGATCAAATTGACGAGCCAATGATTGCAGATCCGGATGTCAATAATCCGGACGTATCTAAGCGCTACACCCACGACACCATCAGACCGGTTTCCTACTATAAAGCCGAGAAATCAGTCGACCTTGGCTTTGTTGGCTCCTGCATGGTTCATAAGGGAGACTTGATCATCGTTGCTCAGATGCTGAAAAATCTGGAAGATCTCCACGGTAAAGTTGAATTCAAAGCGCCTTTGGTTGTTGCCCCTCCCACCTACAACATCGTTGATGAGCTAAAAGCGGAAGGCACTTGGGATGTTCTGCAAAAATATGCAGGATTTGAATTTGATGATCTTTCGCCTAAAAACACTGCCCGTTTGAAATATGACAACATTCTATATCTAGAACGTCCTGGCTGTAACCTGTGTATGGGTAATCAGGAAAAGGCAGAAAAAGGGGACACTGTCATGGCAACCTCTACCCGCCTGTTCCAGGGACGTGTTGTGGAAGATACTGAAGAGAAGAAAGGGGAATCCTTGCTCGCATCCACTCCGGTCGTGGTTCTCTCTACAGTTTTAGGCAGAACGCCAAGCATTGATGAATATAAAGCAGCGGTTAAAGGAATTGATCTTACGAAATTCGCCCCGCCGCTTACAAACTAAACATCTCAGGCTCATCTGAAACGTTTAAGGCAGTGTCCGGCAAATTGTCGGTCACTGCTTTTTTATGGCAAGGCCCAAACACCTTGATCGAAAGGTGAGTTTTTACTGCATACCGCTTACACGTCTTCCCATCAGCAAAACAAATTCAATGATTGGAATTGCCTTAAGAAGACAAATAGGACGCCCTAAAATAACCCGCAGTGGACTTTCAGAAGAAAATGCGGCATCTGCTCACGTCAAGTGCTTCTCCATATAAATTCATACCCCCATCAAACGCTGATGAGAGATACAACATATCTCGGGTTATAAACCTGCTCAAAAACATTTTTGGGAGTTTCGTATTGTTTGCCTCTCCCAATGCAAGAGTTGCGTTGGCTCAGCTCCAACAAAAAATTCAACTCCAACTCATCACACATCTACCACGGATCCGATTATTTTTTTCCATCACAGGGGACTGCGAAGAAACCTTTGGCCTCTCGATCAAATTCGTTCTGTTATAATCAAAGTACCATCATGTATTTTGTTTTTTCCCGACTTACCCTACGTCCTTGTACTTGGCTGATTTATAAACGACGCAGGACAGAGTGCGTATGAACCATATAATTCGTTCCCCCTCGAGATTTATCTTGTCCTCTTTTGGTTCAAGGAATAACGGCGACAACCTCTAATAGCCACATTGACAAATGAGCAGTCAAAAATCGCTTGAGTTTTCTTGTTTTATTTAAGTTAATTTTAGTAGTTATTGCTTAAATAGTAATTTATACGATTTTTAAAAACTGCTACAGTAATACAATATAATCGTTGCCTTACTAGATTATTAGGCCACAGCTATAAAAATGCACATACAAATAGAGAATTCAGACTTAAATGCACCCACAAAACGTGGATAACTAGTATAAATATTTAAAACATTACTTAAGTATAGGGTAAAAATTTTGGAGTTGCTGCTTACTCTAACCGAAATTCTTCTTTTATCGCTCCTCCCTTGGCCTGTGTGGCAACTTTTCATGCTTGAGGCCCGTAAGGAATATCACGCGTCGCCTTCCGTGAATAAAAAATATGTGAACTTGCTCACGCGGGGCCGAGCTCGAAAAATCTTATTCATCTTAATCCTTTATGCCGGGTTTCTGTTTCTTGTCAGTTACATAGCTCAACCAGCATTGCACCTTATGGCAATTGCAGGCGTATTAATTGCTATAGCATATGATTTCCGGTCTAAGCCTGATTATGGCAAACGCTCCTCAATACCTCCCGGATCTTTAAAACTATTCCCGCTCTCTGCAGCGACGAATGACATGTTTTTCTTAGATCAAACACGTGAATTCGGACCAATCTTTAAAATAAGCTCTCCGCCAGATCATCGTTATTTGAGCATGAGACCAATGGTTTGCATCACAGATCTTAAATTAGGTCGAAATTTTCTTCGCCAACACGACAAATCTCTCCGCCTTGAACCCGTCGCGCCATTTTCATTGCAATTTGAAAGCGGCCTTCTTCGAAACATGTCGGAAACTGATCATCTGAAATATAGCAAACTGCACCATACAGCCTATTCTGCGCTAAACACGAGCGATGTGCTTGAGATTTGCACGACGGAGGCGCGCAACATCTTACAGGCGATGGAGAAGGATGGGGGCGTATCAGCCGAGATTGGCGTGGATCCGCGCCCCTATTTTGATCAAATGATGTACAACATTCTCGCGCAAGTGTTGTTCGGTATTACTCCAGGCAGTGAAGATTTTGCAGAGCTCGAAAAACTATCGCTAAAACTTGACTTGATAAGAGTACAGCGCAACACAAAAACATCTGATTTTCGACCAAAGCTTGATGAATTTATTGAGTTTCTGCAACGTTGCTTCGAGAAATTTAGTGCGCCAAAATATCAGCCTTCACGGTTCAAACCTGTCATTGTGTTACTTGCAGAAAACGCCCCCGAAGCCATAGTCGACAGAAATGTTCTATGCAACCTAATCAATGATTTTTGGTCAGGCCGCATAGACACAACCGGCCTTCTCACATGGACAATCAAATTCTTATCTGACAATCAAGACTGGCGTGAGAAATATACTAATAGATTGGCAAATTCAAACCACCCTTATCAATCAGAAAATATCGTAAAAGAAGTCCTCAGACTTTCTCAGAGCGAGTGGTTATTGAGGCGGACAACATCCGAAGTGAATTTTGGTAAATTCCGTATTCCTAAAAATTGGAATATTAGAGTTTGTGTACGGGAGGCACATCGAGACGCTAATATTTTCGAGTGTCCCCACGATTTTAATCCTGCACGGTTTGACGATAAAAACCTAACGCCGTCTGTTTATTCACCCTTTGGACTGCACAAACATAAATGTGTTGGTTGGAAAATTTCTCATGCGGCGGTAATTGGCTTAATTGAAAACTTATCACATGAGTTTAATTTTTCTAAAACTGATGACGGCCCTTTGACTCATTTATGGCTGCACTGGGCACCAAGTAGGCAACTCAAAATAAAAGTAACTCATGAAGTCGACCCATCTTTTACATTGCCAGAAGAGCCCGCATTGCAATCATGACAATACACTCAGTAGTACCTCATAGTTCGATTGCAAAAGTATTCGAAGCGAAAGTCGGCGAAACCCCTGATGCAACGGCAATAAGCTTTCGAGGGAATGTTCATACTTTCTCAAGTTTGAATAATCATGCCAACCAACTCGCAAATACACTATTAGAAAACGGTATTGAAGTGGGGGACCGCATAGGTATTGATGCCCAACGAACAGATTGGTTTATCATAGGCATCTTGGCCATTCTCAAAATACGCTGTGCATATGTTCCTCTTGATGCCGATTTTCCCCTAAGCCGGCTCAAATATATGATTGAGGATTGCGACCTCAAAGCCATCCTTTGTCAAACTAACTTTGAGCCGAATTTCGAGACATTCGGTATTCAACTCATCAAATTGGACGCAATTAGTTATCAGGCTACTCAAGTCAAAAACCCCGTCTGTCACTCTAAGCCACATGACAGTGCCTACATTATGTACACCTCTGGCTCAACCGGACAGCCAAAAGGCGTCGACATCCTAAACAGAGGGGTAACACATCTTGTATGCAACCCCGGCTACGTCGATCTGGGGCATCCCCAAAGGCATTTGCAACTTGCTCCTAACGGGTTTGACGCCGCAACTTTTGAAATATGGGGAGCCTTACTGAATGGCGGATGTTGCGTGGTTTATCCTGATAAGGAGCTATCTATTGACCGTTTGGATGAGACGATAAATCGGGAAAATATTAGCGTATTATGGCTAACATCATCCCTTTTTAACACTATCATTGATACAAATCCTCATATTTTAAGCAATGTTGCCCAGTTGTTGGTTGGCGGAGAAGTTCTTTCAATTCCCCATGTAAGAAAGGCTCTCTCCGTTCTGTCAAACACACGTTTGATAAATGGATATGGGCCGACAGAAGCGACAACGTTCACCTGTTGCTATGACATTCCTCGTGACGATCTCACTAAAAACACAAGTATTCCAATTGGAAAGGCGATAAATAAAGCGTTCGTTCGCATATTAAATGCGGATAGTAAGCCTGTACCCATTGGCACAGAGGGTGAGCTGTATATTGGCGGAAACGGTGTTGCCAGAGGGTACATCAACAAACCTTCCGAAACCGCGAACAGTTTCATATCTTACGCTGAAGCCAACATGCCTCAAAGCGTTACGCTTTATCGAACTGGTGATAAGGTTCGCGAGCTTGACAACGGCAATATAGAGTTCTTGGGCCGCATAGATCAGCAAGTTAAAATTAGAGGTTATCGAGTTGAGCCGAGCGAAGTAGAAGCCATGCTTCAACAAAAAACATGTTTCAAAAATTCCGCAATTATAGCCTACAAGACACGTGCCGGGACGATGTCACTGGCCGCTTTTATAGTCCCAGATCCAAAGGGTCGTGAATTTGAAGAAACCGTTCTTTTAAAAGTATTAGAAAAACATCTTCCAAAATATTGTTTACCTGAAAAATTCATACAACTTGAGAAACTACCTCTGACCATAAATGGAAAACTCGACCGTCAAATGCTAAAACATCAGCTTGAAAGCGCCGTCGGTCCCGTTTTATCGCCAACAAAAAAAACCATAACGAAAACTGAGAAAGGCGTCGTTGGTATTTGGCAAAAAATATTTCAAGAACCTGCCGTTCAGCCGGAAGACAATTTTTTCCGAATGGGAGGAAATTCTTTACAGGCAATACAGGTAATATCTGACATCAAAAAGCAGTTTGGTGTTCACGTCTCTCTTGGTAAGTTTTTCGAAAGTAAATCACTAAGGGATCTGGCCAAAGAAGTCGACACAGGTTTAATCGATCAGCACCAGACAGAAGAAAACTCCGCAGTAAGTACGGCCGAGTTTGAGGCATCTTTTGGCCAACATCAAATGTGGCTGGAGCACCAATATCGACACCCTTGCAATGCTTATAATGTGCCGTTTCTTATAGAGTTTGAGGGAAATTTGAATTTGCCTGCTTTGCAAAAAACCCTCGATACTATCTTTGCTCGACACGATATGCTTCGAGCGTCATTTCGTCACGATGGGTCCAAACTCTACGTCAATTGCGTGCCAGAAATTCCACTTTTCCCGCCTTTATCCTCAGGAAAAATAAACCTACAAACAGAGGCGTCTCGTGTTTTCTCTTTATCGAATTTATTGCCTCCCGTAACACTTACATTAAGTAAGGTCAGCGAAAACAAACATGCGCTGCTTCTTAATTTCCACCATATTCTCATTGATGAGTGGTCGATCGGCATATTCATTTCTGAATTGCAGAGCTGTTACGAAGACCATTTAAACGGGCAAAAACTACTAACAATGCCTGAGCATGTTGGAAGTTACCAAAGTTTCAGTGAGCGACAGCATGAAAATTCAAATAAGGGAGTTTACGCAAGCCAGATCGCGTATTGGAGCACTCAGCTAAAAGGCGTAAATCCCGTTCTCTCTTTAAAACAGAAAATCAAAACTAGTAAAAAATCAAACCAATGCGAACGACTTAAATTCCACGTCCCCAACAACTTAACTCAAGAAATGAAACAGTATGCCACGTCAGAAGGCACGTCGTTTTTTACATTACTGTTATCTCTTTATGGGACTCTTCTAGCAAATTCTGGATGCGGAAACGACTTTACAATTGGAACGCCTGTATCCTTGAGAGAAGACGCAGACGTTCAAAATACAATTGGTTATTTTCTCAATACCCTCGTTATTCGCATGAGGCCGGAGAAAAATCAGCTTTTTTCTGACTTCTTATTAGATGTCCATAACACTCTTATCGATGCGATAAAGAACAAAGACGTTCCCCTTGTACAGTTGATAGAAGAGCTATCCCCTCTGCGGGACACTGAAGGCAGACCTTTTTTTCAAACACTGTTTTCTCTTCAAAGGTCATTTAAAAAAGACATCACAATCCCAAACTGTGAAACAACCCTCACCTTGCTTAAAAGTACTGGCAGTAAATGCAGTCTTTCGCTCCAATTTACAATTATGCCCGACGGACTAATCGGAGAATTCGAGTATGACCCTTTGATCTTCGATGCAGCTTATATCGAAGAATTAGCTAAGAATTACCAAGAATTGATTTCGACCCATCGTGAAAATAATGAACTGAGGACTGGGGGCTTACTAAATGGGCCCCAAAACCCCGAAAGCGCCTCCGACCTTAACGGCGTTGATCCTTGTTCTGATAAAATCAAGATAAGTGGGGATTTCGAGTTAGCCCTGATCCAGTCTTGGAAGAAATCTCTCAATATCGATACATTCGATCCATCTGATAACTTCTTTGATCTTGGTGGGAATTCACTATCAGCCTTAAAACTTGTTTCTGAAGTTAAAAAAGCAACAAATGTCGAAGTCAATTTATCTGACATCTTTCGCACACAAACATTTGCGAAGCTTAGAGATTGCCTTGAACAAACAACGGTACGTATCGGGGATTTAAATGTTAAACTTCAGTCTGGAACATCTGAGGAAAAAAACCTTATATGCTTGCATGGCGTAACATATTATCAAAACTTGGCTACCGTTGTTGGTCCCGAATTTACCGTTTATGGTTTACTTGCAAAGGAGCACCAGGAGGCCATTAACTCTATCGAAATCGGGCACAATGTTGAGATTGATATTGATATGATGTCCAATCAATATGTAGCCCTTGTCCGTTCGGTACAACCAAATGGACCCTACAATTTGTTGGGACATTCATTCGGCGGACTAGTTGCTTTTGAAGTAGCTAAAAAACTGGCTGCTCAAGGAGAAACAATTGAAAACCTTCTCTTAATTGATACCCTTTTACCCGACGCATCCTATCCACATTGGTACCAAAAATCTTTGAAAGCTATAGACATACTCCGCAATGGCGGAGCAAAAAAGCTCTGTAAGATAATCTTTGACAAGCTGTCTCTTAAAGCCGGAAAATTTTCTAAGAACACTAGTCAAGAGGTACCGTTAAAGCAGCCTATTGAACTAGCAGAACAAACCCGAAAAACTTATCAAAAGGCTATGAGAAATTACAAACCCACTGCATTTGATAAGCCGACATCCACACTTCTCGTTCGCGCACATGAAACCAATTCCAATCATTCAAGGAAAAATGATTTTGGATGGGGACGCCTATTGCAAGGTCGTTTTGTTATCAGAGATGTTGATGGAGACCATTTGTCATGTACCGAACCACCAAACATTAACCATGTGGCCCGCCATATTCGAGCGTCCTTTTACAAAGAATGAAAGCCTCAATGAGTTCCAAATAAACAATTAGTCTGAATGAGATTCTAACAAAGCAGGAAAAGCTAAACTTTATGCTCTCAAATTTGTTCCCAGAATATGTATCCGTTTCTTTTGGCGCGTTACATACAAATGAAGAGCTTTTGAAGTACTATCCACTCCCTGTTCAGCTACAAAAAGCCAAAGTCTCACGTCAATTAGAATTTCTTTCAGGACGCTTTTTTGCGAAAAAAGCCCTAACAAAACTTGGACACAAAGATGCGAACGACCCTATTCCTATTAAAGAAAACAGGGCTCCGGTTTGGCCTCATAACGTTGTCGGATCCATTTCCCATACTGATATTTTTGTTGGGGCTGCAGTGGCTAATGCAAGCGATGCACTGGGAATAGGCTTCGATATTGAACACATCTTTTCGAAGAAAATAAAAGATCAAATTCAAGATTTGGTTTCCGATGTTAGCGAATGGAACAATATTCGTTCTAACAGGGCACTCGATGACTGTCTTAAGCTCACACTGATCTATGTTGCGAAAGAAGCAATTTACAAATGTCTGTCACCAATCACACAGATTTTCTTCGGTTTTCACGATGTAGAAATCCTAGAAATAGATCTAAACAAATCGAATTTTAAAGCAAAAATAGTCAAAAACCTGCATCCGACGTTAGAGCTCGACTTAGAATTAAAAGGTAATTTCATCATAGATCGAAATACTGTTTATGGCGGTTTAATATTCCCGCACGATTAGAGTATGGAAATAGGAATAAGCGATATTTATCGCGGAGTATCTTTTGGTTGATTTGAGTTTCTAACCTACTTTATCCGGCCCATAGACATCGTTCAACGTCTTCTCTGCCAAACCTTCAGTCCTTTGGATCGTATCAACGGTTTGTGACATTCAGCAGAACTTCATTGACCGTTTTTATATAGGCACAGGTGAACAACGCTAACGCTTGACGAGCTTTTGTTATGGTCAGGCCAGCAGTTACCAAAAAAATAGCGTGATTGAGAGAGATCAAAATGCGATTGACTTAATTTTACATTGGAGGGTTTTCTAGCGCCTTGAAAATACTGCTGTCTTCTGACAAGGGGACAATTTCTGCATATTTACTAAGAATTTTTTGGGCCATGCCGTTGGCACGTACTTCCCTGATGCGGAAATTAATCTTATCCAAAAGGTCATCCACCTCCTTAAACTTATGGCACACGATGTGAACCGGTGTCCGGTACACAGTTATTATGGGATCGTAATAGACGTCATCTAATCCCAACCGTTCGATTGCCATGGGTATATCTGGATGATGGCCCATCACAACGTCTAAGCGCCCAGCAAACAACATTTTCAGGAGTAGAGGCTTATCGGAGACAAGCTGGATAGTGACATCCTTCTCATCCAATAGAGTTGTGCCTATAGAGCCTAGAAGGTGTCCCACGACCTTGCCTTTTAACTGATCCTTACTTGAAATTACTGGATCAGTTTTTTTCGTATAAAGCCTGATCGAGACATAATCAATTGGTGAAGATGCAAATAAGGGAAGAGCTGCTAGCTTTTGTTTATGAACTCTCCTTAAAGCATGAATGGCTGATGGAAAGACACAAGACGACCTGTCATTTGAAAAATCGTGGGAACTTCGGCGCAACCTCTGGGGGGTACTGTCGGACGAATACGAACTGGCTCTAGTTAAGATTCGTACATCGAAAATGTAAGCAGGCAAACCTTGTTGACAAGCATTAAGAAGCAAAAGAGTTGTGGTTGACTAGGCTTTTCCAGACGTAACAGTAACGGCGCAATACACGTCGATATTCATTCTAGGAAATCAACTTTAATTTTTAGGGCTGTCATTGTCATCTGGCTTAAAATAAAGCCAGATCAGTATGCCGATAAATATAAAGACTTCAATATTCATGATGGTGTCTACAATATTACTCATGACTTCATATCCTTTCCGTCTTCAAAGCTTTCAAAAAACAAACCACAAGCAGCAAAATTATAAACACGAACGGTAAAGCACCAAGCGCAATAATAGATTTCACGGCATCGATACTACCTGATAGGATCATAGCAAGACCAAGGGCACCTAAAACGAAACCCCAGCTTAACTTAACTTTAGTGCTCGGGTTTAAATCGCCTCCAGTTGAAAACATCGCCAAGACAAAAGCGGCGCTAACGACACTAGTAACTAAAAACAAAAAAGCTGCGATAACCACTCCTGCGATTGTCAATGATGATAGGGGAAATTGTTCAAGTACATAAAAAGTTACACCCGATATATTATCGCGAACAACGTCCAAAATCGGTAATTCGCCAGATTGTATATCATAAAACCCAATGCCGCCAAAAACACCAAACCACAAAATTGAAAAGGCCGTCGGCACTAAAACAACGCAGCATACGAATTCGCGGATGGTCCTGCCCTTAGAAATACGAGCGATGAACACCCCAACGAATGGAGCCCATGCCAGCCACCATAGCATGTAAGTCAATGTCCAAGACTGGAACCAACCACCAATTCTGTCATCCATAAATGTAAAAGTTGTAAATCCGTGAACTAAGAACGAGCCTAAATACTCGCCAAGACCCTGAACAATCCCGCCCATTAAAAAACTAGTGGGCCCGACTAACAGTAAGTAGATCAATAACGTACCCGCAACGATCATGGCGGCATTTGATAGCAGAACCATTCCCTTACCTAGTTCAACAGTTAACGGCAGAATGTATGTCAAGCATAAGACAACAAACACCCCCATGGTTAATCCCATACCAGTATCTTTCAATTGGAACAGAACATCGATGCCCTCTTTAACTTGAAACACACCCATAGCAACAGAGCCACCGAGCCCTATGGCAATAGCGACGATCGCCATCAAATCAATGAGCCAGCCGATGGTGCGGGGAAGTCGGGTCTTTCCGAACACTTTAATAATTGGTGAACTAATAAGGCTTGGACACCCTAATCTAAATGAAAAATAGGCAATGACCAAACCCGTCATCGCATAAATCGCCCAAGCATGAAAACCCCAATGAAAATTTGTTAAAAACAGTGATATGCTGGCGGCTTTGTTAGAGTTTTCATAATCAGATACTAATAAATAATGAGATAAAGGTTCTGCTGTTCCCCAATAGAGCAACCCAACACCCATCCCTGCAGAGAAAAGCATCGCCAACCAGGAGAGGGTCGCGAATTCTGGCTCATCATCGTCCTTACCGAGCTTGATTGAGCCGTATCGTGAAATCGCCAACCAAATACTGATTATCAACAAAAAGCTTACTGTGAGCATAATGAACCAAGCTCGGCTCGAGAATTGTGCACCAACAAGCTTTGCTGCAAAATTAGCTAAACCTTGGGTATCAACTATTCCCCATATGGCTATAGATGCGGTAATTATTAGGGCGACAACTAAAAGTGGGTTTTTAAGCATCAATACCTCAATTACTTTTTTTGAACGCCTTTGGGTGCTGTCAGACGAATGTGAACTGGTCTCAGTTAAGCATGGTATCGCAGCTGTTATACAGCACAAAGTTGTCGCCACTCTGCGAAAAGCGTCACATTGAATTTTAAATGTACTTCTTGAGTTGAGATGACAACGTTGTTGAAGTGGTGGGAAATTGAAGAGGGGTTCGAAGTGAATTTCTGAAATTTTTACATATGACGGCCCCTAGCAAGACGTTCCTACTTCGCCGGAATGACGGATGTAACTTCTCACGTCTGCCCTTCTTCCTCTGTCTTACTTCTTAAAACGCCAGGCTCCCAATAATCTTGATGGCAGTTCGATTAGAGCGTAATCTATCAGTGGCAATGGGTTGTGGGTTCCCACAGAGTTTCACGACTTTCTTGAGAAATCTCAAGGCGCAAAATTGCGTATTATCGCATTATTCTTTGGTGCCATCAAAAGAACGTGGCAGATATAAGTCTACAATCGTGCCTACTTTAATTTCGGAAGTTACAGAAACATAACCATTGGACTGCTCCGCAAAACCGTAGACCATACTTAGGCCCAGTCCGGTGCCTTTACCTGTATCCTTGGTAGTGAAGAAAGGCTCGAAGATATGCTCTAGCGTGGTTTTAGGCATACCTGAACCGCTATCGGACACAGACATTTTGACGAAATATCCCGACACTTGCTTTGGCGGATTACCGACGTCTTCGTTGTCAAGCATCACATTGGCAAATGAGATGCTCAAGTTTCCACCATTTATCATGGCGTCGCTGGCGTTGTTGGCCAGATTAAGCAAAACATTCTCTACCTGTCCTGGATCCGCAAGGCATGACCACAGGTCATCAGGTCGGATAACTTTGATGTCAATATTTGCGTCAAGAGTGCGAGGCAAGACGTCAATTAGCTGCTGTAGCTGCTGATCAATCTTGATGTTTTTGGGCCGCAACACTTGTTTGCGTGAATAGGCGAGCAGACTTTGAGTGAGTTCGGCCCCATTCATAGCCGCTCGAAAAATGGCCTCCAGCTGCTTTCGGTTCTCATCGTCAACAGTGAGGTTGTGGTCAATTAATTCGGCATTGCCAATGATGACAGATAAAAGATTGTTAAAGTCATGGGCAATGCCGCCTGTAAGTTGGCCAATCGCTTCCATTTTCTGTGATTGCCGTAACTGTTCTTCTGCTATCTCTTTGCGAGCCTCAGCTTCATAAGTAGCTGTTTCATCGGTACCCGTTCCGCGATAGCCGAGGAATATGCCAGCCTCGTCAAATATTGGTTTTCCATTATAACTTTGATGCCGTATTTTTCCATCGGGAGCCTTAAAACTATAGCGAATGCCTCTGAAAGGCTGCCTATCGCGCATAATGGTGACTATTTTTTCTGACTTTTCTACCAGCCCAAAATAGCTGAAAGTTTCTCCAACACTTTTGCCAATCATCCGGTTTCGATCGAACCCTTCAAACAAATTTGCGCTTTCTGAAACGATCGTGAAAACAAAATTGTCATCGGTTTCCCAAAACCAGTCTGTTGAATATTCCAATAGATCCCGGAAACGCGCCTCACTTTCACTCAGAACTTTAGCATTTTTTACGCGCTCTGTAATGTCAGTTGACGCAAAATATAACCTCTCAAGGTTTCCGACTTTCAGGATCTCGGCATTTATTTCGACCGTAAGTCTAGCGCCCGTTTTACATGAAATTTCAGCTACATACCCTTTAAGTCTACGATCCTCTTTGAGTTTTGAGATAATCCCTTGCCGCATTGCTGTGTCAGACCATATATTGAGTTCCACCGAGGTATGGCCAATTGCTTCTTCTCTGGTATGACCAAGGGTATCTGCCCAACTCTGATTGACATCGACAAATTCACCTGTTTTGAATTCGCTGATGGAACACATTGAATTATTGGCGCTGAAAGCAGATTCAAACAAATCCCTCGAAATCCTCAAATCAGCCTCAATTTTGTCCTGCCCGGTGATGTTACGGCCGTCAAAAAGGAGGCCGCCAATGTCCTCTATTTTAAGTAAATTATAGGCACTGACATTCAAAAGTGTATCGAGATTGTTGCTGTCTGTGAATTTGATCAACTCTCGTTGAGGAATATCGGGGCTGGCAACAAGGTTGTTTACAATTGCGGATATTTTTTTGGTTGTTTCTGCACTGGTGAATTTACCAAGGCTGTGCCCCAAGCAATTCTGCCCAGTATCTCCCAACAACTTTTGAGCAAATATATTTGCGTAGTTAATACGCCCCTGCACATCCGTTAACACGACAAAATTGCTGGAATTTTCAACTAGAAAATGCAAACCAGCTTCATTAAATTGAGAAATAGGAACAGACCGAATTGGTTGTTTGTTCCGACCGCCAACGATTGATGTATCTTCCCCTACAGTCACAATAATACCATCTCAATTGAAAAATATTGTAGGTCAAACTGACTTGCATTAAACAAAAATAATATTAATTAAGTACTAATGTTGGCATTATCACATTAGTTTTGCACGCCTAAAATGGATACAAGATATTGTAGGCGGTACAGGTTGGTGGCCACTACCTAGAAGTGAACAAAATTGAATTGCTTAATTAATGTGATAATCCCGAAATTTATCTCTGGCAAGTTATAAAACCGTAAAAA
>JBALXM010000051.1:22283-27431 GCA_036960695.1 Sneathiella sp.
TAAAAATGCAAAAACAACCTCTCCGTCATGGTTTTCAGAAAATGCTTGCTGAAGCGAATGCAGTTATTGAAACGGTTTCAGTTCAGGATCTGCCATATCTTCTTGATGATCCCACAGTTATTCTTGTTGATGTCCGCGAAGCTGTGGAGCGCGATTCTGACGGTGGCATACCAGGATCAGTTCACGCATCACGCGGACTTCTGGAATTTCAGGCGGACCCCGAAAGTCCCGCTTATAACCCTGCTATGAAACCTGATAAAAGACTTGTTCTTTACTGTGGCTCGGGTGGAAGATCCGCTCTAGCGGCGAAAACCCTTCTCGATATGGGATACGAAGATGTACTCTCACTTGCAGGCGGTTATGCAGCATGGAAAGTGGCACAGGGCGGACAATAAAGCATGTTTAGAATTTTGAGCCTCTTGTTGGCTGGGCTAGTTCTGCTCCCGATATCCGGCCCACTATTGGCGCAAGGCACGTTTCACGGCGATATTTCCAATGGGCGGGCAATCGCTGATCAATATTGCGCCCGCTGTCACAATGTCATTGCCCAAGGTGTCAGTCCCTTTCAACCCGCACCTCCCTTCAGGGAGCTTGCGTCGCGGTGGCCGTTGGAAAATCTTGAAGAGTCTTTAGCCGAGGGAATTTCTGTGGGGCATGAAGCGATGCCCGAATTTCAGTTGAATACAGACGAGATAGAAGACCTCCTGAGCTATATTCAGTCGATTAGTCCTTAAAGGGCTTTTCTCACCTCAGGTGAAATTATGAAATATAGGAAGGGATTGTGGTTTTCATGCCTAACCTTTATGACGATATCACGACACCGTCAAATCTGAGTTAAACTGGCAGTGCCCCGACAATGCCTTCAAGAACAATGCATCAACCTCTCACTTCGGCCTTGTGTCCATACCAGAATTGTTTGTCCGGGTCGTATACGAGATCGTGATTCTGGACCATTAGCCTGATTTTATGGTCTTCTTTGGGCAGTGTGAATTCCTGTCCTACTTGCCGAACAATATCTTTGCTACCTGTTGCTGCAAAAATAGCCTTATTGCTGCCACGTTGAAGGGAGTGAGCAGGGCGATTTTTCAAATATTTCATTCGGTATTCCATCTGATTTTGGTACACACCTTTTCCTCTGTGTTCCGGAGCAACATATATCCAGCAAGTCTCAACGCTATCAGGATTAAACATTTCCGGAACGCCGGCTTGTTCGAATAAAAACTTGTGAAAGGCTTTCTGTTGATACCGGATAGCGCCAACGCCCATAAGCGTTTCACCATCAATTGTATAAAACAGTAGCTCTGCTCTGGGGACACCATTTTTCAGATTTTCATAGGGAACTTCGCCGCCATCCAACACCATTTTTATAAAAGCATCAATCATACCATTTGAACAATCCACGGGTCTGCGGGCTATCGTTTTGATAGTTGTTTTTTGATGAGTGGGCATTAGCTTTTTTATCCAAATATTGCTTTATGTCTTTGTCTTCATGTAAAGCGATAACATATTTGTTCCGTCTCTCCAATATGGCAAGCCTTTAGTTCCTTAAACATTTTGGGGTTTCTTTTTTTGTTGCAGTGCAGCATTATTATTGACTTATACTATACTCTTCGCATATTATTTCATTGTGCAGTGCCGCATAAAGAGATTTTCAGGAGCTTGAAATATGACTAATCAGATCAACCCATTCATCAATTTTGATGCCACCAAGATTGTTGCAAGCTTTGAGCCGAACAAAATGGCCGATCAGTTATCCAAATTTGTAGAAACCTTTAATCATCCCTACTTCGGCATTGAAGGAATGATGAGTTTCCAACGCAAAAATATCGAAGCGATAACCGCCGCCAACAACGCTGCGGTAGATGTCATGCAAAAGGCTGCGGCCCATCAGGCTGAATTTTTCCAGAATTCCTTTGAAACCGCAACAGAAGCCTTTGCGAGTTTTGACCTGACCCACAATTCTACAGTAACTGCGCAACCCAACGAACTGGCCGGCACAGGTGTAAAACCAGGTAATGACGTAATCACGGAATTCAGCGAAACCATTGAGCCGATTTTGCCAAAAAAAATCGCCAAGTCAACAACCAAGCGGCGCACCAAATCAGCCTCTAAAGGAGCGAAACCGACGAACGCTCCACCAAAAAAAGCCGCCTCGAAAACAAGCCTAGATGCGATCCCCGCGAGCAACAACTCTGCAAGTGTTGCGCCGAAAGAATCCCTCGCAACATCGACGCCAACCGTGGTGTCCCTGGATACCAAACCTGCCGCGACATCGCCAGAAAAATCCGTGGTAAAACCGAATCCACTAGCGTCTAAGCCGGTTATTGTTCCACAGGAAAAAACTATAGCATCACCGACCTCGCCTCTGGCCTCAAAGGGAGCCAATTCCGTAGCAGCTTCCGTTGAAAAATCCGCAATAACCCCGTCTCTCTTTTCTCCCTTGCAAGAGAAAAAACCTGCCTATGTTAGCCGAAAAAAGACCAAAACGCCCTCAAAGCCACGCAGCAAATAACGCTGACCCTATCCCGCCCATTCAAAGGCAGCCCTTCTCAAAAAGAAGAGGCTGCCTTTTCTTTATTTAAACTGGAACAATAATGACAGATGACATTATTTAATCTCAGCCTTTAAATAAAACGGAATCCTGAGGAGAATTTCTAGACAATATTATAGCCGCAAATTTTATTATACATCGGAAAATTTCGATAGATTCGAGCAGATTTGATCGATACAGATTCACTCTGTTAGCGATACAGGAAGGGAACCATAAACCAACCCTTTTCTGTCATCATAAATCTCATCATGCCTGCAAACGACTAATTTCAATTTATCAGGACTGGTGGCACTATAGAAATGACTACCGACGTGCATCCAGCCTCTATCGTGCTGCAATAGTTTGTTCCCAACCCGGCGGACACCGTGACACGGGCGATTTCCAATATAACCAACCCGGGCGCGCCGATTGCTCTGACCAACCCCCTGCCCTCGAAACTCAGGCTGAACATATACCCAGCAAAATTCGGAACTATCCGGGTTATACATTTGCGGCACGCCTGCTCGCTCAAACAAATGTTTATGATAATTGGCGTTAGAAAACCTTATTGCCCCAACGCCAGCAATCTGGCCTTTTCCCATCATTGTAAAAAACAACATTTCAGCAGAGGGAACCCCTCGCGTCAAATTCGCACGAGGAACTTCTCCTCCTCGCGCAACAATATCAATAAAACGATTGATCAATTCCGCCTTGCAGTCAATCGGACGCATAGCAATAGTTTTCAATTCAGCCATTGTAACAACTCGATTAAACGCTAGATGAGAAAATACATAATTCTCGGCACCACAGTCATCAGTATATCAATTTTGTATGGCCCGACCATCGATCTGTTCAAAACTAAATACCAAAAAATTGATTGGTTCGCAAATATAGTGCTGTTCTACTAGCCTGTATAAAGAGAAGTTTTAGTAGCTTCGGGCCGATTTGACACCCGGCACGCGGATTATAATTTCGACTGAAAGTCACAGAAACGGGGACATACCCAGAATGTTTTCAAACTTGGAATGAGTAATATTCCGACCGATTTGTTCAGAACGCAATCTCTGCCGCTCCACGGGCGCCTTATAATATTAACAATTGCTTCACCATAGTAAGAGAATATAAAATTCAAAGATCACGGAAACAGTATAAGCACCAACATAACCTGGAGAACCTGCATGAGCAGTGAAAAATACAATGTAGTCGCTGAAGTTGCATCTCAAATCGGTAATTTAGGAACACAAGCAGCCGATATTGCTGGCCAACTTTCCGAGGTAAAAGCTCGTAGCCTGGCACAAACGGTACAAGTCGACACTCTGATCAATTCGGCAGATATAATGATTTCGGCAAATCTCAAAATCAGCGATATTGCTCAATCAACCAAAACAGCAACTTCTTCGGCAGCCAGTGAAGTCGAGGCTTCGCAACAAAATGTTGAAAGCGCAATAAATAGTATCCATGCGTTGGTCGAAGGGGTCGAACGCGTGGAAGCCAAGCTGACAAGTCTGGGCCGCGCTTTAGAGGGCGTCGCCAAGGTGGCTGCAGGGATCGAGGGTATTGCCAGTCAAACCAATTTACTTGCTCTGAACGCGACCATAGAAGCCGCTCGAGCAGGTGACGCCGGCAGGGGGTTTGCAGTGGTTGCAAGCGAAGTCAAAGCTCTCTCGGAACAAACACGTCGGGCCACACTTGAAATTTCCGACACCGTAAAAAATCTGACGGATCAGGTTGAAATTCTTCAAAAAGAGGGATCGGAAAACACTCAAAAAGCGGGGTTAGCAGAAGAGGGAACGGGTAAAATTTCAGATATTTTTGCCACATTAAACCTACATCTTCAGCAGATCGATATTGATGTCGGAACGATTGCCGGTGAAGCAAACAAAAGCCAAAGCCAATGTGATCATGTTTCACATGAACTTGGCAACCTTTTGACGGAGAACGAGAAAACCTCTAAAAACATACAAGCCGCTGACAAGTCAGCCGACAGTCTTCTCCAAATGAATGAAATTTTAATTGAAACTATTGCCAATAGCGGCCATGAAACCGATGATACCCCTTTCATCAAAATAGTGACCAAAAAATCTGCAGAAATTGCTCAGTCTTTCAATGATGCAATAGACAATGGAACTCTCAGTCTGGAAACTCTTTTCGATGAAGACTATCAGGATATACCCGGAACCGACCCGGTTCAGAAAATGGCAAAATTCACCTCTTTTACGGATCAGGTGCTCCCGCTGATACAGGAACCTGTTCTTACCGAAGACCCATGCATCATCTTCTGTGCTGCTGTAGACCAAAACTCTTATCTGCCGACCCATAACAAGAAATTTTCAGCACCCCAACGACCGGGGGAATCAGATTGGAATGCTGGCAACTCTCGCAATCGTCGCATATTTGATGATCGCACGGGTAAAGCCGCTGCGAAAAATACCAAACCGTTCCTGTTGCAGACATATCGCCGGGATATGGGCGGCGGAAATTATGCAATGATGAAAGATCTGAGTGCTCCCATTGTCGTAAAGGGACGCCACTGGGGAGCTTTGCGTCTGGCCTATAAACCTGCGTGATCCGAGAGAACCAGCGGATATATTTTTATGTGTCAACTGCTGCAAGAATAG
>JBALXM010000052.1:0-6775 GCA_036960695.1 Sneathiella sp.
TGCCGGAAATGGAAAAAACAGTGGAGGATACAATTGCATGGTGGTCAAGCAAAGCACGCGAAATTGGGTAGAAATTAGATTGCCTAATGAAAGTTTCTCCCCTTCGGCATGACGGATGTCGAGCGAGGATGCCGCGATAGATTTGGTTTTGCAAGACGAGCTTGTTGAGGCTCTCCGGTTATCGTCTCTTCTGTCAGTCGGATAAGTTCTTCTGAAAGATCTTCAACATGATGGGTAATAATGTGTATTACATCTTGCTCTTTTTGTAATTCTCCTTCGATCAGAACCAATCTGGCCGATAAGATAATGCGCCGGTAGATCTCAAATTTTTTCGGCCAGACGATTACGTTGGCTGTGCCAGTCTCATCCTCAAGGGTCATGAAGATAACGCCAGCGGCGGTTCCGGGGCGCTGACGGGCTAAAACGAGCCCCGCAACTCTTATGCGTTTGTTAGGCTGACATCTTGATAAGTCCCCAGCCTTGATTGTGTGAGAGGTGTTTAGGGCAGGCCGCAAGAAAGAGAGGGGATGGGCTTTTAAGGATAGTCTCAAACTTGCATAATCCTCAATCACATGTTGGCCTAAGGGCATGGTGGGTAACGCCATTTCGGCCTCATTCTGGAAGTTTTTATTAGCATCCTCCGCTGCGGCGAAAAGGGGAAGTTCTTCCAGTGCAGCACGTTTACCGCTATGCCCGCCAATACCGCGAACAGCCCAAAGGGCGGCGCGGCGATCTAATCCAATGGATCGGAATGCATCTGCATGGGCAAGCTCTTCCAGGCTCTTCATATCGATGCCTGTCCGAAAGTATAAATCCCGGACGCTATCATATCCTGATAACCGCATTTGCGTGATGCGATGCCCTGCCACTGCTTTCAGGCCGCGCACTTGCCGCAGTCCAAGTCGCAAGTTCCAGTATTTTGAATTCGCTTCTGATTTTTCTAATTTATAGTCCCAATTGCTTTCATTTATATCAGCAGGAAGAACTGTCCCGTTATGGTCTCTAAAATCTCGAACCAGGCTGGATGCTGAATAAAATCCCATGGGTTGAGAGTTTAGAATGGCCGCAGCAAAAACATCAGGATAATGGCATTTCAGCCAAGCTGAGGCATATGCAAGCAAGGCAAAACTTGCAGAATGGCTTTCTGGAAACCCATAATCACTGAAACCTTCAATCTGTTTGAAACAGCGTTCAGCGAAATCGTCTGTATATCCTCGGTTTATCATACCCGTTATAAACCGTTCTCTGAAATTCCCGATATCGCCGGTACGCTTGAATGTTGCCATGGCGCGGCGAAGCTGATCTGCCTCTGCCGCCGTGAAACCAGCTCCGACCATAGCGATTTTCATCGCCTGTTCCTGAAATAGAGGGATACCCAGTGTTTTGCCTAAAACCTCTTCTAGCTCTTTAGAGGGGTAGGAGACGGGATCAATGCCTTGCCGTCGCCTGAGATACGGATGGACCATATCCCCCTGAATGGGGCCGGGGCGAACAATGGCAATTTGGATGACTAAATCATAAAATTTTGCAGGGCGAAGACGGGGTAACATGGACATTTGTGCCCGGCTTTCAATTTGGAAAACGCCAACCGTATCTGCTTTTTGGATCATTTGGTATGTGGCCAAATCATCCCGTGGGATAGTTGCCAGTGACATGGGAATATCGTAATGGGTCTGCAGAAGATCAAAGGCCTTTTGAAGGCAGGTGAGCATACCAAGCGCCAGAATATCGATCTTTAAAATACCAAGGGCATCCAGATCATCTTTATCCCATTCGACAATGGTTCTGTTCTCCATCGCCGCATTTGAAATGGGAGCCAATTCATCAAGCGGTCCTTGGGTAATGACAAAGCCGCCCACATGTTGAGACAAATGCCGCGGAAAGCCAATCAACTGACGGGAAAGCAGCAACGTTTGTTTAAGGGTCTGATCGGCCAAGCCCAGGCCCGCTTCTGTTGCCTGTTCCCAATTGACCCCGGTGGATGTTTGTCCCCATACACTGGATGCAAGTGCGGATATAACATCTTCTGAAAGTCCCATTACTTTAGCCACCTCTCGGATGGCGCTGCGCGTGCGATAGGTGACGACGGTGGCGGCAAGCCCCGCCCGGTGTCTTCCGTATTTTTTGTAAATATACTGGATTACTTCTTCCCGGCGCTTGTGCTCAAAATCCACATCAATATCCGGTGGTTCCCCGCGCTCGGCAGAAATAAACCTTTCAAATAAAAGATCAATTTCTGAAGGGTTTACGGCGGTAATGCCAAGGCAGTAACAAACGGTGGAATTTGCTGCAGAGCCGCGCCCCTGACAGAGGATTGGAGGCGTCGAGTTTCGAGCAAAGCGAACGATGTCATGAACGGTCAAAAAGTAAGGCGCATAGTTAAGTTCACTTATTAATGAAAGTTCGTAATCTATTGATTTTTTTATTTTTTTTGGAACACCATCTGGATAACGTGCATCTGCCCCTTCCAGAGTCAATTTTTCTAATTCAATCTGCGGGGTGGGGCTGTCACCACTTGGCTCGTCAGGATATTGGTACGCCAACTCATCCAATGAAAAGTGGCACTGATGGGCGATCTTGATGCTTTGTTGAAATGCCTCTTTATATCCAGGAAATAGCCGGTCTATTTCAGCGGGAGATTTCAAATGCCTTTCTGCATTTGACTGAAGATGAAACCCTGCATCAGAGATGGTGCAATGCTCTCTAATGCAGGTAATGACATCTTGTAGGGGACGGCGGTTAGGAATGTGATACAGGACATCATTGGTAACAACCGTCGGGCAAGATATGGGATTTTGATGGGCAAGATTTGCAAGCTGATCAAGACGTTTTAAATCCTCTCCTTTGTAGTAGAGGGATAAGGAAAGATAGCTTTGATTTGGCAGGGCTTGAGCAAGTCTTTGAAATTGGGTTTTGAATTCCTGGGTGATTTCATAAGGCGGCATGGCGATAAAAATCTGACCTTGAGCATAGTGCACCACATCCTCAAAAGTCAGATGGCATTCTCCCTTCGGGGCACGGCGATTACCAACGGTTAGAAGTTTACTCAAATTACTATAGGCGGCTTTATTCGTGGGAAGGCAGATGATTTCAAAGCCATCCATTAACACGAGGCGCGTGCCAATAATCAATTGAATTTGCAAAGATTTGGCAGCCTTAAAGGCGCGAACAACGCCGGCCAAGGTGTTTCTATCCGCTATGGCCACAGCTTTCAGTCCAAGGGCTGCTGCGGTGAGCATTAGCTCATCAGGGTGAGAGCCGCCCCGCAAGAAACTGAAATTGCTGGTCACAGCTAATTCGGCATAAGAGATGTGTGGAGGGCGCTCTTTTTGCAGGTCTTTAATCATGGGAAAAGCCCTTGTACATACCAACGGGGAATATCTTGCTCTCGGTTATAAAGGCCATCCCGATAGAGCCAGAAGCGGTGGCCTGTTGTGTCTTCAACGCGATAATAATCCCGTGTTTGTACTGATTTTTGGTCATTTTTTACGGCCCACCATTCAGGGGCCAATCGTTCTGGGCCTTCCGCGCGGGTAATGTGATGTTGCTGGCGACGCCATTGAAACCGAAGAGGCGGTCCATCGGGAACTTGTGCCAAAACGGTGATTAATTCTGGCGGAGAGAAAAGAAGAAAAGGGCGGGGAGGAGATGGTTTTCTTGATTGCCAGTCAGGGTGATTTTTCTTTGTGAAAACGGGAATGGATCGCACGGCATTTTCTGGGATATAGCTTTCCGTTGGGATTGGGCGGGTTACTTTGTCGAACCCAAAACGATTACCAAAACGATCCAGAAGCTTATCTAATCCTTGGGTAGAGTTTGCGGGAGGGGGGCTCTCAAAATTGATCCGGGGCACAGGTAATATATTCTGCTCATCATCCATCACCTCAACGTCAAAGGCGGCCATGGTCATAAGATCGATGCCATATCCGGTATCCAAATCGTCATGCAAACGAGAGAGGCTTTCTTGGAACAGAAGCGTTAGGTGGTCTGCTTGTTGGCACAGGCGACTGGTGCCAATCGATAGATGTTCCACATGACCGTCAACACGAAAGATCTGCACATGCAGCTTTCGAGTCCCCTTATTGGCTGCCTTTAAAGTGACTTCCATTTGGTTGGAAAGAACGACAAGGGCTGCCTCCAACGCTTGATGGTGCAAAACGGGCTCATCAAAAGGGTGTTTTACATGATAGGGGGCTGGGGGGAAAAGGGGATTGAAAATTTCAGCAGCATCGCCAGTTGCCCGGTGCAAGCATTGCATAACAGAGGGCCCAAAACGTGCTGTAAGGGGGGCTTCTGGTGCATTTAGAAGATGTCCGATTTTTCGTAATCCCAACTGGTTGAGACGCAAGACTATAGCGGGATCAAGACGTAAGGATGAAAGAGGCAGGGGAGACAAAAAAGATTTGTTATCTCCTGCTTTGACTAAGGTCAGGGGGGCGTTACCGTATCGCGCGGCGGCCCAAGCGGCCCCAAGGCTGCTTGCTAATGCAAGATGAGATGTGAGCTGAAATTCAGTGAGTTTGCCTTGTATTTCATGAAGCATGGCCCTCTCTCCTCCAAATAAATGGGCGCATCCGGTAATATCGAGGGCAAAGCCGTCCGGTGCATGAGAGGTGACTAAAGGGCTATACCGCTGGCACCATAAGGTTAAATTCTCCAACGCCTTTAAATCCTGATCAGGAGAGGCATCTTCTGTCAAAATATCAGGATAGAGCGCGCGCGCATCGGTTAATGATAGCCCAACGGAGATACCAGCTTGCTCTGCGGTCAGGTTCGTCGCCGTAACCCGGACAATACGCTCATGTGCGATTAAAACAAAAGGGGCGTCATGCTTGTTTCGCTCGTTCAATGATTGTGTGTTCTGTGGCTGTTGCTTGTCTGTTTTGTGCCGGCGCTCGATCGACCAACGGGGCAGCCAGACAGAAAGAAAGCGTCTCATTGTTCCATTCCAGTTGCCAAATGTTGGGACGTCCCCGTTTGCATCGTGTTAGAGCCACTTGCCAACGGGGATGCCCAAAACCCGGGACCTTCGCATTCTTGAAATGTATGGGTTGGCTAGGGCGGGATGTAACAGACCAGCGGGTGGTTGCCGCCGTTGATCCACGACCGCTGGCTGGCTGATCTGATTTGTGGTGCCGTATCAGCAGTAAGGTTCCGCCATGTCGTGCTGCTCGCAGGGAAAGACGTCGGCTTGCTGTAAAATCGTATACTTTCTCTGGCCGGGTGATAGCGGCGATGAGAAGGGGGCATGCGGGGGATGATAATCCTTCTTCCAATACCCACAGCATGTCTTTTTCATTATTGACCTCTACATGGAGCAAGTTGTCGGGATTAACCCCAAGGGCTGAGAGACCATGAGGGTAGGGATGGGGCGGGTGATCCAGATCCCGCCCCATACTGCACCAGAGCACGGGAAGGTTTTGCGCTCCGGACAGTTGGTGAAGAAGGCAAGCCGCAAAACCAAGTGCAGCCGGATAATCGGCGTAATTTCCCGGAACAAATTCGTGAATAGTCCCACGAGAAAGCCCTCCATCGGGGAGAGCATCATCAAGGCTGGAGAGGTTAAAAGGCGCGGGCGGGAGAGACGCGTTAGAACGCAAGTCAGCATTCAAGCCTTCAATTTGCTCTTTTAACAGATCGATATGCGGTCCCTTGATCGCTCTCATTTTGACTTAAATATCCTGTTCCGATGTTTGTTCTCATGTTAAATGAGTAAGATACAAAAATAGAACAAAACGAGAACATATCAAGGAGAATTTTGGTGAAAACAAATTGAAATTGAAACATCCTTTTGATTTCAGCTTATTAGAAGAGAAATAAAAAAAGATAATCAGTGCTTTGTCACAGACCCTTGAGAGGATTGATACTCATTAAGCCATCCTATGAAATGCTCTGCTGCAATCGGCTCTTTAATGTAGAAGCCTTGAGCAAGTTGGCAGTCTAATTGTTCCATTGCATCCATTTGTTGCAGGGTTTCGATGCCTTCAGCAATGACCGAGATACCAAGGCTATTGGCAAGGGTTGCAATGGATTTGCATGTTGCATCGGCTTTTTTTGACAATCCGATTTGAGAAACAAAGGATCGATCAATTTTGAGCGAAGAGACAGGGAATTCTAAAAACCGTTGAAAAGAGGAATAACCCATTCCGAAATCATCAATGGTAATCTTGCATCCCATTTCGTGAATTTGCGTTAAATGACTGACTAAAAGGGAGGAATTTGAAAGGGTTGCTGTCTCTGTTATCTCAATTTCAAGAGCTTCGGCTGGAAGCGCGTATTTCTCCAGCGTATTCCTGATTAAGGTCACCATGCTGGCCCGGCAAATCTGAACAGGGGAGACATTAACAGCCACGGGTATGAGGATGCCATGCTGGTCTTTCCAAGCTTTCATTTGCGCGCAAGCCGTATCCAGAACCCATTCCCCTATGGGGACAATGTCTCCTGATTGTTCAGCGGCTGGGATGAAGTCATTGGGAAGGATGAGAGAACTGTTTTTTGGATACCAACGGATCAATGCTTCTGTCCCACAAACAGTGTGGTCAGAAAAATTGATTTTTGGTTGATAAAAAACCTCAAATTCTTTGTGGCCTAATGCAAATTGAATACGGGAGGAAAGCTTGTCTTTTTGAATAGATTTGGAAAAAGGAAGCTTGTTATAAGGCTTCATCATATTTTTCCCTTTAAATTTTGCACTATAAAGGGAGAGGTCGGCCCGTTTGAAAAACTCTTGAAAATCAATCTGCTCATCAGGTTGTTGACTAATGACACCGATGCT
>JBALXM010000052.1:6875-26569 GCA_036960695.1 Sneathiella sp.
AAAACAAGGATAAATAATCAATTTTCCTTGCGTCCTTTATCCAATCAATATCAATCTTTTTACCAGGAAAAGCTTTATCCAGTTGCCTGGCCGCCGTTAAATAATCGACTTCATCATCATCAATAATCAGGATTTTCATTTTTCTAACCCAAGTGAAATTGATTATGAGTTAATATACGTTAAAGATGTGTAAAAATCTACATAAAACATTTCTAATTTAGCAAATGATTAAAATAAACTAAAATGAGCCGACAACGACAGTTCTGACGATTATGCCGTGGCAAGTAAACGATTTTTGGTTTTCCAAAGTATCGCGCCAATAATAAACATATTCACGAAGTTCCAGGCTATGCCATTGATAAAGGCGGCTTGATACGAGCGGGTAAGATCAAAGATTAATCCAGATAACCAACCACCAAGCGCCATTCCGATGACCGTTGCAAATATAACCAGACCAACACGTTGTCCGGCTTCTCTTGCTGGAAGGAATTCACGAATGACAATGGCATAA
Source organism: Sneathiella sp. (assembly GCA_036960695.1). GTDB lineage: Bacteria > Pseudomonadota > Alphaproteobacteria > Sneathiellales > Sneathiellaceae > Sneathiella. The sequence goes on from JBALXM010000052.1 coordinate 7,387, forward strand.
CTTGGGACAATCCCGCCTTGAGATAGGCCAAAGACAAAAGAGACAACATACAGGGATACAAGACCATCAAACGGTATGTAGAGAAAGAGGGCCGTACATTGTAGAATAGATCCTATAAGTAAGGTTCTAAGGCCGCCAATATAGTCTGCTAGAATACCGGAAGCCAGACGGCTTATTATGCCGCCGACAAGCATCAGCGATAACATTTCCGCACCGCGAGCAATCCCGAAACCAAGATCTGAGCAATAGGCGACAATGTGAACCTGAGGCATGGACATGGCTACGCAACAGGCAATTCCAGCTATCACCAGAAGAGATTGTAATGTCCGAGGAGAAATTTCAGATTTTTTTCGGGTTGCAGGTATATTTGCAGATATCTCTCCGGGGGATGACGGGTGGGACGGTCGGCGCTTGCGAAGCAGTAAGGTGAGGGGGGCCAAAACGGTTAAAATAATTATAGAAACCAGAATGTAGGCCTCTCTCCATCCTTCGTCGACAACAATATCTTTAAGAAAAAAGGGCCAAATTGCGCCTGCGAAATAGTTCCCGCTGGCAGCGGCGGCTATGGCAATGCCTAGGCGGCGATGGAACCAATGAGAAATATCAGACATAAGGGGGCCAAAAAATGTCGATGTTCCAAGCCCAATCATCAACCCTTGAACAAGGGAGAATTGCCATATGTCTGTAACAACGGTTGACAGATAAAAACCTGAACTCAACAACAACGCGGAAATAAATAGGGGCAGGGCAATGCCATGTCGATCCACTATTTTCCCCACAAGAAAATTACCAGCACCAAAACCGATCATAATGGTTGTAAAGGGAAGACTGGCTTCTGCTCTGTCTATTCCATACTCGGCTTGTATCTTTGGTATAATAACAATAATTGACCACATGCCGGCACTACCAATGGTTGCTAAAACCACTGAAACGACCAAACGGAACCAAGAATAGGAACTATCTAGAAAGACGGGAAGATCATTATCGGAATTCCCGATAGGAGCAGAGTTAGCCATTTGTGTCACGAAGATACTTTCGAACGGAGGGTGTTACAAACTGTTGGCTACACTAATACGACTTAGGGAAAAGTGATAGTCACAAGTGTTAAGAGGTATCTATACTTCATCGTTGACCTGCTTGTATATCTCCGCAGCTACAGAAAGGTCGAGGGCATTATATTATTGGCCCCTATGCAATTGTCCTGCGTCCTTTCTACAGTGCCTTGTCTTTAAAAATTAATCTGGAAGGCATGACGGTTTCATACGCAAAGTTCCTTCCCGATTATGCTCTCTCTAAGGTGAGACGCTTAATGATGAGGTTGCTGATTAAGTGAGGTTATTTCCTTAATGCTAGATTGTTCCAAATCATCTGGGAAATAGCGCGCTGCACGGGAGCGAGCAACGGCACGAACAGGGAGCATATGGTTATTCTGTTCTAAATTGTTGGCCCAGTCCCGTAAAATAGGGAGGGCATGACGTGTGGCTGATGGTTCTAGAAAATGAGAAATAAACCGGGCCGCTTCTTCTTTATGTCCAGCCTGTATGACCGCGATGGATTGTAAAATTCGCCATTCATCCACTGAAATCCCGGAACAGCATAAGCACCGAATATCAACAGGTCGGCAGTTCCCGCCAATAAGTATTGTCATGAAGCTGTCCAGAGAAAATAGACTTTCAGGGCATTTTGCTAACCGATAGGCATCATGTAACACATTGAAAAAACGGTGTTTTTGCTTGAAAGAATCTGCCCAATACCGAATACCCCACAAGGTGATCTGTTCTGCAAAGCGTAAATCAGTTAAATTCTTCGGTAATGTCTCAGAAGCGGCCATATCAATTATCTTTCATTGGTATTGATTAATTTAATAATGATAATCATTCGCAATTAAGTCAAGAAAGTTTTCAATAATATTGGGACTGGTAAAAATACCAGTCGTTTTGAAACTTCGCTGTTCTTTGGAGAATTTTTAAAAAGCGGGACTTCAGAAAGGGTTTGAATAGCTTGGGTTGATCCCTAGCCAAATCAGCCCTTTTTTATAGGGCTCCTCCGGGTTTTTAAAATTTGGTACGTTGAAAATCATTGTAGAGACTTCGGTGTTCTCTACAGCTTGCTTGGCATTATAAAGTGAATCTAACATTCTAGAGTAACCGTATCCTACGTTGGAATAACATAAGACGGCATGTTTGCATTGTCCGCGAATATCTTTTTTGGTTTTCAGATAGTTCGCTAGATCTCTGATGTGATCAGGGGACATCTCATTACTAGTTTCTGAATAACTTAGAAAATAATTCAGTCCGGGACGCATTAACGAGTTTGAAAAAATATCTTCATAACGTTCAATAATAAGATCCAGAGTTAGTTTATTTGTATGCTTTATGAAAACGCAATTAACGTCGAGATCAATGAGAATTTTGTAATGAGGATTTGTAGACGACCAAACAGTCTCGTCAGGGAGGGATGATTGCAAGGTCTCTGCCATGTTATACCGATCCAGTAATTGAGTAAATTAGGTCATTGCTCGACGGGAGTCTTGGCTTTCTAATGTCATGTTTTTTTGGTTCAATGTAATTATATGTAATATTAATATATATTTGCAAGGTAATATATTACATATTAAATATGATTGTTCGTTTTCTTATTGGGATACGCTAAAAATTGAGGATAACTCTCACTTTTCATGCATAAACAAATCGACTTTTTATCAATAATGAACATTAACTTCATCTCTGTTCAATCATTACGGGAGAGATTTTAAGTCGTTTCTCTCATTAGAAGGTCAAAGTAGAGATCCCGAATGTGTTTTGTAACAGGCCCAGCTTCACCATTTCCAATAATTCTGCCATCAATTTCCTTTACAGGCGTTTGTGCACCAAATGTTCCTGTAATAAAAATTTCATCTGCATCATAGGTTTGAGTTAGGGAGAAATTCTTCTCATAAACTGGAATGTTATTTTCTCTGCAAAGGGCAATGACTTTGGCGCGGGTAATCCCGTTCATGCAATAGTCGCCCGTTGATGTCCAAACTTCGCCTTTACGTATGATAAAGAAATTGCAGCCATTTGTTGTATTCACAAAACCATGCGGATCCAACATCAGCGCTTCATCGGCTCCTGCTTTTTGAGCATGAATTCCAGCAAGAATGCAATTTAGTTTTGAGTGAGAATTTAACTTAGGATCTTGTGACATGGGTAACCCCCGCACAATAGGGACGGTATGGAGGCGGATACCATGATCAAGGAGAGCCGAACTGGGTTTTGAATGCTCCATAATAATGACAATGGTCGGGCCTGACTGGCTAAGGCGTGGATCTTGAAAAGGTTTTACTTTAACACCGCGCGTGACCATAAGCCGAGCGTGAGTGTTGGTCGTCATACCATTGGCCGCCGCCGTATCATTTAAAGCTTGAATGAAGCCTTCTCGGCTGAGCTTGAGGTCCATATCGATAGCTTTTGCCGCGCCAAATAACCGGTCCAGATGATCTTCAATGAAAGCCCATTTTCCGTTATAAAATCTAATTCCTTCCCATATCCCGTCACCGAGCATAAATCCGGAATCATAAACCGATACAACGGCTTCTTTCTTGGGAACAATCTTACCATTTACATAGATTTTAAGATGGTCATTTCTGTCATCAATTTCGGCTGCATGGGTAGAATGATGGGGCTCTTGTTTAGTCATTGGTCCTCACGTCATAATAGATTTTTATCATTGTGACTGGTTCAACATAAAAAATCCATCCTGTTTAATGAAGACTGAAAAGGTGGTGATTAATCACACCTATGTTCAGCGAAAACCTATAACAGATAGAGACACAAGAAAGACCGTTTAGTGAGGGAGTACATGGTTAAATAGTCTGAGTTATAAATCTATTATTTGGCGAATTTTTTTATTGGAATATAAATGTCATTGATTTGAAGCAATAAGAAAATCTTCAAATAGGGTAATATAATAGAGAGTTATACTAAAAAAAATGAGTATGTCTTTTGGGGTGTTTTCTGCTTTGTATCGCCGTAAAAATATAAACTGAAAGTTTGAGAATGCACGCCTTAATCGTTGATAAATTCGAGATTTGCCGACAAGGCTTTAAAGTGGCGTTAGAAGCCTCCTTTGATGATGTGACCATATGTGAAGCTAACACAGTCAACGAAGCTTTGGCGTGTTTGAATAATCACGGGTCAGATATTGTGCTGTTGACGATGGATAATATAAATAAAAGACTCAATCACGCTTTAAGTCTTTTACAGGAAGCAGCAAATAATACACCCGTCGTTGTCGTTGGTGAAGCTGAAAATTTTGAGATAGTAAAAGAAGCTTTTGACTTTGGTATCAAGGGGTTCTTGGATCGATCAAATAGTAAAAGTGTCATGATCGCGGCAATTCAGTTAGTCCTTGCAGGAGGATTATATTTCCCACCAGAAATCCAATTCAAACTGTTAGGACAGGCGCCGGAGGGTAAATCAATTACCAAGAGGGATGACGAAAAAGATAAATATCTAACAAGGAGACAGTTGGAGGTTTTAAGGTATGTTGCTTTGGGTAATTCAAACAAAATGATAGCTCAGGAACTCGGGATCGCTCCAGGGACAGTAAAAGTTCATATTTCGAATTTAATGAGAGATTTACAGGCGAAAAATAGAACGCAAGCAGTCAGTATCGCAAATGAATTACAGATCCTGTGATGAGGATTAAAATTAGCAAAAAAAACCTGCACGCTGGGCCGCTATTTCCCAACGCACAGGTAAATTAAGACGGAACACAAAATATGTGTGTGATGTGATGACTGCTTTTCAATTAAAATTAACAGAAAAACGATTTTCTATATTCCGTCAGTTCCAGAGTATCTTGACGAGGCGTATTAAGGCCTCATACCACTATAAACTTTCTCAACGTTACTGACCGCTGACCGGTCATTAACAAATCGGGCAAAACCGATAAATATTTTCTCGGCAGAATGGTTGCCTGATAGCGATATAGGGCTATTTAATAGGCCCACATCGCCTTGATGAAAATTAATCGCGGCTAAAAAGGTACTTTCTCTTTCCTCCTTTGGTGCTGCAAAAATGATGTGCCAACCAACCACTCGTTGATCCAACTCCCCTATGTTCGTAGGGATGTTGAAACTATCAACCGGCCCACCGATATTGTTGCCTTTCATAACCGTCCCTTGAAAAACGCCATGGCAATCATGTGTCGTAATTTCATAAGTGCAAGGTAGATCCGACTCCAACCTTACATCCATACGAAGCATGTCCCCGTGGCCATTAAACAAGATTTCCTGAATCTGGTTACTCGGCATTTGCCGTCCTTCTCAATCTGCTCTCCGACTGTTAAGCTGGTTTGTCAACATGATCAGGCGGCTGAGGTCATTGCGCCATACTTCGCCACAAGCGTCATGATCCAAATGGACCATAGAGTGCTTTTTTTCTTTTTATTTTTTAAAACTCTCCTATTTCACATTCAGAACGCCACATTACTTCAACCTTTGCGAAGGGTAGGATCTGTGCCGATTACAAGTAGAGGGTGAGGCGTTTTAGGAGATCAAGGTAATGAGCAAAAGAAATGGTTCGTTATTCCGAAAGGATTGACAGATTATTATGCTCTTTAGCGTAGAATGCTGTTTGTCTAAATGCTTCTTTTAATACAGTTAAACTTCAACTATATTTACAAATGTTTGAATGAGATAAAACGAGACAATTTGGTGGAGAGTATCGAGATTTTCAGTTTAAATTGGAAATTATGTCGATCAGCATTAAAAAATGGGCGCTAAACTATTTCTTTTTGGGCAATTCAAGTGGGAATTAAGTACAGGAATACTTGTTCCTCCGCTCAGGGAAAAGACACAAGCCCTGATCTCTTATATTGCCTTGTCAGGAAGTGGCTTCGTCAAGCGCCGTGAAATTGCAGATCTTTTATGGGAAGATGGCATTAATCCCAATGCGAGCCTTCGGCAGAGTGTTCGAGAGATAAAAACAGTTTTAGCGGATAACAACTCGGGCATTTTTACTGCCGATGCCAAATATCTGACTTTGGATTTGAATAAACTTTGGATTGATGCTCGATTAGTTACTCAATGCGCAGGATCCTTTAAAGCGGGTTTGGCAGAACAACTTCTTGACGCTGATCTTGGCAGTTTAATGCAAAATTGTACTGTTAGTGAAGAGACCTTCGACGAATGGCTCATGATGGAAAGAAGCCGTCGAAATAATGATCTTAATTTTTCTCTAGAGAAGTTATTACAATATGCGGATGACAATGATCTGGATTCCAGTCGGCTCAAACGCATTGCTTCCAAAATTCTGACTATCGATTCAACGAATGAGATTGCTCACCGTGCTTTGATTGGTGCCTATTTTGCCCATGGAGATAAAGCTTCAGCCATTCAGCAATACATATTGTGTGAAAAAACAATTATGCGTGAGTTTGGCGTAAGCCCCTCAGATGAGACACGTCAGCTTGCGCAGAGCCTTAAGAGCAATGCCCTTGTAGAGATACCCAAGACTCGGGTAATTTCTACAGTTCTGCAGCAACCCGTCGATAATGAATTAAAACCTATTATTCAAATTCATCCCTTCCTGACCTCAAATGGGGACGGGCCCTCAAGATATTATGCCGATGTATTTCGTGCCGATGTGTGCGAGCAATTGTTTAGAAATAGGCGCTTCTCGGTAAGGGATTGTGTTCTCACACCGCCGTCTGGTTCACTCGTTACAAGTGGCTTGAATGATAATGTTCCTTTTTCAAACTATACAGTTCGCGGAAATGTCCTTTCTGTCGGTGACAAACTGACATTGATGGCTCAGCTTTATGATGGCCAAACGGGCGATATTTTGTGGATGACGCGCCTTGCTCCTCCAATGGAGGATATTCTATCCGATAATAAAGAGGCTGCTGTTCTGGCGGCTATTGAAATGGTTCGTTTTATTGAGCTCCGGGAAATTGAGAAGGCAAACACGACAGAAGACGGAACATTAACAGCGCGCCAGTGCTTAAGGCGTGCGGTTTCCATTATGTTTAATTTCTCTGCTGACGCCGTTGCAAAAGCAAAACGGTATTTAAAACGGGCGATGTTGTTACATCCTGATTATCCAGAAGCTATGGCTTGGTTGGCATTTTTAAAGTCAATTGAGGTGGGGCAGGGATATGTATTGGATATAGAAACAACGAAAGAAGAAATTGGGGCACTGGTCCGAAAATCTATCGAATTATGTCCAAATGACGATGAGACACTTGCGATCGCAGGACATCTTGAAGCCTTTATTCACCACGATTTTGAAAGCGCTCAGGAGTTTTTTGATCGCTCTTTGTCGGCCAATCCAAATTGTGCTTATGCATGGGGGTTTGGTGCGATCACCAATTGTTACGTTGGTAAGCCTGAAGAAGCCTTGGCTATGTTGGAGAGATGTCGGTTGATAATGCCTTTTGATCCACACCCATATTATTTTGACACCGCAAGATGTATTGCTAGCATGTTGTCTGGAAAATATGAAGATGCCGTCCGGATAGGGCGACAGGTATTGCGTAATAATCCCAATTTTCACGCCAATTATCGGCCCCTAATATCAAGCCTTGGGCATTTGGGGAGTGAGGATGATGCGGCGCCAGTATTGCTGGAATTTGTAAAACATCAACCGGACTTTTCAGTCAGCTGGCATATCGAAAATTATCCGCCTTTAGATAAAGAAAAAGCTGCAAGCTACGTGGATGGCCTCAGGAAAGCGGGCGTTTCGGAATAATTTTAACGTTATAGGTTGCTGAAATCGCCCAAAAATCAAAAAAACGTTAAAAAATCACTTAAGTAACGTCTAATTCACGTTTCAATTCGCCTGCATAGATATACTCGACCTTGATCATATATCTCTAGGGGTAGAGGAATGTCGTCATGGAAGATTTGAGTTTTGAAGTGGCATCTGATTACGTGGATAGTCACTATTCTGATAATAGCGAATATGTTGAGCGGCCTTCTTCAGGTCGTTGGAGCAAGACTGCACCGGCTTTGGCAACGGAAGTATCAGCCGTGGCCTCTCAGTCCGCTAAGGATACCCAAGGGAATTTTTATCAAACTGCGCTTGGAATATTATACACACTGACACCAGCAATTCTTATACTGGACAGTCACCGACGGGTTGTTTTTGCCAATCGGGAAGCTGAAGGGTTGCTGGAACAAGGCGGCGTGATTTCCAAAGACAGCAAAGGGCGTATATTCTGCACAGATCATGTTGCACAAAATTATTTACTGCAGTATCTGATGTCTCATCAAACGCAGAGTAAAACAAAGTTTAGTGATGAGGACGGTTCATTCCTCATCCCCAAAACCGACGGTTGGCCAATGGTTGCTATGGTCGGCTGTGACCAACTAGACTCACTAACATTTCATGAGGGTGATTATGCCACTAATGGTCATATCACTTTGATAATCAGGGACCCGCATGGGAGACATCCTGAACAATCTAAAAAACTCATGGAATATTTTGATTTAAGTGGGGCGGAATCATCCGTAGTGGGAGAGTTGGTAAAGGGAAGTAGTACTGACGAAATTGCAAGGCAGCGAGGCGTTAGTGTTATTACTATTCGCAACCAATTGAAATCTGCTCAGAACAAAATGGGAGTGGCACGGCAGTCGGAGCTTGTGTCAATGGTTCTGCGGTATGTTTCATGATGTGAATTTGTCATAGCTGGTAATTTTCATCAACTAAAGGCCTGCTTTTGCAGGCCTTTTTTTGTCTTCATTTCACTCATTATGGAAAAATATATCGACTTAAATGAAGGGGGACGGCTATTATCGCCAAAAAGTAATGTTGTAGGGGATGATGATGAGTGACGTGCAGGATTTTGGTGAGTTTGACTATATAATAGTTGGGGCTGGGTCTGCGGGCTGCGTTCTTGCCAATCGTTTGTCAGAAAACCCTAAAAATAAGGTTCTACTTCTGGAAGCGGGAGGTCGAGACACTTATCCTTGGATACACATTCCTATTGGATATCTTTTTTGTATGGGGAACCCCCGAACAGATTGGATGATGACAACGGAGCCTGATAAAGGATTAAACGGGCGGACTTTAAGCTATCCTCGCGGTAAAGTATTGGGAGGATGCTCTTCCATAAATGGAATGATTTATATGCGTGGCCAGGCGCGGGATTATGATCAATGGCGTCAGTTGGGGAATACCGGTTGGAGCTGGGACGATGTTCTTCCCCTTTTTACAAAATCCGAAAATCACCATCTGGGCGAAACCGATTTTCATGGAAAAGGCGGGGAATGGCGCGTGGAGCAGCAACGTCTTTCATGGGATATTCTGGATCGTTTTCGGGATGCGGCGGAAGAAGTTGGCATTCCCAAGACATCGGATTTTAATAAAGGGACAAATGAAGGGTCCGGGTATTTTGAAGTGAACCAAAAGTCCGGCGTCCGGTTGAGTACCGCAAAGGCTTTTCTAAAACCCATTGAAAATCGCAAAAATCTAACAGTGGTCACACACGCACTTACTGAGAATCTGATTGTAAAAGAGAAGCGTATTTTGGGTGTTAATTTCTCAGTGAAGGGCCAAAAAGCGAGAGCACTTGCGGGGCGTGAAGTGGTTTTGGCAGCTGGCGCCGTTAATTCACCAAAAATTTTAGAGCTTTCCGGAATTGGGCGGCCGGATATTCTGTCTGAGCATGGCATTGAAATGCAGCATGAATTGAGCGGCGTTGGCGAAAATCTTCAAGATCATTTGCAAATCCGAACAGTTTTTAAAATCAAAAATGCAAAAACATTGAATGAGCAAGCCAATAGCCTATTTGGAAAGGCGAAAATGGGGCTTCAATATGCATTTAATCGATCTGGTCCCCTTTCTATGGCACCGAGTCAGCTCGGTATTTTTGCTAAAAGTGACGCAAGTCTAGAGACCCCTGATTTGGAATATCATATTCAACCTTTAAGCACTGACAAATTGGGGGAGCCTTTACATCCTTATCCAGCAATTACGGCATCTGTGTGTAATTTAAGGCCAGAGAGTAGAGGATCTGTGCATATCAAGAATACAGATCCAATCAGTCAGCCGGCAATCGCCCCAAATTATTTTTCAACAGAAAATGATAGAATGCTCGCTGTAAAAAGTATTCAGCTAACGCGCGACATCATGAAAACGAAAGCTGTGGCGCATTTTGAGCCAGAAGAGATTTTACCTGGAATCTCTGTTGAAACCCCCGATGATTTGCTTCGTGAAGCTGGAAACATTGCCACCACGATTTTTCATCCTGTTGGTACCTGCAAAATGGGGAATGACTCAATGGCCGTGGTGGATGAGCGATTGAAAATTCATGGAATGGAAGGGTTGCGTATCGTCGATGCGTCTATAATGCCGACGATTACGTCAGGGAACACAAACTCCCCGGTCATAATGATCGCCGAAAAGGCTTCCCAAATGATACTGCAGGATAATGTATGACAAAGTCAGTTTATATAGTTTTGTTGATGGTTTTGATACATTAACATATCTTGCATTAAGTGATTTGTGGTATTAAATTAGTTTTTTAAAATTTATAGTTCACGTCAAAATCTTCTATGAGGAGGGAAATGTTGGCTCACCCAACTTTGGACGATATTCCCATTGGGGATCTAGATTTCTTAAAGCACCTTGCGAGCCTATCAGGTGCCTCTATCGCTCGGAAACTTTTGATGAGTGCTCCTGAAGCTGTCGAAAAAGAAATCAGCTTGATTAAAATATCCATTGAAAACAATGATTCTGATGAGCTGAAAAATGCTTGCCATGCGTTGAGGGGGGCTTGTTATTCTGTACAGGTTCGGCGATTAGCCGATATGGCTAGAAAAATTGAAAATGTTGCTTCCAACATTCCAAAGGCTAAAGAACTTTTACCGGACTTGGAGTTGATCTGTAGTGAGACTTTTGCTTGGTGGGAGAAAGTCCTGGATGAAGATCTCATTTGAAATGGATTTATGGCTAATGCCTTTAAGTGCAGGTTTTTATTAGAAGATTGGGTGACTGAAACAATTGGAAATCCTCTGAGAATTCTAAAAAAAGGTATTAAAGGGGTATCATTCCTTGTTAAGGTAGTGCGTTCCAGTGCTTAAAAGGACCTGTTTATGGACGCGTTGCTATTACTAGTTGGTATCATTCTGCCTTTTGGCGCAATTGCCCTCATTGTCTGGCTGGTTTTGACAATTCGACAATTAAAATCCGATGTAAGAGAATTGCAAACATTTGCGTCCTCTATCTATAAGGAACTTCGCACGGCAGCTCAGCCGTCGGTCGAGAAAAAAGTAGAGTTAAAACGTGAGCCACCAATAGCCGCATCTGTTCAGAAAACTCCGTTTGAGAATAAGGTCAGTGAGCCTGCGGCGCAGAATGCTCACGCTGAAATCAATATAGAGAAAAATAAAAGGACTCTAAAACCCAGTCTTATTGACAGATTACTCGACATAAGAAATCTGATTTGGATTGGCGGTATTGCCATGGCTTTTGGGGGTATCTTTATTGCAAAATACTCCATCGAGAACGGGTTACTTGGTCCTTGGGGGCGCATGGCTTTAGGGTTTCTGACGGGCGGCATTATGCTGAGCGTTGGTGAATGGCTTCGCCGGCAACCTGAAAATAGTGTTAAATCAAGTGCTTGGCAATTTATGCCCCTAGCTGTGGCCGGAGCCGGCTTTACCACCCTTTATGGTGTGATATTCGCGGGATTTGCGCTTTATCAATTATTCCCCCCAACAGTGGCAATTCTTTTGATGGCCTTCGTGGCGGCATTGGGACTCGGCTATTCTATTTTACTTGGACCACTCCTCGCAGGGCTTGCCCTGATCGGCGCCTATATCGTGCCGGCCCTTGTCAGTACAGAGACGCCCTCTACTGAAATGCTATTTTTGTATTTAGGTCTGGTCATGGCCGGTAGTTTTGTCCTGTTAAGATACCGAGACTGGTCTTGGCTTGGATATGCAAATCTGCTCGCAAGTGCAATTTGGTACGGGATGTGGCTTGTCTCTTTGGACGTAGGTACAGCTGAGGTGATGGTCGTTTCCCTGTATTTCGGATTGATGTTAGCGCTTTATACATATCAATTTGGAGAACGCGTGGAGCGACCTTTCAAAATTGAAAGCGCCACTGTCTTTGTGGGCGTGTTTGAGTCCGCTGGCTATATTATCTATTGTTTATTTTCCTATATAGCGTTTGCGGGAGTTCTTCTTACATATGCTGCAGATTACGAGCCTGCATCCTATTTTCTTATTTTAATCCCTATGGCCCTTTCGGTTTGGTTGTCCAATAGAGACACTTTATTGGAAGGCACAACCTGGATTACTCATGGCGCAGGGTTGGTTTTTATCGCCCTTTGGCCGGTGTCCTATATTGAGGGTGTAATCCAGATAGATGCGATCCTTGTCGTAACTGCAATGTTAATTGCGTTGTTTTATGTGGGGGTTGCTAGCTGGCGCATCAGATTGAATGATCGGGGCTTTTTGTCCGCTTGGCATGCGTTGGCATCGCCGATCTTAATGTTCTGCCTAGTTTACTGGAAATATAACGGTTTCGGCGAGGCGCCGGAGTGGAGTTTGATTGCCCTTCTAATTGCTGTGGGGTATGTGGCGGCGGCAATTTACATTCGGGGAAGAAATGTTTTTGAGGATCAGGACGGATTAGTCGGGCTTTTTGCGATCGGTGCTACAGCTGGATTATCATTAGGCTTTGCCACAATTTTGAAAGAGGAATGGCTTACCATTTCTTTTGCTTTAGAAAGCCTCGCCATAGGTTGGATATATAGGAAAATTACACTCTCTGCGTTTCGGCCCCTCGCAGCTTTGCTTGTTATTATTGTTATCGTGCGACTTGAGATGGATACCGAAGTCGTGAGCCTCCTCATTCTGGGGGATACCAAAATGGAATGGTATTTCTACGGGTTCGCTATCTCAATCCTGGCATTTGGTATTGCCCGATATTGGTTTGGCCTAAAGAAAATCGACTATTTGACTAGCCTGCTTGAAAGCGGCCTTATACTACTTTGGGTGACATTATTAACCCTTTCCATTCGTGACTTTTTCACTGACAGCTTCGGCACCGTCTTCTTTTCCTTTGCCGAAGGAAGCCTGTTGGGTTTCAGTCTGCTTGCAAATGCAGCGGGATTATATTGGTTAAGCACTTTTTCCAGCAATAAGGTTCGTGAATTGAGTTGGAAAATCTTAGGTACATTAGGACTGATAGTGCTTGTCGTCGTTGAAATGATTTCCCTAAATCCACTTTTAACAACTCATATCGGAAACGTTGGGGACTGGTATGGTCTCAATTGGTTGTCGTTTGGATTTATTGTTCCTGCTGTAATGCTTATGTTTTTTCATCGTATTGCACGGCCAGAGCATATCAAATTTTCGCAAATCTTGATGATCTTGGCTGGGATTTTAGGGTTTCTCTATATTAATTCTGAAATCAGGCATGTTTTTAATGGCGATGACATTGCCATATTTGATGGTTTGTTTTTTGTCGGAAATTTCGAACAATCTGAAATTTATACTTATTCTATAAGTTGGCTTCTCTATGCCAGTGCCATCATGGGCGTTGGTATTTGGAAGGCAAACCGCAAGTTTAGAGTTGCGGCTATACTTCTCCTTCTTGCAACTGTGTTGAAAGTCTTCTTCTTCGATACAGCTGCATTGGATGGCTTGTATAGGGCAGCATCCTTCTTGGGTCTTGGTGCTTGCCTCATTGGGCTTGCATTCTTGTATCAGCGCTTTGGTAAAGAGGAAGACGTGCTTTTGAGGAATGCCTCCTGATTACCTTTTCGACGATACAATCGATGCTATATGCGCCCCGCCAACAACTAGGATCATGCCACTGATAGTCAATAAGCTAAGACTTTCGTTCCAGCCAATATAGGCGGCTATTGCGGCAATAATGACAGAGATGTAATTCCATGTATTTATCTTATCAGCAGGGGCAACAGAACAGCCTTTTGATAAGTAAAACTGGGCGAGTGTTGTGGCTATTCCAAGGGCAATGATGGGCAGGAATGTCTCCAGTTGTGGCCATTTCCAAGAATAGATCGCAAACGGGATGGAGAATAGAAAACTGATGATTGTGAAATAGAAAATTTGCCGATCAGGCGACTCTGTATCTGACATTTTCCAAATGCTAACTGTGGCGGCACCGCCAAGGCAACCCGCGGCAAGGCCAAAGGCGACGCCTGAGATATTCGCCCAATCAAAATTAAAGCCGAAACTTGGATTTATTATCAAGCTCACACCGATGAAAGCAACCAAAGTTCCTGCCCATACGGTGGCGGCTGATCGGTGCTTTAACCAGATAAATGCGATGATGGGTACAAATACAGGACTGGTTGAAAGCAGGAGAACCGCCGTTGCGAGCTCGGTATTTGCAACGGCATAGAAGTAGGAATAGAGGACAAGAAGGGAGAGGATCGACCTTATAAAATGAAGTTTTAATTTGCTCGTTTTCATTTCCCTAAAAGTCTGAGGTTTGGCGAGCGCGATCCAGGACATAAAGATGACTAAACTTAACAGGTTTCTCCAAAAGACAAGCTGAAGCGGTTGAATATCTGCAAGGGCCAGCTTTACAGCGGCCCCCGCAAGGGCAAACATTGTTGCTGACAGGCAAATATAAACGGAGCCTAAGAATATGTTGCTCTGGGGTTTAATAACCCCGACATCAGTTAAGTTCGTCATAAATCTATTGCCTTGAAAATAGGGGAGTTTTTTTGTTATTGGAATTCAGGGCCTAAATATAGGCTGTCACTAAAGCGTATTTATCACGCCAGCCAATCAGTGTTTCATTTTTGTCTGCAAAACGCTTTTTCATGGAATCAATTCCTGCCCGATGAAGGGCTGGGGGAATTATTTCTTCAGACATAAAAGTGGGAATCCAGCGGTTTTCCAGTCTTTCCCAATAACTTTCGCAATCCACACGAACATTGTAATGCCGCTCATGAAGGGTCACTTTTCTGAATATGTCGTCCATATTTTTAAATTTTCGTTTGTAACTATTAGCACGCCCAAACATGGCGGTTGCACGCAGGGCTTTTTCCACTTGTTCCGTCCATTCGAAAGGGAAAGCCCAAGGGTACCACTCAGCCGTCATATTCCTTGCTTGAATGACAATTTTGCCCGTATCTTTTTTTAAGCGCTTCGCCAAGTTTGAGAAAACGCTTCTAAATTCTTCATCCCCAACATAGTGGGCCGACTGCATGAAGTAGATGCAATCATATGACGTGGAAATATCGTTCTGGGGCTCGCAGTTAGAAAAATCTTGTGCCGTCATACAGTGCCGGGTTAATCGCTTTTGTAGATCTTCATTATTTCCAATATCAACAGACGCTTGTTCCAAAATGAGAGGAGAGGAGGGATCAACAGCCGTAATCTGGAGTTCTTTATATTGTTCAAGGAAAAGTCTTGACCAATAACAAGACCCCGCCCCAATGTCAGCCAATTGATAGGGATGTGTTTTTTCGGCGTCGATAGGTAGGGCTGCGCCTAGAATGGTATCACACACCCATTTGTCAAATTCAGCACCGAAAGAAAAATAACGTCCAAAATCTGACGTATAACTGGCAAAAGGATTGTTTTTACTAAGATCAAACTGCTGCATTGCCTGCTCCAAATCATTTAACATTGATTATAGAGTTAGCATCCTGCTTGATTAAAGTGGGCATGCCAAATTTGCAAGCCAAGGTCGCTTAAATGCAAAATTTAAATCGATCTATGGTTGAGAGTAGAAATGGCAAGGCATTCAGTTTAAAGAACTTTTATAAACTTACCCTCTGGAGTGAGTAAGACTAAATCAGCAATTCCATTCTTTTGAATTGAACCGATTTTTGAATTCAGTTTCATGAATGCTGCTGGTGTTTGGCTTGCCATAGACAGGGCATCGTGCAGATCAAGATCAAGCATTGAGACACAATTTTCAACAGCCTCTCCCATACTGATGCAGGCACCGGCGAGAGTGCCCTTTTCTGTAAGACAACGCCCCCCTTCAACCGAGATCATCTGGTCATTCAAATAGAATGATTTTGCAGATCCGCCGACGGGAGGCATAGCATCGCTGACGAGCATCATTTTTTGATGCGATTTTGCTGCTATTGCAGTTTTCAACGTTGCAGGATGAACATGATGTCCATCAACTATGATACCGCAATAGCTGCTCGCATCTTCTAAAGCGGCCCCAATCACACCTGGATTGCGGGAGAGCATGGGGGGCATTGCATTGAATAGATGGGTGAAGCCTGTAATGCCTGCCTCTAACCCAGTTTTTGTCTCTTCATACGTCGCGTTGCTATGCCCTGCGGATACTATTGCTCCCACTTGAACCAATGCTTTTATAAAGTTTTTAGACACCATCTCTGGTGCCAGTGTGACGAGTACTGCGCCAAGTTCTCTAGTTGAGATGAGCTCAAGGAATTTCTCTTCTTCCTCTCGAATATAATTGGCGTTATGGACACCTTTTTTCTCCGTGCATAAATAGGGCCCCTCAAAGTGAACCCCTTTAACGCCCGCTATTTTTTGCTCAATGGCCTCCGAAATGGCATCAGCCATCCTCTCCATTTTCTCCCACGTATCGGTGATTAAGGTTGGGAGAAGGGACGTGGTTCCGAGATTCCTGTGCGCTGTCGCTACTGATTTGATACCGGACAGGTTAGGCTCATCATTCAGTAGGACGCCGCCGCCGCCATTTACCTGTAGGTCAAAAAAGCCGGGGGCAATGATTGTGTTTCCATGATCTTTTAGAACGGCACCGGCAGGAAGGTCGTCTAAGGACAGAACTAATTCAATTTCCCCATCTTCACTAGCAATCGCTTGGCCTGTGCGGAGTTTCCCATCAATGAGGATTTTCTCGGCGGTTACAAATTGCATTTAGTCGCATCCCGTAATACGGACAAGATCAGAGTTCGTTTCTTTGTCATTTTGTAACAGATAAGCCCCCCAAAGCGCATCTTTTTCAGCGTCGACCAGATGGGGCCGTAAATTGTCCGGTAGATATTCTTTTATTACAGCAGCGAGGCCTCCGACTAATGCAATTTTATGGCATCCTCTTTTTTGCATAGCCGCTATCATTTCTTCGATTTCGGCGCAGAGGGTTTTCAGAAGAGATAATGCACTCTCATCATTTTGCCGCGCCGCGTCAAAGACAATAGGTGCTAGGGCACCATAATCTGAGGGTTTTGCCGTTTGGGACCAATGGTATGCACTTTGCGGAGAACCGCCCAATTTTCGTAAGATTAAGTTGCTCAAAGGGGAGGTAGGTTTTATTTTGTCAAAAGACTGTACGGCAAGTCGTACCGCAAGATATCCAAGTCTTGCACCGCTTCCCTGATCTGAAATTGAAAAACCCCAACCGCCAATGTTGAAAAGCTTGCCTTTGACTTGGCCAAATCCGCAGGAGCCTGTACCCAGAATTAGAATTCCCCCATCTTCTCCGTTAAAGGCACCCAGCAGCGCTGTGTGTGCATCTGTCGTTGCATTTAATTCTTTGAAGGGATGGGGTGTTTTCTCCAAGGCCTGTTTGTTTTGTTTAGTTATCAGACTTGCAATACCAGCAAAAACAACAAACTGGTTTAACGTTTTGCCTTCAAAATTCGCAGATTTTATCGCGTCCATTGATGCAATTTTTATCTGATTGATGGTGTTGGATGCGCCTAGTCCCAAATTTGATGGACCAGCGGAACCTTCCCCTAAGATGATACCGTTGCCGTCGTAAAGGCGAACACGCGTGCGGGTTCCCCCGCAATCAGCAGCGAGCACAGGACCAACATTTTGGTGTATATCGATCACTTACCATACCCCAAAATAGACACCGCGCTTTTTCGCATTATCAGTTTTTGCTTCAATCTCAGCATGGGAAATTGTGGACCGCCTTTTACGCTGCCTTATCCATTGATTGATTTTGTTTTCATAGGCGGTGCAGGTTTCAGTAAAACGATTGTCACGACCAAGGTCATGCAATTCTGAAGGATCATCCACCAAATTAAATAATTGCGGATCAAACCCATCAAAAGAAACATATTTCCAATCTGTGTCTCGGATCATGTAACCGCGTGTTTTATCTGGCGCTAACCCCAATGAAAGCCGTGCTCCGCGCCATGCATAATCCACTTCGCTGAAAACCGCTGTTCGCCAGTCAACATTGTTTTGACCGTGCAGCAGCGGGACAAGGGAGCGTCCTTCCAACATATGCGGTTTGGTATCGCCGTCCATGATATCCAGAAATGTTGGGATCAGGTCAATGGCTTCCACTAAATTGTCATTTGTCTGGCCTCGGGTTTTATCGGCATTGGAGGAGGGGTCTACAATGATGAGCGGAATTCTGACACTTTCCTCATGGAAAAGTTCCTTCTCTCCAAGCCAATGGTCTCCCAAATAATCGCCATGATCACTGGTGAAGACAATAAGCGTGTTGTCCAGTTTTCCTGTTTCTTCAAGAAAGCTCGTAAGGCGGCCTATATGATCATCAATTTCAGTGATAAGTCCCATATAGGTCGGAATGACATGGAGGCGCTTCTCTTCTTCAGAAAAATTTTGACTTTCCTCATGCTCCATAAATGCTTGAACAACCGGATGAGGGCTGTGCTTTTCTGCGTCCGTACGATTAGCAGGTAAAACATCTTCGGGGCCATACATGTTGTGATAGGGGGCCGGGGCAATATAGGGCCAGTGAGGTTTGATGTAACTTAAGTGAAGGCACCATGGTGTGTCGCCAAGTTCTGAAATTTTTGCCATGGCTCGATCTGTCATATAGGCGGTTTCAGAATGTTCGGCTTTAACATTGGCTTTCAAATGGGCATTTCGTAGAAACCAACCGCTTTGTATTTGGCCTGTATCATCCGTGCCGGAATTTGCAGCCGTATGCCAAGGGTTGTCTCCTTCATACCCATGAGACTGCAAATATACGTTGTAGCTTAAATTTTGGTCAGTCAGCTCATCGGGGTGCAGTCCATCGTCACGCTCCCACGGTTCGAACCCGCATTGTGAGGATAAAACGCCATTTTTCGATACCGGATCAATGCCAAGGCGAGATATATTCGCGCGATCGGCAGTCATGTGAGTTTTACCAACTAGGCCCGTGGTTACGCCCAATTCTCTCATATGATCCCCAAGGGTCATTTCCCCAATATTCAAAGGAACACCGTTGTAGGTCGCCCCATGTGTGGACATATAGCGGCCCGTATAAAATGACATTCGGGAGGAACCACAAAC
>JBALXM010000053.1:0-26238 GCA_036960695.1 Sneathiella sp.
TCGAGGGCTTGGCCCGTCCGCCATTCTGGGTTGGTGATTTTGACCCAGCCAGAGATAAAGTAGGACAGCACCAATTGTAGGGCTAAATATCCGAAAACAAGTTCCTGCGCGGCTTGCGTCGGCATGAAATGGACGAGGCACAGGCAGCACAGGATAAGAAGGCTCATGCGGTCACTGCCGCCATTATACGGGCCTTGAAAACGGTGTAAAATAAGCAGCCCTAATAGGACTAACGCAAGACTAACCCATTGGGTTTGAATGCCGACTATTAGAAGGGCGCTTAAAATAAGGCGCGGCAGGAAGAGCCGTTGTTCATCTCTCGCCGCCGACAGATGTTCGATGCTTTGCTGAATGAACGCGAGACCCAACAGAATCTCCGTTAAGCGAATGGCAAAATCGAGACTCATGGATTTGTATTTTCAACAAAGCGGTACACGGGGGACGTATAGGTCGTGCGCTTATGGATTTCCGTACCCTGCCTGTCCAAAAAGACCAATCTGAATTGTAAAAAGGGGGAGAGTTTTTCGCTGGCGGTATTCTGCTTTAGCTCATAGCCGATACGAGTGAAAATCTCGGTTCGGCTATGATCTGTCGGGTTTGCCATGAGACGTTCTGCGCAGCTCACCAGAAAAAGGGACTCGTTCCAACGGGGGTTCCAAACCATGCGCTTTAATAAGTCGAGAATAGATAAGGTTGCGGGCCTTGGGCGGAATTCTTGCCATGCTACGGGAATGTCTTGCGCGGTCTTCAACATGGTGAATTCGATGCGGGGGGACGGCGCGATTGTATCGAAGAAACGCCATGAAGGGATCAAAGCGGGCAGCAGCAGTTTTAGGGTTTGTACACTGGTTTTAACAAACTTGATGCTCACTTATTTATTCCTTCGAGAGATTGTAAATGTTGATCACAAAGATTTTCTTGGAGCGTCCTTACAGTATCATTTTACATAATGAGGACCAACATGCCCCAAAAGACTTTAGAACAATTGACTATTTTTTTAACGAAAATTGTTCAGCAAATCGAAGCGCCGTCTGCCTTGGAATTTATTGAACAATTGCTTGTCGGTATCGATGAGATTTCCATAATGCAACCTGAGTTAGGAGAGTGCATCGATTCCCTCAAAATTGAAGTCGTGGCTTTTATACGGCACAAGCAACTGGAGACACAGGGCGTCAACGGAATGCGAGATTTTCTGGTGAATAATGCTGAAAGTATCGTTGCGCGTAGTTTGAGAATGGGGGAGGTTGATGCGCCAGCAGAGACTGCTCAAGAATCAAAAGAGGATGGAAATTCCAGGCCAGAGCCAAATGAAGACGAACCCATGGCTGATTATTTCAGCATAACCGCAAACGCTATTAAGGATCGACTAAAAGGTGGGTTGAATGAGGCTGAGAAAAGCCTGATGACTGAAAGGCGAAAAAAGAGCTCTCATGAGAAAAGTAGTATTGATAAGGCTTTGAGCAAGTTTGAATTTATGCACTATGTTCCTAAAGTCGCTACTTGGCTGAATAATTTTGCGGCCTCTTTTGAAACTTATGAGCATGTATCCAACAGAATTCGCCGGCTAATGGTCGCGGAATTGACTGGTGTTCGGGGCGGGGCTGGCAGTATTTCGCCTGAGATCGTTGCTCATGTTTTCTTGAGGATTTCTCAACTTGTCGAAACTCACGCCTGCCTTGTCAGTGACCCCAGAGAATTTCCTGCCGATCTCTTAAAATGTGAAATGGCGTTCACGAGCGATTGTAACACATCCTTTTATCTTGAGAGTGATTTGGCTGTGAGAGAGCCGTTGGAATGCACGTATCTCATCCGATCCATTGCTG
Organism: Sneathiella sp.; assembly: GCA_036960695.1. Lineage (GTDB taxonomy): Bacteria > Pseudomonadota > Alphaproteobacteria > Sneathiellales > Sneathiellaceae > Sneathiella. Next base: position 1,824 of record JBALXM010000053.1, read on the forward strand.
CAATTGCTGGGCAAGTCACGAATGAAAAAGAAGACCCTCTCGATTGGACTGATGTGGCGCACGTGATCGCAACTGCGATATCAAACTGCGAAGCGGAAGGAAAATTGGGCGAAAAAGTAAAATATCTAATTTCGGAGACAAAGGTGCGACTGGAACAGGGGGGTGAAAATCCAACGGCATTTCTGGTTAGTATGACACAAGATATCCCCAGAATTTTGATGAGGGCATACAACATTCACCTTCTTGAAAATGAAATTAGGGATTTAAAAGAAGCAATGGGCTAAAGCGCGCCTTAATCACTGTCGGTGACGGAGGATACTAGCCCTTTCTAAAGTGCCTGCTTTTGACTTCTAAACACGGTATAGAGCCCACTGGATACAATAATGGCGGCTCCGATCAAGGTCATGGCATCTGGGCGCTCGCCAAAGACAATGACACCCAGGATGAGCGCGAATACCAGCCGTGTGTAGCGAAACGGGGTGACAACTGAAATCTCCCCGATACGCATGGCAGCGGTTAAGCTGTAATAGGCTATAACTCCGATCACGATAGCCCCAGCCAATTGGCCCCAACCAAGTGCCGTTGGCCATGCTAGCTCCCCCGTATAGGCCAACATGGCAAGCCCTGTCGGGATCAACATGAAGAAGCCATAGACACCCAATTGAACGTTGGATAGGACGGGCGGTGCAGCCCGCGTTGCAAGGTCTCGCCCGGCAAATCCAAGAGTTCCCACGACGGCAAAAAGAGATGCTTGTTCAAAGCCATCCAGACCGGGCCGCAGGATAAACAACACACCGATGAAACCAATGGCGATCGCCAGCCAGCGCCGCCATCCGACCTTTTCACCAAAAAAGACAACAGCTCCCATTGCAACCACGAGAGGGGTGGCTTGAAGAATGGCCGATGCGCTGGATAGAGGTGTGAAAACAATCGCCAACGTGAAGCAAAGGCGGCCAATCACTTCACAAACAGCCCGAACAATAATCTGGCGGGATAAAATCGCCGGATGTAAAATACGTTCTTTCCGCCGATGTGTCAGGCCCATAAAAATTAGAGTGCCACCAAGCCCAAACAAAATGAGAACCTGTCCCACAGGCAAAGAGCCCGCAGCTGCTTTAATAAACATGTCCTCAAGAGCGAAAGCCGCCATCGAGGCTACCATCAGTAAACTGCCGCGCGTATTTTCCAAGGGGGTATCCTTTACTGAATGCTGATGGGGCTTCAACATTTGATCTTGAGCCGGTGGCTCGATGGGAAATCACTTCTACTCTATTTCGATGAAACCATGCAAGGTTGTGGCGTTTAAAAAGCGATTTTTGGTATGGTTTGTAAATCTGGCTTCTTTGGAAGCAGAGGAGGGTACGGGCTTACCTTTTTTGACCGAATAAGCGTTTTGTGCATACCCTTTAAAGAGTTTTTCCGATAGGGATGAAAGTCGCGCATATTTTTGGGGAGTAGAATGCAGAAATTTCTTTTTATTGTTTTTTTTGTTGGATCCGTCGGGCTATTCGGTTGGACCTTGAATGATTATGCAACAAGCGGAGAGAAGGTTTTAGAAGTACCTTTAACCGATAAAACGGGTGCGTTGCCCCCAGTGCAATTAGATCCCTCCATGTCGCCCATGAGGCTGTTTTTAAAAGTGCGTTATGAGATTGTTTTACGGGATTCAACGAACGACACGTATGTTTATGATGCAGAGGTGAAAAACCCTGCGGGAGATATCATCTTGTCTGATCACGGTGCCCCATCGGAGAAAAAGGATGATAAAGGGTCGATCACGCAAAGAAGTAGGCAAAATCATGTGATTGGCAGTTTTGACGTATTAGAAGACGGCGCGTACTTCATTAATTGGAAAATACGGGATAAACGGGCGAAGATTACACAGATGTCCATCGAGCTTCGACGGAATGTATCGGATTTGAACATTCTTAATCTTGTGATCGCAGGTGTCTTTTTTGTTCTTGGTGTAATCGTCATTTTTATTGGGCGTTCAAAACGGCGGAATGGTTAGGTAATGGAAATAGAATTTGCACAATTGGGATTGTTTGTCGTTGCGACGTTGATTCTCAATTTGACGCCGGGCCCAGATATGCTTTTTACGGCGGCCAATGGCATGCACGGAGGCGCTAAGGCTGGTGTTGCATCTGCCGTGGGTGTCGGTTTGGGAGGCCTTGTTCACGCAGGCCTTGCGGCAATTGGTGTGTCCGCCTTAATCGCGACCTCTGATCTTGCTTTTGATATTTTAAGATTTTCCGGTGCGGCATATCTGGTTTGGATTGGCTTTAAAACCATTAAAGGGGGACAGGACAAATTAAACAATCCTTCTGCTCTACGGCTTTCTTATAAGTCGCTCCTCATGCGTGGGTTTATTACCAATATCTTTAATCCAAAGGTGATTTTATTTTTTATCGCGTTCATCCCGCAATTTGTGAATCCTGCGTCGGCAAATTTGGCCTTGGAGCTTTTTATGCTGGGCTGCTTTGTTGCTTCATGTGGTACGATTATCAACGGTTTGGTCGGCGTTTTTGCCGGGAGCGCAGGCAAAGCGTTGTTACAAAATCCTCAGTCTGCCAAGTGGATCGCACGGGTTTCAGGCAGTTTGTTTGTCGCGCTGGGCTTGCGTTTGGTCTTCATAGAAAGAAATTAAGATGTCTAAAGCGAAATTGGTTATTGGAAACAAAAGATATTCATCCTGGTCATTAAGAGGATATCTGGCTCTCAAATTTGCTGGAATCGATTTTGATGAAGTCGTGGTCCCGCTCTTTGTAGGTGATTTTCATAAAACCATAAAAAATAACGCACCAGACGCCCCGGCAAAAGTACCCTCCCTTGTCGATGGTGGGCATACTATTTGGGATACAAATTCCATTATGGAATTTGGGGCGGAAAATACTCAAAAAGGCGCTTTGTGGCCAGAAGACAAATACAGCCGCGCCCATGCACGTTCTATCTGTGCTGAAATGCATTCGGGTTTTATGGCCTTGCGAGGCTATATGCCCATGGATTTAGGGCAAGTGAAGGAAGCGACGGATCTGCCCGAGGATGTATCGGCTGATATTAATCGGATCGTTGAGATTTGGTCTGACTGCCGGAAAAAATATGCAGAGCAGGGACCTTATCTTTTTGGAAAATTGTCGATGGCTGATGCGGCATATGCCCCTGTTGTCGCTCGCTTTATGGGGAATTCTATCGCCCTTGATGATGTTGGTAAGGCGTATATGCAGGCTATTTGGGATCTACCTGCTTTTGAAGAGTGGCGTCGTGATGCCGCAACTGAAAGCTGGATCATCAATCACTGATTTTTGAAAATAGTGTGCCTAGTTTATGGGCGTAATGCCTGCCGTTCGTGCAAAAAGATCAAAATATAATTTTAGCTGAAGAACAGAAATCAGCAGTTTGTGCTCGAGTTGTTATTTGAATGTGGCGAAAAACTTGACCATTCGGTCAATTTTTGTTTATTGTTTTCTAATAAACAAAAGCGCTTCATTCTTGGCATAGAAATTGTAAAGAATGAAAAAGACTATTGATTAATGTAGCCTGATAGAATTTGCCTGTCGGGTGTAATAGGGAGAGCGAAATGAGGATAAGACAAATCTTATCAGCAATGGCGGCTGGACTAATGGCCTTTATGGTTATGACAGCAGCACAAGCCGAAAAAATTAAGGTGGCTGGTATTTATACTGTACCGGTTCAACAAAAATGGGCTGGAACGTTACATCGGGCGCTGGTTCAAGCTGAAAAAGATGGGAAAATTGAATATGTTTTCTCCGAAAAAACAGCCAATACAGATTATGTCCGGGTTATGCGGGATTACGCCGAAAATGGCGCGAAGCTAATTGTCGGTGAAGCCTTTGGTATCAGCCGTGAAGCACGTAAAGTGGCGGATGATTATCCGGAAGTTGCGTTTCTAATGGGCGATCCGGGTGACAAATACGGGAAAAATTTCTCAGTCTTTGACAACTTTATCCACGAGCCTTGTTATTTGATGGGAGTCATTGCGGGTTCCATGACCAAGACCAACAAAATTGGTATGATTGGCGGCTATCCTATCGGTGAAGTGAACCGTCTTTTCCACGCCTTTATGGCCGGTGCCAAGTCAGTTAATCCTGATGTTGAATTTAAAGTGTCATTCATTGGCTCTTGGTATGATCCTCCAAAAGCCAAAGAATTTGCATTCGCTCAAGTCGAAGCCGGTGTTGATGTGCTTTATGCAGAACGTGCTGGTGTTGTTGATGCCGCGCGGGAAAAAGGGATCTTGGCCTTTGGCAATGTCAACGACATGAACAAGGAAGAAAATGGAACGGGTGTCGTTGTTGCATCTGCTCTATGGCACATGGAAAACGCGATTGATAATGCTATTGGTGATGTGAAAGCCGGTACATTTGAAGCTGCGAATTATAAAGAATGGACCATGATGCAAAAAGGCGGAGCTTCTTTGTCTTCATTCTATGAGTTTGATGCCAAAATTCCTGCAGCGGCTAAAGCAAAAGTTGCTGACCTTACCGCAAAAATAAAATCCGGTGAGTTCGTTGTTGAGATCAATGATGAACAGCCAAAATCAACGTTCTAAGGTGAGTGAGGTGAGCTTCGGCTCACCTTCTTTTTGTTTAGTATAAGGATCCGTTGTTTTGGCTGAGCCAGAGATTGTGTTGAGGATAAACAAGATTACCAAAAAATTTGGAAATCTTGTTGCCAATGACGCCATTAGTTTCTCTTTGGAGAAGGGTAAAGTTCTCTCTTTGCTTGGAGAGAATGGGGCCGGGAAAACGACCTTAATGAACGTCATTTTTGGTCATTATACCGCTGATGAAGGGTTCATTGAGATCAATGGGCAACGACTAAAAGCATCTAATCCGGCTGAGGCCATAGCCCTCGGTGTGGGCATGGTGCATCAGCATTTTACACTGGCCGATAATCTGACGGTACTGGAAAATATAATTCTGGGTACGGAGGCCCTTTGGCAGTGGCGGCAAGATAAACGCACCGCGCGGGACCGGCTAGAGCATTTGGCTAAGGAATACGGTCTTCATGTGAACCCGGACAGTCGGGTGAAATCCCTCACGGTTGGTGAAAAACAGAGAGTTGAGATTTTAAAGGCACTCTACCGGGGAGCCAAAATTCTTATTCTGGATGAGCCAACAGCGGTCCTCACGCCACAAGAGGCTGATCAGTTATTTGCAACATTGCGAGACATGATTGCGCAAGGGCTTTCCGTTATTTTTATCTCCCACAAATTGGGAGAGGTTATGAGTATCGCAGATGATGTGGTGGTCCTGCGGCACGGAAAATTGGTTGCCTCCTTCCCCATAGCGGAAGCCTCACGCGAGATCATTGCGGAGAAAATGGTTGGGGAAGTTGTCCCTGCTCCAAAACGAGAAATAATGGCTGCTGGCGACCTTCTTTTGAAGCTGGAAAATGTCCAGATAAAAGGGACGACGGGTCAGCCACTTTTAAAGGACGTTTCGCTAAACCTGAGCCGGCACCAAATCCTCGGGGTTGCGGGCGTATCAGGGAATGGTCAAAAAGCATTATCAGACCTGATTAGTGGGATGATTAAGCCCGATGAGGGATCTCTAAGCCTAAAGGGAACACGGGTTGATCATTTTGACCCAAGAGACATGATTGCCCACGGGATAGGTCGTGTGCCAGAGGATCGCCATACGGAGGGGGTCGTCGGGGATTTTTCAATAAAAGAAAATCTTGTCTTGGAAAGTTATGAAGAGGCCCGGTTCTCCAGATGGGGATGGCTGCAAAACAACACGATTACAGATCATGCAAAGCGATTGATTGCGGCTTTTGATATCCGGGGAGCAGACCCGGAAACCGCAATCCGGGGGCTTTCTGGCGGGAATATGCAGAAGGTGATTTTGGCGCGGGTTTTGGATAATAATCCTGAAATTATTTTGGCGAACCAGCCCACACGCGGTCTTGATGTTGGGGCCGCGACCTTTGTTCACGAAAAGCTATTTAGTGCGAAAGCGGCCGGAGCGGGAGTATTAATGATTTCAGAAGATTTGGAAGAGTTGTTGGCTGTCTCTGACAGAATTTCCGTTATGTATCATGGACAAATAAGTGAGCCAATTCCGGTAGAAGATGTGACGCTTCAACAGCTTGGTTTATTAATGAGTGGAGAGGGCTTCCATTCAAGCTCGCGGGAGAGCCATCATGCAGCTTGAACCAAGACTTCATACACCCCTTTGGATGACACTTGGGGCACCTATCATTGCAGTTCTCTTCGTCCTTGTTTTGTGCGGCGGCCTGATCTCATGGGCGGGCGCACCGCTTTTTGAATCCTACATTGCGCTGTTTAAAGGAGCGTTTGGCTCGAAATTCGCGATTGCAGAAACGCTTGTCCGGGCAACACCTCTTATGCTGACAGGGCTTGCAGCCGCGGTCGCGTTTCGCGCCAAACTTTGGAATATTGGCGGGGAAGGCCAGCTTTATATGGGAGCCCTCGCGGCCACATACTTTGGAACGGGATTGGTGACTTTACCCGCGCCGTTGATGATCCCATTTTTATTCTTTGTTGGGGCCCTAGCGGGCGGCTTCCTGCTTCTTGTCCCAACTCTTTTAAAAACGCGGCTAAATGTTGATGAGGTGGTAACAACACTTCTTCTGAACTTTATCGTCCTGCTTCTGGCCAACTATCTGTTGTTTGGCCCATGGAAAGATCCGATGGCTATGGGGTGGCCGCAAGGTGCCCCCATTATAGATGAAGGCATTCTTCCCAATTTAGTGGCTAAAACCAGATTACATGGTGGGCTTATTTTTGCGGTTATTGCATCCGTTTGTGTTTGGATTGTTATGACCAAAACCAAGTGGGGGTTGGAGATCCGCGCCGTTGGGCTGAACCCGGAGGCTGCGCGTTTCGGTGGTATCCCTATTAACAAGACTATTCTTAGAACGGCTTTGATTTCAGGTGGTTTAGCGGCCTGTGCAGGCGTTACCGAAGTTGCCGGGACAAAAGAATACCTAACATTGGATATCTCACCGGGCTTTGGGTATACGGGGATCGCTGTTGCCATGCTTGCGGGACTTAATCCGTTAGGGGTGATCGTTGCAGCCCTCTTTATCGCGGGAATTTATAACGGCGCTGATAGTATGAGCCGGGCGATGGATGTCTCCAATTACATTGCCGATGTTATCACGGCGGCGTCCCTTTTGATGGTTATGCTTGCAGTGATGCTCACGCGCATGCGCATTCGGTTCAGTTAAGGAGAGGGATGATGGATTTTTTTGATATGTTCCTCAATATTGGATTTTGGGCAGCCACCGTACGGATGGCAACGCCTCTGATTTTTGGAACCTTGGGCGAGCTAATATGTGAGCGTGCCGGGGTTCTTAATCTTGGCATCGAGGGGATTATGACAACGGGTGCTATGGTTGCCTGGATGTGGGTCTATCAAGGCGGAGATTTGTGGAGCGCTGTTTTCGTCGCGGCCTTTTTTGGGATGATGTTTGGTTACCTACATAGCATTTTTTCGGTCTATATGGGGCTATCGCAACATGTGACGGGGATTGGAATTACTTTGCTCTCCACGTCATTGAGTTACTATTTCTTCCGTATGCTTTTGCCAGACGTGACAACACCGCCTAAAATTATCCCGTTCGATGAATATGCTATTCCTTTTCTTTCGGAAATTCCGGTGATTGGGGAAGCCTTCTTTGCGCAATCCCCGCTTACCTATGTGGCGTTTTTGATGGTTGGCGTTGTCTCTTATGTTTTATACAGAACACCTGTAGGGCTCGCTGTTCGCATGGTTGGGGAAAATCCTATGGCTGTTGAGGTCCAAGGGATTGATGTCTATCGGGTTCGTACCGGTGCCGTAATGGTTGGAAGTGCCTTCATGGCAGTTGGCGGCGCTTTCCTGACCATTTCAGTTTTTGACGCCTTTTACTTTGACATGATTAATGGCCGAGGGTGGATTTGTGTGGCTCTTGTCATCTTTGCATCGTGGCGTCCGGGTAAGGCACTTCTTGGTGCGATGTTGTTTGCAGCTTTCGATGCAATCCAAATCCGTGTTCAGCAAGCAAGTAGCTCATTCATACCCTATCAGTTTTATTTGATGATGCCCTACGTATTCAGTATCTTGGCGCTGATTATTATGTCTAGAAAAGCAGCCTATCCCAAGGCTTTGTTGGTGCCGTTCCGTCGTGGCCAGCGTTAAAAGGAAGAATTTATGTTGGATCTGATTATCCGAAATGCCCGCCTTGCTGGTGATACTGAAAACCTTAAGGATATAGGGTGTAAAGACGGAAAAATAGTTGAGGTTAGCGGCAAAATTGAGGGCGTCGGAGAGGCTGAATATGACGCTGAAGGGTATTTAATCTCTCCCCCTTTCGTTGATAGTCATTTTCATATGGATGCGACGCTTACCTACGGTCACCCAAGGGTCAACCAATCGGGAACATTACTGGAAGGGATTGCCCTTTGGAGTGAGGCTAAGCCTCTTCTAACTGCAGCAGACATAAAACGCCGGGCTCATGAACTCTGTCGTTGGGCGGTGGCAAAAGGTAATTTGGCTATTCGCTCCCATGTGGATATTTGTGATCCCAGCTTGCTTGCCGTTGATGCGTTGCTGGAAGTTGTAGATGAAGTGAAACCATATCTTGATTTGCAACTAGTAGCTTTTCCGCAAGACGGTTTCTACAGAGATCCGGCGGCAGAAGAGCTTTTGATCCGCGCACTCGACAAAGGCGTGCATGTGGTGGGCGGTATTCCTCATTTTGAGAGAACAATGCAAGATGGCAGTGCGTCGGTCACGGCCCTTTGCAAATTAGCCGCTGACCGGGGTCTGATGGTGGATATGCATTGTGATGAAAGTGACGATCCTTTATCGCGGCATGTGGAAATGTTAGCCCACGAAACCACCCGCTTTGGTTTGCAAGGGCGTGTGGCAGGATCCCATCTTACATCTATGCATTCCATGGATAACTATTATGTATCCAAACTCATTCCGTTGATGAAGGAGGCAGAGCTTCATGCCATTGCTAACCCCTTAATCAATATCACCTTGCAAGGGCGTCACGATACGTATCCGAAAAGGCGCGGGATGACACGGGTGAAGGAGCTGGTCGAGGCAGGCATCAATGTGGCGTGTGGTCATGATTGTGTCATGGACCCTTGGTATTCATTGGGTAGTCACGACATGCTTGAAGTGGCCTCTATGGGGATGCATGTCGGGCAAATGACAGGCTTGAGTGAAATGCAGGAAATGTATCGATCGGTCACTGTTAACGGTGCCAAAGCATTGAATTTGGAAGGCTATGGTCTTGAGGTTGGGTGTTTTGCTGATTTCGTGATTTTACAGGCCCGAAATGAAGTCGAGGCATTGAGGCTACGGCCCGCGCGTTTGAAAGTATACAGGCGCGGCGCCCTTATTGCGGAGGCACCAAAGCAAGTCTCTACCGTGTATATGGGAGACGAAGAACACTCGGTTGGTTTTACGATGGCATAGTTGCTCGTTAAGCAAATCCAAAAAGTTCACGAGGACGCACGAAGCCTCGAAGTTCGAAGTCGCCCAAACTTTTAAGATCTGTCTTTAAGAGATCCGCTATTTGCTTGGAAAATAAAACGGGTTGGTCACTTGTACGGCAGAGATCGCTAATCCGAGCCACTTCATTTGCAGCGCTTCCAATGACAGTGAAATCAAGTCGCTGTTCGCTGCCTATATTTCCATACATAACCTCACCATAGTGAAGGCCAGCGGTACAAGAAATGGGCTCCTTTGATGAGGCTTTCTCAACATTTTTGACGATCTCTTGAATGGCCTTAGTGGCATTACTACAAGCAATTTCTCTGGCTTGGGGGGTGTCATCCGTTAATGGGAATATTGCAAGGACAGCATCCCCAATAAACTTTAAAATGTCGCCGCCATGGCCATAGACGGATTGTGCGATTACATCAAAAAAATGATTAAGATGGTCTAGATAATCTTGTTGGCCGAGACGTTCTGAAAGGGCTGTTGATCCTGTTAAATCGCAGAAGAGGATTGCTGATTGTATGGTGCCTCCGTCCCCTCGTTTTGTAAGGCCGCTCAAAACCTGTTTTCCAGCGGATTGACCAAGGTAGGTTTGCAAAAGGGACGATGTATTTGATTTAAGCTTATGAACCTCATACATGCGACTTATTAAAGGGAGGGCTTCATATACTTGTCCTAGATGGGCTGTTGTAAAGCCTTCAGGGGCATCTGATGTGAGCGTCAGATTATGGATATTACCGTCAGAGAAAAAGAGAGGGAGTGCGACGTAATCAGTAGCCCCCTGATCCTTCAATTCTTGCATAATAGAAAATTCAAAATCCTTTTGGCTTCCGTTTAGTTTTTGCCGGATGCCACCCAGACCTTCAGAAACTAGTTTTAGGGGGCTTTTTAAATACCCTGCTTCTTTCAGATTTTGATGCATAAGTTGTTGAGTTTTTACGCACCCTTCTGCTTTGGTCCACAAATAGCTTTCGCCAGCTATTAGGGGGTGCAGTTGGCGAATTGCGATATTCAAGCGCATGATCGGGATGCCCGTTTCAATAAATCGGGCAACAAGTTTCTCTGTAAGCTCAGCCTGATTGCTTGCGTTCCAGGACCCAAGCATCAGCCATTCAGCAAGTGTATAATTTCTCATCCTATCAACGGCAGAGGACGTATCGACTATATTTTCTTCATCTACAATTAATTGATCAAGGGCTGAGTTATCAAATGCCAAATGATCTTTAATTTCTTCGGCACCTTCTATGGGCGATTCATATTCCCACGCGATATTTTCAGAAACTTTCTCCCTGTTTTCGATAGTCCAGTAAGATGCGTTCCCTTTAAATGGGCAAAAAGTTCTGTAAGAAATGGGGCTGAGAAGGGCCATATTTACATCGGCTTTGGGGATGTAATATATAGGGTCGTGATGGGTTTCTTCCATCAATAGGCTACGTTCTGTATCGAACAACAGGACCCCATCTTTGTAGCCGCGTACTCTACTTTTCGCTGCGGAAATTCCAAGATCATATTCAGACGCAGAGATATTATCTTGTGTGAGAGTCGCCATACTTGAATTACCCATGAATTTCACCGCCCTAATTTCACTCATGTCTATCAGGTATATAACAGATTTCAAAAAGCAATATTAGCGAAGAGTGCATTGATCACAGAAAGTTTTACTTTTTAAAATTCACCTTTCATTATGGACGCGGGAGAAAATAATGATTGTCGTCCATGAGTGATAAATTTGACGTGATTGTTGTCGGCGGGGGCTTACGGGGATCGTATCAGCATAGGAAATTGCTGAAAGCGGGCAAAAAATCCTTATTCTGGATCGGGATAAAGCTGAGAAACTGGGCGGCCTCGCGAAAGAGAGTTTTGGCGGGATGTTTTTTGTCGACAGCCCATTGCAGCGTAAAGCGAAAATAAAAGATAGTACGGATCTAGCCCTTTCTGATTGGCACCGATTTGCGGAGTTTGAAGAAAAAGATATCTTACCTAAATCCTGGGCTAAGACTTATATCGAGCGGAGTGTCCCTGATATCTATGAAGAGCTACAGGCACGCGGGATTAATTTTTTCCCCGTGGTGAATTGGGTGGAAAGGGGCATGTATGTCCCCGGCAATTCAGTCCCTAGACTCCATTTGATTTGGGGAACTGGCCATTGTGAATGTTGAAATCGACTATTCGAAGAAAACGGCCTTTACTAAAGGGGCCGTTCAAACAAATTTCAAACGGTTCCCTTTAGGAACTAAAGTGCGGTTTTTAGGACGATCGTTGGTTCGTCATATAACCGGATAGCAGTTTTTGTGGGGGATTAAGGGGCGGATTTGGACGAAAATCGTTTGGCCAGAAACATGCCCACAAGCATGGCAAAAACAAAAACAACGACCTTGGGGCTCGCATAGGCGAGGGAGCTGATGACGGGGCCCGGGCAAAATCCGCCAATACCCCAGCCGATGCCAAATAAACCGGCGCCTATCAAAAGGCGGCGATCTATGTCGCTGGCTTTTGGCAGATGAAAGCGGTCTCCGAATATGGGGAGAGGGCGCTTTAAGAGTATTTTGAAACTGACAAAGGTGACCATCACTGCGCCGCCCATCACGAAGGCCAAGCTGGGATCCCAATTTCCGGTAACGTCTAGAAATCCAACAATTTTGCTGGGGCTTAACATTCCCGAGAGTGCGAGGCCGTACCCGAAAAGAACCCCGGCGATTGTTGCTATAAATTTAAACATGGGTCAGGTTCCTGTCAAAAAGCGGGTTACATAAACGGCAATTGCGGCAGTGAACATAAATGTGCCCGTGGCAACGATTGACCGTGCGGATAGGCGGCCAATACCGCAGACGCCATGACCACTTGTGCATCCAGATCCAATGGTGGTTCCCATGCCAACAAGCAGTCCGCCTACTGCAAGTACGCCATAGTGCATTTGATCGCTAAAAGCATAGGGATTGATGTCGATATAGGAAATGTCGCCGCCGGTAATGGGATAAAGAACAGCGCCGCCTGCGAGGCCAAGGAGGAAAAGAATACGCCATTTTTTGTCTATAGATGAGGGGGGGATCAACCCGCCAAGTATCCCGCTAATACCTGCGATCTGGCCGCCGGCCAATAATAAGGTCGCGGCGAGGCCCAAAATTAGCCCGCCACTTAAGGACAGAAAGGGGGTGAAATTTTCCATTTAGATACTCCATTCAGGGTCGTTCAATAACGGGTTCCCTTTTGCCGAGAGGGTTTTAAAAGCGTCGTGGGTACTCAAAAATACGTGACTATTTTGTTGATTTTTGAAAAAATGTGTCTCTTTCAATCGATCCATTACGGGACCTTTTACCTCAGCCAAGTGAAGTTCAACTTTGGATGCCGCTAGTTCCATCTGCATCATTTCCAAAGAATGCAGGGCACTTCCGTCAATAGAATTGATCGCGCTGCATATTAAAAGAACATCGGTTATCTGAGTATCATCCGCCAATTTTCCTAGGACATAATTTTCAAGAAAAGTTGCGTTGGCAAAAAACAGATTTTCATCAATCCGTAACGCCAGTAAATGGGGATAGGTTTTTACCTCGTGCCGTTTGATGTTTCTGAAATGTTCTGTATCATCGACTTGTCCAACAATGGCGATGTGAGGGCGGCTGCTTCGCCAAAAATGCAGCACAAGGGAGATAAGTATGCCCGTCGTTAAGCCCGTTTCGATGCCAAAGGTTAAGACCGTAATAAAGGTTATCCCTTCTGAAAAACCATCGGCTTTGTCATATGTAAAGTTTTTGATAAACCCTTTTATATCGACTAGATCTAAAATGGCGACGAGGATAATTGCGGCTAAAACGGCTTTTGGAACTGAATAGAAAAGAGGGGTGAAAAAGGCAAGGGTGAGCCCGATTAAAAGTGCAGTAATAATTGCACTTGCCTGTGTATTAGCGCCCGCTGCGAAATTAACGACGGAACGGCTAAAACCGCCGCAAACGGGGCTTCCACCTGTGAAGCTAGATCCAAGATTTGCAAACCCAAGTCCCCAAGCCTCTTGATTGACATCTAGTTTCTGTCGGCGTTTGGCTGCAAGGACCTTAGCAATTGCAACGCTTTCCACATAGCTGATTAATGTTATGAGAAGGGCCGACGGCGCAAGATCGAAGAGTAGAGCATAATCCGCAGTCGGTAACTGTAGGCTGGGGATTCCTTCAGGAATAAAGCCAATGACACTGACTGAATTGACGTTGTCTAAGTCCAATACCGTTACACTAACAGTCATTAGAACCAGAACTAGTAGCGGCCCTGTTTTGGATAAGCCTTGGGCGAACGGTGATAGTATGGGAATCCGTATAAGGATGGCTGCGAAATATTTACGTGTAGCATATAAAAGGGAAATGCTACTGATGCCAAGGATAAGTGTCACGCCATTAACGCGCCCCCAAATATCGGCTGCGGCATTAGACGATAAAAGATTTTCGAAAAACAGGCGCTCTTCAAAACCTGCAAACGGTGTTAGTTGGCTAAAGGCGATCATTATTGCAGCCGCGCTGGTAAAACCACCCATTACTGGATGGCTCAAAAATTCAGTTAAGAAACCCAACTTCAAACTGCCAATTATAAGGAAGCAGATGCCGATCATGGCCGAAAGAACAATGGCAGTGGATATGTAATCAGCCGTTCCTTGGGTCGTTACCGTTGATAGGGCGTGAGCCACCATAAGGGATGCCACGGCAACAGGTCCCACCGCGAGAGTTCTACTGCTGCCAAAAAGAGCGTAGAGGATTGGGGGTGCAATGCTTGCATATAATCCAATTTCTGGGGGCAGGCCCGCAAGTGCAGAATACGCCATCGCTTGCGGGACAAGTAATATGGCGGTGATAATACCTGCAGTGAGATCTCCGCTAAAAGTTGTGCGCTGATAACCCTTCATCCATTGGAGTGCCGGAAGGGCACGGGCAATTGCGAAATTCATGTGCCGGCCTCATCTGAGCAATATAGTTGGTAGAGGGTTGAGATGACGCCTTTGGCTTCGTCCCCCGATAAAGAGTAATATATAGTTTGGTTGCTCCTCCGTGTTTGCACCAAGCCATCTTTCCGTAGAAGGGCTAATTGCTGGGAGACCGAAGAGGGACGTAAATCCAGGTTATCGGCTAACTCACTGACTGATCGCTCTCCCTCATTCATCTGACACAAAAGCATTAGGCGTGTTTCATTCGAAAGTGCCTTCATTAAAGTGCTGGCTCGGGTAGCAGATTTTTTCATTTCATTGATATTCATACTTGTGTATCTACATATATACAGATATATAGTCAATGCATATTCTGTTGTGACATAAAATTTGAGGAAAGGATCTGTGATGATCCCTGAGGTTAAAGCTTTTTTTCATGAACCCACTTTTACTCTTACCTATGTGGTTCATAGCGGCGCTGGCAATAAATGTGTGATAATTGACAGTGTGCTGGACTATGACAGTAAATCTGGACGGACGTCGACTGAAGCTGCTGATGAGGTTGTTATCTTCATTGAGGAGACGAAACTTGAAGTCAGTTGGATATTGGAAACTCATGTTCATGCCGATCACTTAAGCGCGGCGCCTTACCTCAAGTCCAAATTAGGCGGTAAGATATGTATTGGTGCCCATGTTCCGATTGTACAAGAAACCTTCAAAGGGGTTTTTAACTTTGGAAGTGAAATGTCTACTAATGGAGATCAATTTGATCATCTTTTGAAGGATGGCGAAGCCTTGAATTTTGGGGGCTTGAACGTTACCGCACTGGTTACGGATGGTCATACGCCAGCCTGCATGAGTTATGTCATCGGTAATGCCATATTTGTTGGTGATACATTGTTTATGCCGGATTTTGGCACAGCGCGGTGTGATTTTCCAGGAGGGGATGCCAGGCAGCTCTATAAATCAATTCGGAAGCTGCTTTCCTACCCTGAGGACACAGATCTTTATATGTGCCATGACTATGGACCTGGGGGCCGAGACTTTAAGTGGAAAACTACTGTTGCCCAGCAAAAAAAGAATAACATTCATATTAATGATCTTATCAGTGAAGACGCATTTGTGAAAATGCGTAATGATCGCGACGCCGAACTTGATATGCCGGCATTGATCCTGCCTTCCGTCCAAATCAATATGTGCGCGGGCTATTTTCCTGAGCCAGAGGCGAATGGTGTGTCTTATGTGAAAATACCGCTTAATATTCTGTAAGGGAAACCTATACGGGACCGCTCGAATTAGCATCAAGCGGTCCTTATGTTACGAATTCGGCTTTAGGCTGATACGTCCGGGTTAAGGCTATATGTTCCTATATACTTACCTTGATCCAGAATATGCCCCTCCATCGCAGCAAGTGCTTCTGTGCCATCAAAATTTCCCTTTAGCCCCAACGTCTCTACGTCTAACGCATAAACCGTAAAATGGTAATGGTGTAGGATGCTGTCGTTCCAAGGCGGGCAAGGACCATCATAACCACCATAATTCCCGCCCATATCAGCGTCACCCGCGAACCAATTTGTATAGTTATTCAGACCTGTTACGCCATAGGGTTTCTGCCCGGGGGATTTTCCCTTTGCCGTAATTCCATTGCAATCCTCGCCTTCTTTAATCTGTGTTGTATCAGCCGGAATATCTGTTAAGACCCAATGAAAAAAATCTACTCTAGGCAATGTGGAAGGAACTGTCTTTCCCTCCTGATTGACATCTTCGCCGGAGGAGGGAACATCTGGGTCGTGACAAATGATGACAAATGATTTGGAGTTCTTCGGCGCGTTGGACCAGCTAATAGCAGGGTTTATGTTATCGCTGAGGGCAACATGTTCTTCTGAGTGTTGCACGCCAAAGGCAAATTTTCCGGGAATAGGCGTTCCATTCGCCCATCCTTCAATTGTAACGTTGATTGATGATGCCATTTAAATCTCCTGCGTGAAGTTGGGTTTTGTTTTTTGTTTGGGTATGTAACTATACAGAGGCTGCATGGTTTAAACACGGAAACTTGGATGCTTTGATCGTGCAGGCTGGAAAAACCCTCTTTTACTCTTTTCTGGCGATATTAGTTGCTTAAAAATTATGGTGAGTAAAATGAGTGCGGATAGTTTTCACGCTTCCTCGACGAGAAAAACGCAGACTACTGAAAATTCAACTCCAGTATTTGTGCGAAATTTAACGTCAAGATTTCAAAAAATTGACGACGATAGTTTTGAGATTTTCTCAGCAGTTGTTGATCTTCTCCCACTTCCCATCGCCGTTATTTCTCTCAATGATCAAAAAACTTTGCATGCTAATTCTGCAGGTGCAGATTGTTTTGATAATACGGATTTTTGGACAAACTGTGAGTTAGACCTTTCAACAGAGAATACGAATGAAGGTCTAAAATATGAATATGTTAAGGCTGGGCAGAGGAAAATTGGCACCCTTTATGGGAGCACAATTTCTTATTTTTCAGAGAAGAGGGGGCTGATTTGTTTCTGCGATGAAACCCGCGAACATTTTGCTAATCAAAGATTGATTGAGAAGGAAAAGCGGTTATTAAAATACAATTTCGTGCTTGGAAAACTCGCAAGGAAAATAACAATTTCTTCAGATAGCTATGAAGATATTCTCGATGAAATACTTGAGATGATCTCAGATGCACTTGAAGTCGAGACCGTGTCCATTTGGGATAAAGAAAAATTACAAGGTCGGCGGTTTGGTGGAAAAGACAGGAAGGTAAGTGAATTTGGAAAGGCTAATCATCAGCATTTGGGTCTTATAAAAACACCAACTTTAATTGAACTTGCTCTTTCAAACGGAATAATTGATGCAACGGAAGATGGATGGCAGAAAAACCTTCCCGATACAGAAAAAATATTATTAAAATCTTCTAAACTGAGTGACTCGTTGTTAGTAGCAATTCAAAACAGCCGCTCAATGACGGGTTATTTACAAATTCCGTCCAGAAAAGATGGTGGGTTTTTTAATACTGAAGACAAAACATTCGCAGTGTCTGTTGCTTCTATAATTGGGCGCATGTTTGAGGCACGAAAAGTATCCCAAATTCGAAATGCGCTTGCGAGGCGAGAGGAAGAGTATCGAGCTTTTATCGATCATGCTCCAATTAGCTCTCTTGTCTTTGATGAAAGTGGTGTTATCCGGTTTATCAGTTCTCACCTTACAAGGCTTATGGGCTACACGGCAGATGAAGTCGTCGGGCAGCCTGTATGGCGATATATCCACCCCTCGGATGTTGTTAAGTTCGAAAAAACACTGACGTCGTTAAAGCAAGGGGAGGCGTTCTACGAGCATACCTTTAAGTGCCTTGATTCCGACGGAAGCTGGCGTCGGTTGGAGGCAAATGGCCGAGATATGCGACAAGATGATATTATTGAAGGATATATCGTCGGTGTACGAGATGTGTCAGAGCGCTATAATATGTCCATGAAACTTGAGCAAACGAAAATGGAATTGCGCGCCATTGTTGATGCCTCTCAAGCCAGTGTGTCCCTCGTTGATGAAGCTGGAAACATCCAGCGGGCAAATAAGGTGTTTGGCAATAAATGGAGTGTTCCTGTTAAGGAAGCCATCGCGCGCAATGCATTAGAGATTGTCCCGCAAGATCAATTTGACCTGACCATGAAGGGAATGGAAGTTGCCAAAAGGACAGGGGCGAAAAATCAATTTATTTTTGAGCAAAATGGTTATTGGTTCGAAACCTCCATCAGCCTGGTAAAAATCAGTGAAGGCGCCCCGCAAGCGTTCGTCATTAGTACTACTGATATTACCGATGTACGAAATAATGAAAAAAACTTGCGCGACAGTGAGGCGCGTCTTCGTGATATTGCCGAATATGCAACTGATTGGTTCTGGGAAGCGGATGAAGAACTTAACTACAGTTACTTGTCAGATACGACTGATCCTCTTCTAGGCGGGACGATATCAAAAGGCCTGGGAAGTAATATTCTCACTTTATTTTGTGATAATCCTTCGGGGAACGAAAATGTTGAACTCTCTGAAATATTAAAAGCGCGGCAGCCTTTTCGAAATTTGCAGCGATCATTTAGCGATAATGGGAAAACTGTTTATGTCGTAATGGCGGGTAAACCCTTATTTGCAGAAAATGGGTTTTTTATTGGGTATCGCGGCACAGGCAAAAATATTACCTCAGAAATATTGGCCATGCAGCAAGCTCAAGAAGTAGAGCGTAAATTATTTCAATCTCAAAAAATGGAAGCTGTAGGGCAATTAACCGGCGGTGTTGCCCATGATTTTAACAACCTATTGGCTATTATTTGCGGTAATATAGAGCTTCTTAAAGAGCAGCTGGAGGAAAACTCTGCGCTGTCAAATCTAGCAGGTAACGCTCTTGCAGCAGTAGACCGCGGGGCATCACTGACGCAGCGATTACTCGCTTTTTCCAGAAAACAAGTTCTTGTCCCGCAGAAGGTACATTTGCCAGATCTCGTCGATGGAATGAAAGAGATACTTTCCAGGGCTCTTGCTGAGGATATTGAAATTATTACTTCCTATGGTGAGAATATATGGCCAGTTATACTTGATGCGGCCCAGATGGAAAATTCGTTGCTGAATATGGCTTTGAATGCACGGGATGCAATGTCAGGGGGAGGGAGGCTTACCCTATCGCTGATGAATAAAACTGTTAAGGGAAATGAAGGCTGGGATTGTAAAGATCTTAAAGCTGGTGATTATGTGTCGCTAACTCTGAGCGATACTGGGGCCGGAATAGATCCTGCGACCATACCCTATATTTTCGATCCTTTTTATTCGACTAAAGCTGTGGGTAAAGGAACCGGATTAGGTCTTAGTATGGTTTTTGGTTTTGTTGGGCAATCTAATGGGCATATTTTCGCACGCAGTGAAATGTCGAAAGGATCCAGCTTTGAATTATTGTTCCCGCGAAACGAAGCCGATGTAACACGCATAAAAAAAGAAGTTGAGCCTGTTAATCCAAGTGAACTGCCCGCCTGCAAAATATTGCTGGTTGAGGATGATGAGGCAGTAAGGGCCGTGACCTATCGACAACTTGCAAGTAACAATTGTGACGTGAAAATTGCGGGGAATGCAAAAGAAGCAATAGAAATTCTAAAGGATACTCCAGAAATTGATTTGCTACTGACAGATATTATCCTGCCGGGGAACCAAAATGGTCTTGAACTTGCTCAGATCGCTAAGAAGAATACCCCCCAAATAGAAGTTCTTTGTATGTCTGGTTATCTTGGAGAAGATAGCTTGCAAGAGTATGGCGGCAATACCGAGGTACATTTTATAGGTAAACCGTATCGCCGCACGGAGCTGCTTGAAAAAATTCAGACAATATTGGATTCAAGGGCGAAAGCCAAATGAGACTGGGCCCTTTAGGTTTTCCATACCGGGGATGATCCATTCTAGCCATTGGCACAAGTGGGGGCGTGTGTCCCGCGGATCGATAACATCGTGAACGCTAAAGCTCTCCCCGCGTGGAAGGGGGGATTGTTTCGCGCCCAACTCAGTCTCTAGCTGAGCGCGCATTGCATCAGGATCATCCGCGTCCCTAATTTGCCTGTGAAACGCAACAGCCACCCCGCCCTCCACGGGAAGCGCTCCCATTTCCGCGCTTGGCCAAGCAAGGACATATCCCTCCTCGCTATAATGAGCTGCGGCAGCAACACCAAACGACTTTTTCACAACAATGGATGCCCAAGGAACGACAGACATAACCGCAGCGGCGACGGCCGATGTACCAAAACGAATAGTCCCTGCATTTTCAGCATCAGGGCCGATCATAAAGCCCGGCTCATCAACGAAATTTAGAATAGGAAGATGGAAGGTGTCGCAAAGTTCAATGAATTTTCGAACTTTAATCGCGGCATTTGCACTCATTGCCCCCGCATAAAATCGACAATCATTCCCAATAATGCCAACAGGTTGCCCATTTAGTCTGCCAAAAGCGGTGATAAGGCTAGGGCCATAGTTTTTTTGCATTTCAAAAAAGCTATTTGTATCGATCACCATTTTGATCAGCTTTCGCATATTAAAGGGATGGCGCCGATTTCTCGGGACTATAGATAAAAGCTCCTGCGCGCACCGGTCAGTCGGATCGTCATTTGGAATCACAGGGGGAAGACCCCATACGTTACTCGGTAAATAGCTTAGGAAAGATCTGATTTGGGTAAAGGCATCGTCTTCATCTTTTGCAATGTTTGTCGCGACACCATTTCGGCCATGGACGGCAACACCACCAAGTTCTTCTTTTGTTAGATCTATATCAAGTGCCCTTGAAACGAGAGCAGGACCTGCGATGAGAATCTGCGCCGTATCCTTCGTCATGACCGAAAAATGAGAGGCTGCAAAACGCGCAGCCGGGAAACCTGCAACAGGCCCTAAAGCTGCTGATGCTACGGGTGCGACGCTTAGTAATTTAGCGATAGATTGAAATCTTGGTTTCTCGTAAACGGGACTACCAACAGGGCCTTGATTGCCTTTGCCGCTGGCAATACTGCCCCCGCCCCCTTCAAGTAAGCGCACAAGAGGGATTTTATAGTGCAGGGCAAGCTCTTCTGAATATACGCTTTTCCGCAGGCCCGCTGAGCTGGGGGATCCCCCTTTTAATGTAAAGTCTTCGCCGCCCACAGCAACGGGGCGTTCATCTATTTTTCCAAGGCCTGTTACATAATTTGCAGGCGTGAAGTCTGTAAGGGTGCCGGCCTCATCGCGGGTGGCGGCACCGGATAGTCGACCATGTTCTTTAAAGCTACCTGTATCGAGCAAAGCATCAATTCGTTCGCGGACAGTCAATCGTCCTTTTGCATGTTGTTTGGCAATTGCTTCTGAACCGCCTTGCTCAAGCGCTTTTTTGTGCATGGTAGAAATTTCTGTGACTTCTTTTTCCCAGCTCATTATGTGTCCTTCATTTTTAGGGCTACAGGTCCCAGTCATTTGGTCTTATGTGGCGGCGTTCAGTCTGCTTTGGATGCGTGATTGTATGGCGATAATTGTCGGCTGATCCAGATAGGGCTCCATCAGCGCGAAGATTTGGTGGGCCCCAGCTAACAGGTCGGTAAAAGTGATGTCTTGATCTTCTTTTTCAACTTGCAAAAATCCTATCCAATTGAGGGCTACAATCCAGACATTTTTTGCCAGCTTCCCCGCATCATCTTCAGAAAAATCGGCAGCATCCGCCATTTTATGTTGTGAATATGTAAAAAAGGCAGCCTGCATCATGGAAAGTGTTTTAACGCGACGATCTGTGTAAAGTTCCTTTAAAAGGGCGTCTTTTCGGAGCAGAGCCACGAGATTGCCGTAGAAGAATCTGTATTTCCAAACAAGCTGTATCCAATTTACCATGATGTCGCCAATATCATTTGGAGATAAGGGGGCACCATTTGGCACGGTTAAGGCCGCATCTGTTGCGCTGGATATTTCTGGAAAAATAGTTCTGATAATCTCTTCTCTATTTTTAAAATGATAATATAGATTTCCGGGGCTAATCCCAAGGTGCGCTGCAATCTTATTGGTCCCCACATTTGACGATCCATGAAGATTAAACAGCTCTTTTGCCGCAATAATTATCCGATCTCGATTACCCATTCATATTTCTCATTTAGTTAATTGGCTTCATCGAGGGACAATAAAGAGGATTGCCCCGAATTCAAAGTATTGACATTAATTAGAGTAA
The DNA here is from genome assembly GCA_036960695.1 of Sneathiella sp. GTDB lineage: Bacteria > Pseudomonadota > Alphaproteobacteria > Sneathiellales > Sneathiellaceae > Sneathiella. The sequence continues at coordinate 23,917 of JBALXM010000053.1, forward strand.
AGTATCTAAATACTAATAACAAGATGGGAGAGATAAATGAAATTGTTAACGACTGTATTTTGTATTACTGCATCACTGTTTTTAGGCGGGTGTGAGGATAAAGAATCAACCTCCAAATCTGCGGCTTCAGCGGGGCCGTCTGCCAATGAAAAATTGACGGCGCATTCAAAGGAATTTGCGCCGTCCGTCATTCAAGTCACGGATAACGTTCATGTGGCAGTTGGCTACGGATTGGCAAATTCAATCCTGATTGAGGGAGAAAACGGCGTCATAATCGTTGATACGACTGAAAGTGTTGCGGTTGCAGAGGCAGTAAAAAAAGAGTTCGCCAAAATAACAACAAAACCCGTAAAGGCGATTATCTACACCCACAATCACGTTGACCATGTCATGGGTAGTGGTGTTTTTGCAGGCACTGATAATCCTGATATTTATAGTTATGAGACAACTCCCCATTATATAGACAAAATTTTGCAAGTAATCAGGCCAGTAATTTATAAGCGATCCATGCGCCAGTTTGGCTCCCTTCTTGCTGAAGGGGAAGTACTGAACGCGGGGATTGGACCCTTTCTGGATAGTGGCCCATCAACGCCAGTTGATCTATTGCGTCCCACAAAGACATTCTCTGGAAATAGCACAAAACTTAATATCGAAGGGGTGAATATTGAGCTCTATTTTGCTCCGGGGGAGACACCAGATCAGATTTTTGTTTGGTTGCCTGATCAAAAATTACTGATGCCCGGTGATAATTTTTATCGCAGTTTCCCCAATCTATATGCCATTCGGGGCACGGCCTACCGGGATGTGATGGATTGGGCGAGCAGTATTGATAAAATGCGCGTATTGAGGCCCGAATATCTGGTTCCAAGCCACACAAGACCGTTGCAGGGCGCTGACGATATTTATAAGCATTTAACCGACTATCGGGATGCTATCCAGTTCGTGCATGATCAAACAATACGAGGCATGAATATGGGCTATACGCTGCAACAAATAACGGAGCGTGTAAAATTACCCGAACATTTGGCAAACAGCCCTTACCTACAAGAATTTTATGGTCGTGTTGATTGGTCGGTACGTTCAATCTTCACAGGATATTTAGGATGGTTTGGCGGAAATGCCACGGATCTAACCCCTTTGGATGAGCGGGAGAATGCGAGCCGTATGGTGGTGCTTGCCGGCGGCATCGATGCGTTCCGTGACAAAAATCAAAAAGCATTAGAGGCTGAGGATTACCAATGGGCGCTAAAGCTTGCCGATATTTTGCTTGTCTTAGATAAGCAAGATGAACTTGCACAAGAGGTTCGGACGTTAAGTCTGAAAGCGCTCGGTGCTCGGGAGATCAGCTCGACGGGCAGAAGTTATTACCTAACCCAAGCTGCGGAAATGGAAGGTCTTAAGCTAACAGAGCCCGACACAACACTTGTACCGGAACGGATGCTTCGATCCTTTCCAGTCGCGCAGTATATGAACGCCATGCCGGTGAATTTGGCGGCGGAGGATGCGATCGATAAAGACATGACTGTTGGGTTTGAATTTACAGACACGAAGGAGGTGTTTTCTATTCAAATCAGGCGCGGGGTTGCCATTGTGAAAGCAGAGACGGCCGTTAACCCGCAAGCAAGCATTCGGACGGAGACATATGTATGGAAAGAAATTTTGGCTAAACGCCGGAACCCTGCATTGGCTTTTGCATCTGGGGATGTGGAAGTGATGGGAAGTGTTCTGGACCTACTGTCTTTTCTATCTCTGTTTCAGCCGATAGAAAATCCAAGTTAATGCTCAGGGTTTAAGTTGTAATTGGTTTCGTTGTTGGAGGAACGCTTGAGGTGGTGTCTTCCGATGACGGGTCTTCGGGTTTCGGGGTGCCGCGTAACCCTTCCATGATCTGTTTGTTGACTGCGATGAGAGGATCGAGGGATGCCTCTCTTTTCATGGCGGGTCTGCTATATTTGTTCACCCAAATTGCGATGGAAATAAGCTGGGCTCGAAGCTCTTTTGGGAGCTTGTTTTCAGGAGAAGCAAGGTCAATTTGTAACGTCAGCCACAGTTGGCGGTTATCCGCCACTGCTTTTACGACTGCTACTGGACCTTCAGCCTCAGCTTGTTCCAAAGCGCGAGTGAAGATTGCGAACGCCCGGTATTCCGTTTGCTTTGTATTCTCGGAATTCTGGCTTGCTCTTTGGTATGCTGCTACAGACATGTTTAACTCGACTATTCCTATTTATCGTAAGGATATTCAACTAAATTCCTTACGATACCGTTACCTTATTGGAATAGAGAGAGAATTGACTGTGGACGCTGGTTGGCAATTGAGAGGGA
>JBALXM010000054.1:0-26007 GCA_036960695.1 Sneathiella sp.
CCTAAATGCGCTTTCTAGACGAATTTTTAGTCGTCAACCATGTGTAGATAATACCCGCCAGCAGCCCAAAGAAATGGCCCTCGAAAGAAACGTGATTTCTTAAAGGAAGTAAGCCCCAAAGAATGCCCCCATATAAAAGAACTGTTACAAGGGCAATTATCATGGATGGAAAACTACGCGTTATCACCGCACGGGTAATCAAAGCGCCAAAATAGCCAAAGACGAGCCCACTGGCGCCAATATGATAGGAGCCCCGCGCAAAGAGCCAGACCAATAAACCTGAAATAAGCACAATTCCAATAGTTGTCATCCAGAAACGTTTATGACCAGACGTGAGAAGCAGCGAGCCTAAAACAAGAAAGGGGAATGTATTGGAAATAGTATGCCAAAGACTGCCGTGGATGAAAGGAGATAGAGGTATGCCCATCAACCCACTCATTGTTCTTGGCAGTATGCCCCAATTACTTAAAGAATGACCGACGAGAATATTGACAATTTCCACGATCCAAATCAGAGCTAGCAAGATCAGAACAGGTTTAAATTTTTCACCCAGATATTTCATTGAGAACTTTCATTAGGTGTAATTATCCCCGGAGGATAAAGAGTGCGTCAGCATCCACTTCGGAGCTTCCGCGGGGGGATGTAATCGTTGATCCTGTCTCGCGAGATCGGTATGCGATCGGAACACCTTTATCCGCACTGACAGAGGCTGTCACAATCTCTGTCCAGGTACCCTTCGTGATCCCTTCTTCGACGACAATGCTCTCACCTGATGCGGTGAATAGATTTTCGAGAATTGGGATGGTTCCTGGATTTAATAACCCCCCAATAACCATCTCAGGATAGGCACGAATTGGCCGGAGGACTAAGGATGCTCCTGAAGTTTTAAGGCGAGGGCGATTACTATTGTCAACGCATTCAACAACAAGGCTTGCTGTCGAGCCCATTTCCCGGATTCGGTTGGCAATGTCATAAGCATGTCCATCGGACGATTTATCATTTTCATCCCAAGCCAGCAGGATAATAATACCAGCATTGCCGACACCGGCTTGTCTTAAGAATGTCGGATCAGAGCCACGGCCATTGACGAATTTAACGCCATGTTGTTGAAGGGCATAGGGAAAGTTTGTTCCAAAACTGTTGGTGATTAAGACGATTTCTTGATCCGACGTTTCAGGGTTGCGCTGGCATTCGGTGATCAAGCGCAGAAGATGAGTTTCACTGTCGTTTTTTGATCCAATGATCACGATATGGTTTTTCATTCTATTATAACTCCAATGACCGGCTTTTTTTGCGTCTCGCTGATTTGAACGGAAATCAAGAAAATCTCCGGCGATTTTTCCCAACACAAAGATACCACCCAGAAATATAAGCAAGACTGTCGCCAATCTACCCAAGTCCGATTGTGCTGAGAAATCTCCGTATCCAACGGTGGTAATAGAGACAAGTGTGAGCCATAAACTGTCTCGAAACGACAGGGCTTCAAATGCCATCATTGCCGCTGTATGGAGAATGATTATCAAGGTCAAATAGAAGAGGGTAGCTAACACTTCCTGCATCAAATATTGCTGGGTTTTCCCAGTCAGGTAAAGTCTTTGACTGGCTCTTAGGCGCAAGATACGTAATTTGCGAAGCCTGTAGGAAATGATCGGTACCATAAACAGATTACTTTCAATCGTTTAATTTCAGCCTGCTGGCATTAAGTCTTCAATTTTATACAAAGGAAGATAATTGATAAAATAGACGTCTGTTCTTCCGCCACTAAAAACAAATGCTTCAATGGCCGCTAATTGGTTTTTGCTGGTCAGGCGAAAGTAGTCACAAGCGGTTTCATCATTTGAGACTGTACCACTGGTTGACACAGAAAGCGGATCTTTGTTGAGCCAATAAACTTCCATGGACTGATCTTCGATATAGTGATCTGCAAGCCAAGGACCTTTTTGAAGAGAGTCGACTTCGACAAGATAGTCGCGTTCAGGTGCGAAAAGTTCTGCAAACTGTTCGATATTGATCATTTCTTCTACATGTGGTTGTTCGGCGCTATAGGCGAAGGCCAATCGGTCAGCCCCGGCCTCACCATCAACCCACATCAGTAGGGCGCGACCTTCAGCGGTATTTCCAAGGTGGAACGTACGACGCTCAAATCCGGACTTTGACGTCAAGTCCAGTCCTGTGACCTTTTGGACAAAAAACTGTGTATTTGAAATTTCAGGATGTTCATCAAACCCAACCGTAAGGGCATCCCCAATTTGCAGATCATGAACCCGATCAAGAGATCGCACAGGTGCTTTATCCTTACCGCGACCAAAAAGTTTTTTGAACATCTCTGCACTCCTGAACCCAAAAATCGCCCGGCAAACTTATTTTGCCGGACGGTATCATTTGTTGAATTGATCAATTATTGTTTGCTGGCTTTAATGCGAGCAAGAATGTCACTCTTTTTGGATGATTGATCACCAATGCCCGCCTCTTTCATGCGACGATCAAGATCATCACCAGTTTCTGCATTAGCCAGCTCATCCGCTGCCATAAAGCGATCTTGGCGTTCTTGCTGACGTTCTTTGATGCGCTCCAATGAACTCATTGCGCCAGTCATCTTGGATGAAGATCCAGAGAAACGGTTTGCCACAATGCCTTGCGCATTTTGAACGGCTTCAGTAGCTTTTAGAACATCTTGCTGCTGCTTAAGGCTTTTCAGGCGTGCGTCGGCTTTCTTGAGATTGGCTTTCAAAGAGTTTTCACTATTTGTGAAGTTTTGGAGCATTGTACCTTCTGTTACCAAATCTTCATCAAAGCTGGCAATTCTCTCGCAAATATCGCCCGCTAACGCTTCTTCGCCTTTATCGAGGGCTTGACCTGCAAGTGCTTCATGCTCCTTGATTTTCTTCTCAAGATCCGAAACTTTACGTTTAGCGGCCGCGCATTTCGCCATGATTTTGGTGAGTTCAGTTTTTGCTGTGTTGATATCATCACTCGCGTCGCGAAGTTCTTGGTCCATAATCCGGATTGCTTGGTTATCGGCAATATTCTCACCGGTTTCAGCAACTAACCCTTTAAATGCTGTAACAACTTTTTTCCAGGACATCTTTTATTCCTTAATCTTAATAATGTGGCTCATTCAAACGGTGAGAAATCTTAAGAGCGAAGGTATTCTTCGCAGCTTTCAAGTGCTTCAATCACGTTGTTTGTCAGAGTGGCAATTTCTTCAACAATTTCAGAAATGTTTGAGTTAACGCTCAGGGCGCCATACAGGACATATTGATCGTTGATGATGGAGAATGCGGAGAGCGGAACCGGCATATTAAGACGCAATAGATACTCATTGAGATCCTCTTTTTTGCCGTCTTTGATTTCATCAACCGTCCACAGATTGACAATGGCAAGAATTTGCTCTTCACCGACTGTAATCATGACGGGAAACTCATCAACATCCTGCATCACAGCTTGGATGACCGGTGTGTCACCTTCGATCGTGGTGACCGCCATCTCTCCATTTCGGACTTCTTCAGTTGCAGAGAGCTGGATGAAAATATCCTTTGCACTAAGTTTCGTCATTAAATGAGTATCCTTTGTATCGTGATTTTCGTTTCTTGAATTGAGCTCTGCTTCAAGCTCTCGAATTACTTTGCGGCCCGAAGATGGTACCCAGACTTCAATCTTGATCAGGCCAAGATCTCGTTTCTTCTGCCGGGCCTTTTTTTGCCTCTCGGCACCGCTTGAAATGTCCTTCGTCATTCGTGCCTTCCTTTGTGAGTGAATTATAAATAGTCGTTACATGTGACGTTTTCAAGTGTTACATGTAACAAAAATTTATTTTAACTCTCCCCAATCTTTGAGATGATAGTTGTAGACAACACCTGACCGCGGCCGATTGATTTTGATATCGTCTTTTATCGCAAAGAAATCACGACCAAAAACAAAGGATGCTTTAATCATGGCGTGAGTTGCCCAAGCTTTTGGCATGTCATCGTTAAATTTGCTTATTCTGGCTTTAGCCGATGCGCCATGTGGTGTTGCAATCGTCCAACCCCATTCACCAAAGCTTGGAACGTTGGTGTGATATTGATCAACATTGTTAAACCCTGAGGCTTCAATCGTTTTGCCTATGCTGAGGAATGTTCTTTTGGCATGGTAGGGAGAGGTGGATTGGACGACAAGCGCGCCGTCTCCCGAGAGTATATTTTTGAGTTTACTGTAGAAACCGGTCGAATAGAGCTTGTTCAAGTCAGGATGGTTCGGGTCGGGCAGGTCAACAATAATACTGTCATATCGTTTTCCGGCGGTGATTAATTTATCAACACTGAGCCATGCATCTCCGAATATTGTCTCAACCCGAGGATCTGAGAAGGATCCTGCGTTCATTTCAATGAATGGTTTGTTGTCCCCGTTTAGATTTACCGTTTTGAAAAAATCGACAAGTTTTTCATCCAAATCAAGCAACGTTACGCTCACAGGGTTCCAAGTCAGCACATCACGAAGCGCTAAGCCGTCTCCGCCGCCAATGATCAGGATATTATCCCGGCGGGCGCTTGCCATCATGGCAGGAAAAACCAGCATACTGTGGTAAATCTCTTCATCTTGGCTGGCAAATTGGACATGCCCATTGATATGGAAGGTAAGAAGAGGTTTGCCGGAAGGTCCATTGTCGCGGCGCGTAATGACAAGCCGCTGGAAGTCTGTATCGTGATTATAGACAACCTGGTCTGCATACATGATATCTTCAGCGGCGGCCTGCCAGGACGTGCCTTGATAGGTGATCGTTAGCGCAAAGACAAATAACAGACCGTGGAAGGCTAACAAAAATTCACGGAATTTTATCTTATCGTAAAACCTGCAGATGAAGACGAAACCGATCAAGAGATTTGCCATCGCTGTCAGGGCTCCGGCCAAAGCAGGATCAATGCTCAACATCCAGCCAACCCAGATTAAGGCACCTATACCTGCGCCAATATAATCGGCTCCATAGATCGTCCCGATATTGTTCTTGATATGCTCTGCATGGAGAATTTCCCGAATTCTTGCAATTAATGGGATTTCCATCCCGATAAGGGTGCCAAGAATGCACGCCATTATATAGGGGGTCATGCTTGCAATGTTGTTCAAAGTCACAAAAGCGCCACCAGAGAGCGGTAATCCTCCGGGAAGACCTAATGTTTCGGCAAGAACACGCGGTAAAATATAGGTGCCAGCCATCAGACCGCCGCAGATCAAGACAGCGGCGCTTCCAAAAAATGCGAGAATTAGTTCAAGAACCACAAATCCAACGAAGGGGTTTTTAATCCGACCAGAAAGAAACGAGCCAACGCCCATGCTGACAATCATCAGGCTAATGATGGTGAATATAACTGTCTCAACGGCACCCAAGACACGGGCGGCATAATGAGACAGCAAATACTCATAGATAAGACCACAGCCAGCTAAGACACCCGTAATGACAATTAAGGTGGCATCAAGTTTAAGCTGAGAATATGGGGATCTCATTGATGCTGTTTTGGCGGTCATTCTTTATTCCTCTAGGGAGATCGCGTTCATTAGAAGCCAACACAATCGAAGGTGATGGCTTCTAATGATTTATCTGGGTTATGACAAGATCAGCCGAATAAGCTAACCAGAAGCAACCCAAGGCCGATATAGGCACCGGCTTCTACAGAGGCTACGCCGTAATTTTGCTCCCGATCAACTTCTCTTGAAACTGGAACACCATAGAGAACAACTTTTTCAATGAGGGCAGTTAGGAAGATTGCACCGATCAATAGGACGACAGCAACAACTATCCAAATTCCGATTGAAAGGAAAGTGTTTGCGCCCTCATGAAAGATTACGAATATGCCTGATATTGAAATGGCCAGCGCTACGCCGATTTGAAAGCCAGCAAATCTGATTGCCAACGCTGAATTTCCTTCTTTGATTGCATCACAGAAGGCTTTCCCGTCGTTCCGTTTGGCAAACAGCTCAACGCGATATCTAGAGGCTATAACGAGGAGGAGCTGGGTCACTATAAACATGCCAATAACAAGGCCGACAGACGTGAGCCAATCTCCACTGGACCAAGCAAAAACGCCGAAGATTATCGTCGCGGAGGCGATCATATTCCCAGCATCCAAAATACCCGCGGCAACATTCCCTTCAGCGATTAGGTTTTTCAAATCGGTTTTTGGAAAGGATATCTTATCAAATACCCGTCTTGTGCCGAGCAGAAATGCTATCCCAAGAATACCGTATCCAAGGACGAAAGCGGCTTCGACGATAAGGGAGGTTGCGACATCACCGGAGGCGACGCCTGCAAAGACAACAGAGAGGGCAACAGTGGCACCCGCCAAGGAGATGCCGAAGGCGTGGTTATCTTTTTCCGAGAGCTCATGGGCGGTGTCGACGCCGCCGGCGGCTCTGCCAAAAATTTGCCGGACAAGAACCAACAAAGCGAAAAGAATGACAAAATCGACAACAAGTGCCGCGTAGTAATACGGGTCTGCAGAGACTGCAAAATAGTTTTCTAAATACATTTCATCACCAATCTATGACAAAGGACGCGAAGCGTGGGAGCCTGCGATATTAGTTGGGTTTTCCTTCTGGGCCATGGGCGCGGCAGAAGATGTTTCGAATTTTCTGTTGGTCAAAGACATTCTATTTGCCGCCGCTTCTACGTCCGAAACCACCCGTCCTTGATGGTGAAGATCGTGCGTTGGAATAGCTGCTGACATTTTTAGCGGCATATGTTTTGGCCATGGCCTTGGGCGCTTGTTTCGTTCTTGGCGCATAAGTTGAAAGTCGTTTTGTGCTTTTGAAACTTTTAACCGCAGCTGGGGATGCTTTATTGGATTTTACACTAGGCTGCTTTAAGCCAGCTTTTCGCCATGTATTATTGTTTTTACCCGTGCCGTAATAATGGCGCCCGACATCGCCGTAGTATGAACCACTTCGCGAGCGATACCAATAATCTTGATTATACCGATATCCAGAACGCCAGCCTAAGACGTCTGAGAATAATCTGTATTGGCCATACCATGCCCAGATACTGCCTCCTGAACCGGAGTTCCAACTACCATATCGCGGATTACCCACGAGATGCTGTGTTGGCGGCATTGTTTTGTCTTCCGTTGCACCAAATTTGAGTTTAGGCAGCGCACCTTTACTCATATCTGCAAGGACATTAACGACATCGATCAGAGAGTCATTGAAGACATCTGGTTTCGATGCATGGGAGACAGCTATTGCTTCGGTCGATGCCGATATGGCGGCGGTACGGGATTTTTCAGCGTCGGTGGCAAATAAGTGCTTCGCAGCATCCAGTCTCTGCTTGAGAAAAAGATAAGAGCCTCCCTTATTCGTACCTTCAGCTTCAAGAGTTGAGACCAACTCTTTCATATCTGGATTAATACGCCTGACAGCGGCGGCATATTGCTTAAGATATTGGAGGTTTGGTAGCGTTACCGCGGCTTGACTAATATTTGAGGGGTTTAAGGCCACCTCAAGATTGCCAAGGTCAACTTCTGCAGCCTTCAGTGACGAGCTAGCCTTTTCAAATTCTGGATCCGAGCAGGCGGACAGAAAAAGTAAGGCGGAGATCGCAATAAGGAAAGGCAACTGTATGACCTTTCGAAAATGAATCATTAGGTAGAGTGCCCCATTATTATTGTTACATGGTAAAAGTTGTACTTGTTACATGTAACATAGATCAAGTTTTTTTCTTCGGTAGTAGCTAAAGCACTGATAGCGACTAATGTAAATTATTTATCGAAAGGGTCGTGCATCGCCAACTGGTATTATCCAGTATCAGTAATAACGGAGCTGGCTGTCGAATTTTTACGCGAGATGATTAGGCATCAGACCAAATATGCTCAAGCAGCATCCTTCATACGAAGACAAACAATGTAGCTTTCAGCAACTAGATGCCGCCCATAAGTTCATAAGGCATTATCCTAAATCAAATTGGGTTACGTTATTTATAGCCGATCGCGACATTAACTGAGTCTGGATATACAAGCTGGTTGTCTTGTGCATAGCCACTTAACGCATCCTCAATATCGCTAATGAGCCGTTCTTTTTGGAGATCTGAAAGCCCCTTAAATGCCGCTGCAATTGGCATCGATCCAAGATGCAAAGGAACAAAATCTCGAGCGGCTGGTACGCACATATCTAGGGTCTGTGTATGGACACTAACATCGTTATATCCAGCATCGGTCAATGCGACGGCAAGTTCCTCAGGAGTGGGCGTTTCCCGCTGGCTGCGTTGTTTGGCGGCAATTTCTGGCGAAATGTGTTTTTCGACAGCAGAGCAGAGGGCCGATGTATAGGCGCTGTGCCCATCCCATATAGAAATTGCTAAACGTCCTTTGGGGGCGAGAACACGATGGAATTCCATAAGTGCGCGCGGTTTGTTCGGAAAGTAATGGTATCCATGCTGAGAAATGACCGCGTTGAAGGAATGGGATTTTAAATCAATGTCAACAACATCACTTTCAATCCAATTGCCCCTAAAACTAGTGGATAGGGTGCGAGCGACAGCTAACATAGGGGCGTTTATATCTAGGCCTGTGACATGTCCGCTCTTGCCCACGGCGACATCTGCTAAGCGTGTCGTAACACCTGTCCCGCAGGCGACGTCCAAAACCGTCTCGCCGGGCTGTATTGCGACCAATTCCAAGAGGGCTTCGGCCCATCTCCCAAACCAAAGTGGCACCATAACATTCTCATAAATCTCTGGGGCACCATCTGCAAGTTGAAAACCCTTTTTATCAGCCACAATCACCTCCCCAGTTTATTGCCTAATCGATGTCGACTTAAGGAAGTATATTATCCAATGCTGTAAATAACAAATACCAATGGTTGTCTACGATTGAGCCTGTTTCAGACAGTTTTACTTTGTTTAAAAAGCTTCATCTACCATGCAGTTCGGCAAATTACGTAAAAACGCCAGTGGGAAGTTATGCCCTCTGTGGTTGAGCCGTATGTCGGAGGTCCAAATCGAGACTAATTTCTTTCACAAATATATTGATTTTTCATTAGATTGTTTGTATACAAACATTACTTTAGAGCGCCGGAAACCAAGGATGAAGCAAACCCCTTATCCCTGAATTGAGTGCCGATCTTACAGTATGTATTTTGATGAATAGTAATGTGTTCCGTTTTTTCTAAGCGTACAGATTGAGAACATCATGTTTCCCGATAAAAACAATAAAGTACGAGCCTTTAACCAAAAACTAATATCGGCTAATTCACAAGCGGATATCTGGGCTTTTTTTAAAGACTACATGCGTTACTACGGCGTAACGGGGCTCAATTACGTTAATGGTATACCGGGCCAGCTTTCCTATTTTTCAACGATGAGCAATGATTGGCGTGCGTTACACGCAGAGAAATATGCTCCTACTGATTTTGTTACACAACACTGCATTTCCAGTGTGGACTCGATAGTATTTGATAGCCACACTCGGATTGGCAGGACAGGATTAGATACAGTTAATCAGCAAGCGCTTGAAGATTTAAAAGATTTCGGTTCAAGCTGTGGGTTTTATACGCCGTTGCCGACGTCCTCAGGGAGCACGGTGTCTGCCGGGGCCGCGTTTTTCAATATAACAGATGCGGAAATACATGATCTTTATACCCAGCATGGGGTTAGTTTAAATATTGTTTTCCATATAGTAAATCAAGCCATGGCCCGATTTGAGATCAAGACACATGATGAATTTTTTCAATCATCGACAGGATTGCCTTTTAATAAAAAAGACCTGCTTACAGAACGCGAGAAAGACGTCTTGCGTTATCTAGCCGCAGGATTGAGACCAGATCGAATTGCCGAAAAAATGAATCTGAAAAACGCTACAGTGAATTTGCATATCCAAAAAGCAAGACTGCGCCTCAATGCAAAAACACGGGAACAAGCGCTGGCAAAAGCGCTAACCACCGGGCAGTTGGTTCTTTGACCTAGACTGACAATTTGATAGGAACAATTGGTGTTTGCTCATGGCAACGACAACAGCCTACATCCGGGTCGTTGCGCCAAGACGCCAAGTTGTTTTTTGAATGTGTAGATCAATTGCCAGGACCTAAAGGTCCATTTTGTGTCAACTCGCTCTTCCGACATATTAGACAAGAAGGTGGGATCGTCCGGCACTCAGGGAAAACTCATATAATTGCTCATATGGTTTTGTTGTTTGACCTCTGGAAATAAAAAAATACGATTAGTCTTTGGCAGTATATCAGCTAAATTTTGTGCTTATATATAGCAATTTTACTATATTCACACCTGTATTTGAATGTGTTTTAAGTGGCATAGAGTTGCACTTGTTCGATGCCGCTCAGTGAAAGCCTTGATCCGGGTAAAGGTAGTCCGTTTCCCAAGACGGCTTATTGGAAACAACTGTCCGACGTTCCTGTCTACGTAACGGGTAGAAGTCTCCATGGATTGAAAACGGGTAGCACTATGCTGCCCGTTTTTTACTTTTGATATGAGGAGAGGTCTACCGTAATATCCAGAGTATTCCGAAGAGCTTTAGCAAGTTCGGATTTGTTGTAGGGTTTGCTTAGTACGTTTTTGTTTAAGTTTGTTATAAATTCGCTTTCGGTGTCCAGAGATTTTTGCGCTGTTCTTGTAAAGCCACTGGTCAGTAGGAATTTAAGATTAGGTCTTCTTATATTCGCTTGAGCGGCAAGCTGATAGCCATCCAGATCACCTGGCATTACAACGTCACTAAAAACTAAATCAATATCGTGACGCTCTTCTACAATATTGAGTGCTTTTTCCCCATTTTCTGCTGTGACTATCGTGTAGCCAAGACTTTCCAGATGACGTGTCGCGATGTCACGCAATCCTTGTTCATCATCAACCACTAAAATTGTCTCAACGCCTTTTGGTAAATCAGAAATTTGGCGGTTTTGTACTTTTTCTTCTGAAATTTCGTTTTTAGTGCGGGGAAAAAACATGCGAATAGTTGTTCCCTTGCCAAGTTCCGAATAAATATTGAGATGGCCCCCGGATCTTTGTACAAATCCATAAACCATACTTAAGCCCAATCCAGTTCCTTTGCCATGTTCTTTTGTTGTGTAGAAGGGCTCGAATACACGCTCTTTGGTTCCCTCATCCATGCCAATTCCTGTATCACTAACCGATACCATTGCAAATTCTCCTGAATGACCACCCCCGTGGTGCTTCAATTCATCATCATCGAGATATTTATTTTGCGTCTCTATGATAAGGGACCCACCGTCGGGCATGGCATCACGGGCATTTAACGAAAGATTAAGGATCGCATCTTCAAAGTCACCTGTATCAATTGATATCGGCCATAAATCTTCGTAAAGGTTAGTTTCCACATTGATATAGGCGGTGAGAGATCTTGCAATTAGGGCTTTAAGATTAACAAGAGATGCATTCACTGAAACAGTAACGATTTTCCCAGCATCTTTTCTTGAAAATCCCAAAAGTTTGCGCGTGATGTCACCTCCGCGATCAATGCCTTTTTGGGCATTTTTAATATAATGCAAGGAGACTTCATCTTGGGTTGCTTCAAGGAGTAGTTCTAGGTTTCCTTGGATTATGCCTAATATGTTGTTGAAATCATGAGCTATCCCACCGGTTAATTGGCCGACGGCTTCCATCTTTTGGGCCCTTCTTACCTGTTCTTCCAGTAGTTTTCTATCGGTTATGTCGGCGGATAAAATTGCATAGCCGCCATCGGCCAGTCGTTGCTCATGAACTAGGAGCCATCTGCCATCTTTTCTTGCCTGTTCGAAATTGCCTTTAGGGTTATGATGCTTTTCCATGCGGTGTTTAAACCACTCCTCTTCACGACCGATGGCGTCTGTAAAAAGTTTATATTTCAGAATTGTTTTTAGCTGTTCTTCAAATGTAATTCCAAGGGTAACGATTTCCGGTATCTCTTTGTATAGTTCAGCATATTCTTTGTTATAGAAAATAACGCGATCATCGGAATCGTAGACGGCTACACTTTCAGCAAGGGCATCGATAGTTGCTACTAACTGTTCGGCTCTCTCTTTTGACGCCTGAAAGGCCGCCGTTCTTTCAAGAACTCTTTGTTCTAATGTTTTATTCAGCTTGAGCAGAGTTTTCTCAGCTTCCACTTCCTTCGTAATATCCGTTGCTGTACCGCGATACCCCAAGAACTCTCCGTGTTCGTCATAGAAAGGTTTCCCAAAGGACTTTACAATAAATGTTTTTCCATTTCGGTCTCTAATTGGGTAGCTGATACGAAAAGCTTTGTGAGAATTGAGATCTTGAAGATGTTCTTCCCAGGAAATGTCTTCGGACTGATGATCATAGCTAACGGATAACCTATACCGCCTCCGTCCAATGATTGCGTCACGATCAATATCGATTGTGTCAAAAAAGCGACTGGAGACAAAGACCATTGTATGGTCTGCATCTGTTTCCCAAAGCCAGTCAGAAGAGGCATCTGCAAAATCTTTAAATCGCGTTTCACTGATGGCAAGCGCTGTTTGAACCTCTTGTTGTTGGCGGATGACACCTAAAAATTTATTGTACCACCTTGTGAGTTCAGATATTTCATCGTCATTAGAAGTGGTGATCGGTATTTCTGGGGCGATTGTTCCTTTTTCAAATGCTTTGAAGGCATTGGTTACTAGGCGAATAGGGACAACTACCGTCTGGGAATATCGGTAAGCGGTGAAACTGACTATCACTAAACAAAAGGCTAAAACCAACAGAGTATAAGTACCGATATCTTCTGCGGCTTTTGTTAATGTATTCAAGGGAACAAACCGAATAATACGCCAGCCATTGCGGTCAAAACGAGCTGTGTTGACGACAACCCCTTCAGCAATGGATTGTTGTTGTTCGGTTTGATCGGCAAAATTGATTTTTTGCAATAGATTAGTGGAGGCGGGCTTCCCAATCAAAGTGACGTCCGGGTGTTGAATTAGCCGGTTTTTGCTATCTATTACAATGAAATAGGCACCATTTTCAGTGCTCTTATTCAATAAGGTTTGATTGAAGTTTTTAATTCGGTAGCTGGCTGCAATTAGAGCAATAGGTTCCTGCTCAAGCGTGTCCATATTAACATCAGTAATGAGGCTTGTGGCTATTAAGACTTTTGTTTCAAGTGAGCTTGCATTGATATTGTCTTCAATACCAGCCCAATGGAGGAATTTTTCGCTCGCTCGGGTTTCATTAAATAGTCGGACTTTTATTTCTTCATTCACTCCTTGCTTAAGCAGAGTCTCTCCAACATGGTAATGTTTGTCGCCTAAAGTATAGATATCTATGGACAATAAACCTTCAAGGCTTAAATAGCCGTTTAGTATATTCCCTATTCGAGCTTCGGTCGCCAACTTGTTGTAAATGGAGATAGATTGTGTGTTCTTACCGACAGCTGAGGTGATTGCATCAACCCCTGTTATATCTGATACAAGGTTTTCAATCTGTTCCAGTCTCAAATCCAGAATATCGCGTTGATGATCTACAGTCTCTTGAGCAAAATGCATTGCTTGTTTTGTGACCGCGGTCGTGAAAAGCTGGTAGGATGTAAAGCCAATAATAAGTAGTGGAAATATGCTAAACAACATCAAATAAATGAAGAATTTTTTCGCAATACTGGCCTCATAAATACTGGATTTCAAGCGATTTAATGCCATTATTTCGAAATGACCAATCCATCAAGCATAATTTCTTTTGGAATATTTTCTCCTTTAATTGCTTTTATCGCGAGTAAAATGCCTTGATACCCCTGTTCAGCGGCTTGCTGGTCAACGGTTGCGTGTAACCAGCCTTCTTTTATGGCCGCGCGTGCATCATCGATCGCATCAAATGCAGCTACTTTTACGGAAGTACGATTTGTTTCTTTCAAATATTCAATTGCACCAATTGCCATCATGTCGTTTGCACAAAATAAAAGTGAAATATTCGGATGTTCAGTGAACATTTTTTTTGCAACTTCGTAAGCCTCTTCAATTCGCCAATTTGCGGTCTCAGAGGCGACAACCGTCAGGTTGCTATTTTCGCTAAACGCTTGAAGGGCTCCGGCTTTTCGCGCATTGGCGTTTGATGCTTCTCGAATACCTTCAATGATACCAACTTCTGAAGGGCTAGAAACGTCTGCAGAAATTGTTTGTGCAGATAGATATGCGCTTCTTTTGTTATCAATACTTATGAAGGGGACGTCTAGAAGCTCTGCTTTTATGGAAAAATCAGGGTCCAGCAAGTTATCAACATTGATTATATGTATTCCTTTATCCTGCGCTTTTTTCAGGGCAGGGATTAGTCTTATGGAACTGGCGGGAGCAATTACAATTGCGTCGACTTCATTTTCACGAGCAAGGCGTTCTACAATGCTTATCTGCTGCGATGTCGACGTCTCTTGAGCGGCAGTTTTAACCACTAATTTTATGTTCAGTTCTTTTTCGGCCCGCCTAGCCCCTTGTTCCATGCTAATGAAAAATGGATTGGTCATGGTTTTCATAACCAGAGCGATCTGAATAACATCCTCCGACTTTGATGATTGAGATTTTGTGGGTTCAGTTTCGTCGCAACTTACGAAAATAAATGCCGCAACAGTAATCAGGACAGTTGAAAGTAATGCTCTCATTTGTACATCCTTTACTCATTGTATATTTTATTATATCGCATTTTACTTAATGTGTAATCTGGTATGTACAAAACTATCAATATTAACAGTGCTATATAAACCATTAGATTTATATGTTGTATCGGCAGGCGTTTTTCCAATTTTATCAGTTAATTTTGATGTAGATATATCTAATTTTGATTGTTGTCGCAAATTTGGCTTGAATTTTCATTAATTCACCATTATGTTAATTAACATTAATTTAAAGTATTGGTAAATATGTCTAATTTATGTACTACGTTTGCTGCGCTCAGTAATGAAACTCGGTTTGCAATTGTTGAAAAACTTTTGAACGAAGGTGAATTGTCCGCGGGATCTTTTCAAGATATGGGGGGCGTTTCTCCTCCCGCTATATCACGCCATTTGAAAATTCTGAAAGATGCCGGGGTTGTTGAACAACGTGTGAATAAGCAGCGTCGCATGTATTCAGTTCGGCCCGAAGCGGTTCAATCAATTGGCGCCTGGTCTATGAGCTATCGAGATTTTTGGCAGAAAAGCCTCAATCGTCTTGAGATTATGCTGCAAAAGGAAAGTGAGAGAAAATGAGCGTTTTAAAGATTGAACGAACTTTCACTTTAGATCCAACCTCTGTTTTTTCTTATCTGACAAAAACAGAAAACCTTCTGAAATGGTGGGGTCCTGAGGGTATGAATATGAAAGAACACAGCTTGGATTTATCAAAACCAGGCGCTTGGAGTTCAACTCTGGTAAATGCCGAGGGAGGGCTACACAAAATGAGTGGTCATGTAGTCACCATTGACCCCCCTAATTCAGTTGAATTTACCTGGGGTTGGCACAATGATGAAGATGTGCGTGGGATAGAGACTGTCGTTCGTTTTGAAGTAAGTGAAAATCGCGCTGGGGGGACTGATTTTCTTTTAATCCATTCAGGCCTTACAAACGAAGAAAGCGCAGAAAATCACGGTAAAGGGTGGTCTTCCTCCCTTCGGAAATTAGAACGTTCAATAAATGAAAATTGAGAATAGGGGAACATAATGTCAAAATACATTCTAGCATATTACGGCGGAACTAAGCCTAAAAGTCCAGAAGAAGGGGCTGAAAATATGGCGCAGTGGAAGGCTTGGGTAGAAAACCTTGGAGATGCTGTTGTCAATCCAGGAACACCCATTGGGAAGACGAGTACCGTAAAATTCTCCGGGGATATTAGTGATGGTGGCGATAACACGATGCACGGTTATTCTGTTGTTCAAGCCGACAGCTTAGATGCCGCGTTAGTAATGGCAAAAGGTTGCCCGCAAACTGAAGGTGGTACGATTGAAGTTTCTGAAATGATGGAAATGCACTGATACTTGAGGTTCATTATGTTGGAATTGTATGAATGGCCGCCTACGCGATCTCAACGAGCAAAATGGGTTCTTGAAGAGGTAGGTATGCCATATTCCAGTCATCTGCTTGATATGAATGCAGGAGAGCAAAAAACAGAAGAATACAAAGCGATAAGTCCGCTGAGCGTTGTTCCGGCTCTCAAATCAGGTGACTATACGATGTTTGAATCGGTCGCGATTGTCTTGCAACAGATTGATGAACATCCTGAAAGATGTTTAGCACCTGCAATTGGCACGGCTGAACGCGCCTTATATTATCAGTGGAGTGTTTTCGCATGTGCTGAGTTGGATCCGGCCCTTATGATGATTTTTGATAATACAATGCGACCCATCTCGCAAAAGGGGTCCTATAATCGAAACTTAGCTGAACAAGGCCGGCAGGACTTCGCTGTGCGCGCTGATGTTGTATCCAAAGCTTTGAAGGGTCGAGATTATTTGCTTGGGGGTAATTTTTCAGGGGCGGACATTCTTATTGGCCATAGTTGTTTCATGGCGACATTGATTGGGGTGATCAGTGATTATCCAGTGTTACAGGCGTATCTTGATCGGTTAAAACTGAGGCCTGCCTATCAAAGGGCCTATAATTTCTAGTAGAGCATTAGGATGAGCAGACTGCCAAAAGTGATGCGGTAGTACCCAAAAGCTGCAAGAGAGAACATATCCATAACCCATAGGAAAATATTCATTGAAAGAAAGGACACAATAAAGGCTGTGACAAATCCAACAGCAAGTGGTGCTAAGTAATCGCCTGAGAAATCTTCGTAGTGTTTGAGGAGCTGATAAGCGCTTACGCAGCCCAGCACCGGTAGAGCTAAAAGGAAAGAAATTCCTCCTAATATGAACATCACGGGAATGAGAAATTGATTGCTAAAGAGGTTTTCAATTTGATCTTTAAAAAGAAATCCCTCGCTAGCGAGTGGTAAAAAGGTAATTGTGATTTTAATCCAGAGAGATGTTTGTTGAATTGTAAATTTTCTGGGATATTTAACAATTACAGCGAAGATCGCTGTCACCCGTATGATGATTTGGAAGCTGACATGTATGCTGCCTTGTTCAAGGCCAAGCCAGTTGCTGACAACAACTATGTGGCCGGTAGATGAGATCGGCAGGGTTTTCTTGGCACAATCAGATACCGCAAGGCACATTACAATTTTGTATAGTTTTGGTATGACAGTGGTAACGAGCCTTCTTGTATCTTCGGCGTGTAATGTTTGAATTCACTTAGATACAGATCATGTTGCAATCGCACATTTGGCTCGTCATTGGTTTCTTGGGGTAGGCCCTTTTTTCCGGTCGCTTCTTATTACAATGGCTAGCGAGTGAGAGGAAAAAGGAAAGCTATATTCCTGTTGGTTTTTGGTGGTTCAGCATAGCCGGTGGCGCGATCCTTTTCCAATCCCCTTTTACGCACCGTGAGGGGAGCAGGGTACGTCCTGAGCACTGGTGACGGTTAAATGTCTAAATTCAAATACATTCCGTTTAGCACTCAGTTTGAACAGTGTATTTTTTCTGGCTTTACTCTCGATGTTCGGCTTTGCTTATTTTAAATCCGAAGAAGAACTCAATAAGCAAATGCGTTATATGCTGCAGGAAATCGACGAGACGATGGTGAGCGCCTATAATACTCGTGGCTTTGAAGGTTTTCCAAACGTGTCCCGATTACCCCGGGAAAACAGGATGAACTGACAATCGTATCTATCAATATCAATACGGCCCTTGAACGTTTGTCGCATACCGTGGAAAGCTTGAGGCAGATATCTTTTGATATCGCTCATGAGCTTAAAACCTCCTTACAACGGTTGCGACAGGATTTTGAAGTGGTCTCTGATATGCCAAAACATCATCAAAGACAAAACAGACTATGGATAGGATTATAGGTGAGACGGACGGAATTATTGAAGTTTTTCAAGTTCTATTGCGCATCAGTTAAATTGAGGGTGGGGGTAGAAGAGGCAGTTCCAAGGAAACCAGTCTCGCCGAAATTGCTCATAAAGTGCATGATATCTACCTTCCTGTAGCTGAAGATAATAATCTGGAACTTAAACTAATCGTACAAAAGGGGCGCGAGTTTAATATTCAGGGCGATATAGAACTTCTAACTCAAATGGTTGTCAATCTGGTGGAAAACTCTCTCAACCATTGTCCAGTAAATAGCAAAATAGAAATTGAATTAGGCCATAATTCATCTTCTATTTTTTTGTATGTGAAAGACAATGGTCCAGGTATTCCACTTGCTGAGCGAGAACTGGTTATGGAGCGTTTATACCAGGTGGAAAAAAGCCGGACAACAGCCGGAAGTGGGCTGGACTTAAGTTTAGTAAAGGCCGTTGCCGAACTCCACAATTTTGATATTGAACTTGCAGATAATAAACCGGGTCTGATTGTTAAAATTACTGCCAGTTAAGACAGGTGTGAGCATCTCTGAATGTCTTAGTAATACTGTCAGTCATGAATATGAGCGTCTCCTAGAATTTCTTTCAATCGGCCTGACGATTTAAAAGCGGGTAGCACCCGATATTAAGGTTGTTGAACACATCCAGAGACGTCTGGAGTATAAGCTAAAAAGTTTTCAAATCCCCCAGCTGAAAGCTTTTTACCATTAGTTTCAATCCTGAATTGTCGCCTACATCGCCACAGGCCATTACATGGCAGGCACCTACTTTTTACCCATTAGTTGCTCGATAGAGATCGCGGCTGGAACCGGCGAGAACAATTCATAGTCAAAACTATTCTCAATGACAATAAAAATAGCGATCGTTATTTTTATTGTTGACATTAATGAATCTGGAGGCTAAATAGTAAATATAGCGAACGTTATATTTTAATTGAACGCCCCTTAAAATTTTGCTCAAAGCCCTTAATCGGAGAGATAAAATGAACACTCTAACTAAAAATCTGAAAATGTTAGTCCTTGCAACGACAGTTCTAACAGCAAGCTATGTCGGCATAGTGAACGCCGATACAGGGAGTAGGGAAATTAAACTGCTCACTGCAAATTTTGACGCCCGTCAGATTGAGCAAGTGGAAGTGGGTGATTTTCACTTTAAACCGGGCCAAGTCGCGCCAATACATACGCATACAGCACCAGCGGTAGGTTATGTTGCAAAAGGTGAAATCATCTATCAGGTTGAAGGTGAAAAGCAGAAGTTATTACGTGAAGGCGATGCTTTCTACGAGCCAACAGGCAAGCGGATCTTACGCTTTGATAATGCCTCTGCCACTGAAGAAGCCATATTTCTAGATTTCAATCTCGAACAAAAAGGGGAGCCCTTTATTGTTTTTGAAGAGAAGCCGACACAGGCAATTGATCGCCGTACATTGCCAACCATCGACCTCAAGGGAAAAACTGTGGACCAGGTAGATATTTACGCTCAGGAACTTGCGGGAGGAGAGGTCGCAAATTTTAAAACTGAAGTGCCAACACTTGGTCTTGTTGCGGAAGGTATCGTTGAATTACTGGTGAAGGGTCAAAAGCCTCAACGTATTACGGCGGGCGGGAGTTTTTCTGTACCAACAATTGGCAGTGTAGCGACAATTTCTAATAGCTCATCTGAAGTGTCAGCCAAGGTTATTACGTTTCGGCTGAAGTAATAATCCATTTTAAAAACATTTCTTTTAGAAGCTAGGGCCGTTGGTAAAACACAGCCCTAGCCCCTGCAAAATAATGGGCTGTTAGCCCAGATGGAGATCCAAATGACACATTATGTTTTAGTGCATGGCGCTTGGGAAGGCTCATGGACTTGGGATTTTACGGCACCCGTTCTTGAAGAAAAAGGCCATCAGGTGACCACCGTTGATTTGCCTGGCAGCCATAGTAATGAAGCAAAGATTTCTGATGTAAGCATGGAACGTTATATTCAAACTGTGACGTCAGCAATCTCACAGCTTGATCATAAAGTGGTTCTTGTCGGCCATAGTCTCGCTGGCGCCGTTATCTCACAAGTGGCTGAATTATTACCAGAAAAAATGGAAAAACTTATTTATGTGACAGCCTTTCTTTTACAGAACGGTGATAGCCCACTGGACGCCATGCAAAGAGATCCAGGGAGTGAATTCTTATCCAATATTACTTTTTCTGAGGATCAAAGTTACGCATCAGCGTCGGTGGAGACGGTTCGGCGTTTCGCATTTCATGATGTGAATGAAGAGAGAATACAGCATTCTTTGCCGTTAATGGCAGCTCAACAAGCAACTGAGCCGTTTGTCTCGAAAGTATCTGTCAGCCTGGAGCGGTTTGGTAAAGTTCGAAAACTGTATATTCGAACGACAGAGGATAAGATGATTTCTTATGGTTTCCAAAATGAGATGATCGATGGATGGGATGTTGAAGAGGTTCGTGATTTAGCGTCAGGGCATTTTCCAACTCTATCCGTTCCAGAAGAACTTGCGAAATTGATGCTCTGAATTTGGTAAAGATGAATGCCCCGATAGGATATACCGGGGCATTCATACTAATTTTAGTTTGGAAGATCACCAATAGCGCTTGGAGGTAAAAGTTCATTCCAGCAAGGGTTCCTTCAGAAATACTATAGCCTCGTTTTATTGGAATTTACTGTCTTTCAACTCAGCTTTACTCAGCTGCGTAAGCGTCTAATTTATTGTTCATCAGTTCAATGGCTTCCATAGGTTGCCAGCTTCCATCGAATGCATTTTTGACAAGTTGAAGAATTTCTTTTTGGGAGAGGTTTGCGTCTTTTTGAGTGGCGATCAGATTTTCGGTCATATAGCCCGGAAAATAAGCAGGATCATCAGAATTGACCGTGACCCGCATACCCTTATCCAGCATGATCTTAATTTCGTCTGTTTTTTTACTCGGTGTTACATAACCATTAGAAATTGGGCAAACAGTGAGGGTCAAACCTCTTTTTATGATTTCCTTGCATAAAGCTTCGTCTTCAAGAGAATTTACACCATGATCAATGCGATCAACCTTTATGTCATCCAGTGTTTGCCAGATGTTGGACACAGAGCTTTTTTGGTCCACATCACAATGCATTGTGAGAAAATATCCCTGCGCACGTGCTTTTGCAAAAACTTCTTTAAATTTGGATGGAGGATTTCCAGCCTCATCAGAATCCAATCCAACACCAATGATCCAGTGTTTATAGGGAAGAGATTGCTGTAATGCTTCCATGGCGGATTCCGCAGTCATATCGCGCAAAAAGCACATGATAAGCTGTGTCTCGATACCAAACGCTTGCAAGGCTTCCAATTGAGCCCGTCGGATACCGTTGATCACAGTATCAAACGAAATTCCCCTAACTGTATGTGCTTGAGGGTCAAAAAACATTTCAGCGTAAAGTACATTTTGGGAATGCGCTTTTTCAAGATAAGCATAGGTTAAATCGAAGAAATCTTGCTCTGTAAGAAGAACGCTCATCCCTTCATAATATATTTTAAGAAAAGACGGCAGATCGTCAAAATCATAGGCCTGACGCATCTCATTTGCCGAATTATAAGGAAGATCAAGTTTGTTCCGTGTTGCCAATTTAAACTTTAATTCAGGCTCCAGGGTGCCTTCGACGTGTACGTGAAGTTCTGCTTTAGGCATGCCAGCGATAAAGCTGTCCATATTTTTCATTTGTTTTCTCTTTCTTAGTTACGCGGGCCCTTGAACAGGATCGATTACAGTTAAGGCGACACAGTCGATGACACGAAGATCTGTCCTATTGGCTTGTCAGTATCTGAAATTTCTTTTAGGTGTGGATAAGAGAATGCCAATCATTTCTCGCACCATATAAAAGAAAAATTTGGTTCAACCCCCACTGAAATTCACCGTAGACAAGTGGGGTGACTTTATAAGGGGCTCTTAGTGTTGTACCTCGCCGTTCTTCCGGCAAATTGGGGCTGGCTTAATACCGAGGCGCTCAAATAGTTTCATATCGGTCAATTGATCTGGGTTTTCAGTCGTTAAGAGTTTGGGACCCGCAAAAATTGACGATGCACCCGCCATAAAGCACATAGCTTGCATTTCGTCAGTCATTTCCATGCGCCCCGCAGACAATCTGACAACGGAGGCAGGCATTAGGACTTTAGCTACGGCAATTGTGCGAATGAAATCAAAGTTATCGAGCTTTTTGACGTTACTTAATGGCGTTCCTTCTACTTGGACCAGCATATTGATAGGAACGCTGCCCGGATGCTCGGGAAGGTTTGCCAATGTTTTTAGCATACCCACGCGGTCATCACTGCTCTCTCCCATACCAACGATACCGCCGCTGCATACATTAATGCCCGCTTCACGGACAAGCTCCAACGTATTCAGACGATCCGCATAGGTGCGTGTGGAGATGATTTTCTCATAATATTCTGGGGACGTGTCTACATTGTGATTGTAATAATCCAGCCCAGCTTCTTTTAGGCGGATGGTTTGTTCCGGGCTTAACATGCCCAATGTCATGCATGTCTCCATTCCCAAATCACGAACACCTGTAATCATTGCCGTGACAACGTCCATGTCGCGATCTTTTGGGCTGCGCCAAGCTCCGCCCATGCAAAAACGCGTAGCACCCGCATCTTTTGCTTTTTGGGCTTCGTCAAGAACGGCCTGAACTTCCATTAATTTTGCTGCTGGTAATCCGGTATTATTGTGCACGGATTGGGGACAATACGCGCAATCTTCCGGGCATCCACCGGTTTTAATTGAGAGTAAACTTGAGACTTGCACTTCGTTCGCAGGGAAGTATTTGCGATGTTCAATTTGTGCTTTCATCATCAGGTCAGTAAGGGGAAGTTTAAAAAGCGCTGTAATTTCCTCAGCGCTCCAGTCGTGCTTAAGGATGGTTTTGACTGCGCTGGCAACAGTTGGTTTCGTTGTTGTGGGGACAGACTCAACTTGCATAAGACACCTGATAATTGGTTTATATAAATGAGGCGGCAATTTCGCATGTGCGGAATCAAATATCAACATTGCTTTCCCATTGCACCCATAACTTT
This sequence comes from Sneathiella sp., assembly GCA_036960695.1. Classification (GTDB taxonomy): domain Bacteria; phylum Pseudomonadota; class Alphaproteobacteria; order Sneathiellales; family Sneathiellaceae; genus Sneathiella. The sequence goes on from JBALXM010000054.1 coordinate 22,883, forward strand.
CCCCGCCAATATTTAAAAGCTTTTGATCCAACCTGTATGTTCCTGTAAAAGGGTCTCAATTAATACCGCTTTTCCTTTATTTTGCAGGATCGTTCTCTATGACACGCCATCTCATTACCTCAGCTTTGCCGTATATCAATGGCGTTAAACACTTAGGTACTTTGGCAGGATCATTGCTGCCTTCTGATTTGTATGCGCGCTACCTTCGGGCGCGAGGGGAAGAGGTTCTTCTCATCTGTGCAACGGATGAACATGGTACTCCTGCGGAGCTTGCGGCTCGCGAGGCGGGGATGGATGTCGCTGATTTTTGTGCGCAAGCCCATAAAGTTCAAGCCGATCTGGGAAAGGCTTTCTCCCTTTCTTTCGATTATTTCGGACGCTCATCTTCTCAGCAAAATAAAGAATTAACGCAACATTTTGGTGCTAAACTTCGGGAAAATGGCTTTATTGAAGAACGGGTCACTAAACAGGTTTTCTCAGTTGATGATGACCGGTTTCTGCCTGATCGTTATGTGGAAGGGACGTGCCCTCATTGCGCATACGATAAAGCCCGCGGGGATCAGTGTGAGAATTGCACGCGTCTTTTGGACCCTACAGACCTGGTTAATCCGCGTTCGGCAATCTCAGGAAGTACAAATGTTGAAGTACGTGAGAGTACTCATTTATTCCTTCTGCAATCTAAACTATCTGATGAAATTCGCGCATGGGTAGGCACCCACCCCGACTGGCCAAAATTGGTGTCTTCAATTGCCCTTAAATGGCTGGATGAAGGCTTGCATGATCGCGGTATCACCCGTGATTTGAAGTGGGGTGTACCTGTTGATGTTCCGGGGATGGAAGATAAAGTTTATTATGTCTGGTTTGATGCGCCCATAGAATATATTGCGGCGACAAAAGAATGGGCGGATGAGGATCCTGATAATCGTGATTGGAAGTCATGGTGGTATGAGGCGGATGATGTTCGTTATTCAGAATTTATGGGCAAAGATAATGTTCCCTTTCATACTGTGACATTTCCCGGGACCCTTCTTGGAAGTCGAGAGCCTTGGAAAATGGTGGACTATATTAAGGGATTTAACTGGTTAGATTATTATGGTGGAAAGTTTTCTACCAGCCAGAAGATCGGCATTTTTATGGATGATGCCATTGATATGTTGCCGGCTGATTATTGGCGTTATTATTTGCTTGCTAATGCCCCGGAAACTTCTGATGCGACATTTACTTGGGAGACGTTTGCTGGAACTTCGAACAAGGATTTAGCGGATACGCTGGGCAACTTTGTGAACCGAATTTTGAAGTTCTGCTCTTCAAAATTTGGAGATAGTCTTCCTGAGGGCGGCGAAATTGGGGAGCGGGAGCAAAATCTTGCGAAGATTTTGGGGGAGCGAATTGCTACCTACAATAAGCATATGGAAGAGCTGCAAATCCGTAAAGCTATGCAGGAACTCCGTGCTATTTGGGTGATGGGGAATGAATATTTGACGGAAGCGGCTCCTTGGACTGCTTTTAAAACAGACCCAGCGGCGGCGGCAGTAAGCCTTCGTATTGCCATTAACCTGATCCGTGTCTTTGCAATCTTAAGTGCACCTGTTATTCCCAATGCCTCACAAAAATTGTCTGATGCGCTTGGATTGGATTTGACCGCGAAGGATTGGATTTCCGATGATTTGATGGCCGAACTTCAAACTTTGAAGGCAGGACATGAATTCACCATTCCAGATGTCCTGTTTCGAAAGGTCACTGATGAAGAAATTGAAGAATGGCACACCAAATTTGGGGGTTCGGTTAGCGAATAATTCCTCAAATTTTAGCTAAATCAGAAGTTTAACTTAACGCAGGATTAATCTCTTATTAGTAAGTTTTAGATGTTATTAATATAGGATCTGAGGGTTATGGGTAAACGGTCAACGATAAATCATACGCTTCAGAGCTTAAACAGCGATGACGCAGGGACGACAGCGGTTGAACTTGCGCTCCTAATGCCGGTCATTATGCTGGTTATATTTGGTATGATCGAGCTTAGTATTGGCATGTTTGTGAACACAGTGGTGGAAGGTGGCCTAAGAGATGCGTCGCGGATTGGCTTGACCGGACAAGATACGGGCGCCGTTAGCCGCGAGCAAACTATGGTGAATATTGTCAATGAAGCCTCCCTCGGTCTTGTGGACGCTGAGGCCGGTGATGTTGACTCCCTTATTTACCCAAGTTTCGAAGATGTTGGTATGCCCGAACCTTTTACAGACATAAATGGCGACGGTATCTTTACGGAGATATCCTTCACGTTTGATGGGATACTTTACCCAGACGGGGAGCCCTTTAGCGACATCAATGGAAATGCTACCTGGGATGAAGATATGGGTGAGACGGGACTTGGGGAGCCCGGCGATATCGTGATGTATACGCTTACCTATAATTGGAATTTGTTGAGCGGAAATATTATTCCTGTCCTAGATGGGGTTATTCCAATGACAGCGTCTATGATCGTCCAAAATGAGCCATTTTGAGGTGGAGCATGAAGCGCCTTCTATTTTTAAATAAACTGAAATCCAAATTTTCCTTAAAGCGGTTTTTAAAAGACCCTTCCGCGGTGGCAATGGTTGAGTTTGCTTTAATTTTGCCGCTTTTAATGATGTTGACTGTCGGAAGTTTTGAGGTTGGCCGCTATGCTTTGCTTATGCAAAAGCTTGACCGAATTACTGCGACACTTGCAGATTTGGTCGCACGGTCTGAGGCTCTGTCCTCTGATGAGATCGATAATTTGTTTAATGCTACAAACCACCTTGCTGCCCCTTTCGATTTTGATACTGATGGTATGGTTGTTATTACCTCCATCGTTGGTCGCGAAGGGGAGGAGCCGATTATAATCGGACAAAAGGTAAAGGGCGCGCTTGGTAGTTATGAAAGTCAAGTTGGGGTCCTCGACGGCGAGGCATCTTTGCCGGCGGTTTTTACAGATGCAGACGGTCAAACTTTAGAAGATGAGGAAGCGTTAATTGTTACTGAAGTTTTTTATAGCTTCACGCCCTACATGACGAGCGATATTGCGGGACTCGGCTCCACTATCCTCGCGGGATCTTTAATTTATCGAGATGCTTTTTTTAGACCCCGCCTGTCAGAACGTACCA
>JBALXM010000055.1:0-10137 GCA_036960695.1 Sneathiella sp.
TTTGCAGATCAGATATTACCTTTGATGGGCTTGGTGAAAATTTCTGATGAAGAAATGGCTATCTTGTATCCGCAAGAGGACATGACAGAATTGTCAGGGCGCTTCCCATTGGCCAACTGGGTGCTGACCTGTAGCGAAGGCCGGGTAGAGGTTTGGAAGAACGGTCTGCAGCTTTGCGTTCAACAATTTGAACCGGTGGCAAACGTAATTGATAGCTCTGCCGCTGGTGATGCCTTCATCGCAACTTACATTGCAGCAACGCTTACAGGGTCAGATCTTCCTTCTGCATTACAACAAGCACACGCTGTTGCAGCGCAGGTCGTGAGTTACAAAGGCTCAATCGTTCCACTTAATTTGGAGAATATCCTTGTTTGATACGCTCACCGAGACAATTCAAAAAATGCCTCTCATCGCCATTTTACGCGGTATACGGCCCGATGAAGCAGCGGCGGTCTCAGATGCGCTGATTGAAAATGGGTTGTTTTTTATGGAAGTCACCTTAAATAGTCCCGATTGGCAGCAAAGCCTGCAAATCATTAAGAAACGACACGGCGATACCATTATATTGGGGGCCGGCACAGTCTTATCAGCAAATGATGTGGACAAAGTCCATGCCGTTGGGGGGCAGGTGATTATCTCGCCAAATATGAATGTTGAGGTGATCGCGCGTAGTAAACAGCTTGGCTTGATCTCGGCGCCGGGCTGTTATTCACCAACCGAATGTTTTACGGCGCTAGAGGCAGGGGCTGATATCCTGAAAATTTTCCCCGCTGACACGTTAGGACCCGCCTTTCTTAAAGCCATTGCCGCAGTTTTGCCCGCAAATACACCAATCTGCCCAACTGGGGGGGTAAACGTCGACACCATGGGTACATTTCTCGAGTGTGGCGTCTATGCAATGGGTATCGGATCAGCGCTATACAAAGAAGGTAAAAGCGCAGCAGAGGTTGGGGCTGCCACTGCAGAATTTACAACAAAATACCACGAACTAGTGCGCTAATATATACATTAGGTTTTGTTGCTAACTTCCAGATCCAAAAAATTAGTGCGGTACTTTGACTTAGCATGAGGTGGTAATGAGCTGGCGATAGATCGCACTTTTTTCGATAGCTGACCAGTCCCAATCAATACCGAGACCTGGCTCATTAGAGGGAATGGCGCGGCCTTTTTCAATTTTCATAGAAGGGGTCGCGATAGGAGAAAGTTGAGGAATATATTCGACCCAACGGCCATTAGGAACGGCAGATGCCAGTGAAACATGAAGTTCCATCAGGAAATGGGGGGCTATGGAAATGTTGAAGCTCTCGGCGAGATGGGCACATTTTAGCCAGGGCGTTATGCCCCCGATCCGGGCAACATCGGCCTGAACGACGGAGCAAGCACCGCGCTGCAAATATTCCCGGAAATGACTGAGAGAATAAAGGGATTCTCCAACTGCAATGGGCAGGTTGGTAGAGTGTGAGAGACGAATGTGACCGCCAAGATCTTCTGCAGGTAGCGGTTCTTCGAACCAGGCTATGTCCAAACTTTCATAATGGCGGGCGCGGCGAATGGCTTCATCTACGGTAAAAGCCTGATTGGCATCAACCATGATATCAAAGGCTGGGCCCACTGCTTCCCGCACAGCGCTCAGGCGCGCCATATCCTCCGCTACATGAGGGCGGCCGACCTTGATCTTGGCACCGCCAAATTGTCTCTCTTTCACTTGCAGGGCATCCTCAACCAACGCAGGTGTGTCGATATGGAGCCAGCCGCCTTCCGTGCTGTAAAGTGGTACGGAGCGTTGCGCGCCGCCCGCCATTATATGCAGGGGCAGGGCCGCTCGGCGGCATTTCAGATCCCACAGCGCCGTGTCGATGGCTGCCAGCGCTAGAGATGTGATAGCGCCAACAGCTGTAGCATGTGTCGACATGAACAGGCGTTTCCAGTGGGCTTCGATTGGTGCCGGATCCATGCCGATGAGCAATGGGGCAAGATGCCGAGAGATCAGTTCGATCACCGAATGCCCCCCTGTACCGATAGTGTAGCTGTAACCGCTACCGGTGAGACCGTCACTGTCGGTGATGCGCACAAGCGGGGTTTCCTGGCTGATAAAGGACTGAATGGCGTCGGAGCGCTTCACTTCCGGCTGCAGGTTCACCATCAACACTTCGATACGCTCAATTGTTGCCATTTTCTCTCACCTGTTTTGGAGCTTATTCATCTTCCGTGGTCGTTAGCCGCAGCAGATCTCGTTTGACCCGTTCCAGATGGTCGCGCATGGCTTGCCGTGCCTTTTCTGGGTCACGGGTTGTAAGTGCTTCAATAATTTTTCGGTGATCACTGAGAGAGGGCTGTTCCACAGCGGCCTGATCCACATGCTCTTGCAGTTTGTTCCACATGGGCTGCATTTGCCGCATTTCCCAAAGTTGATCGATGACGCTGACCATTACGCTGTTATTCGTTGCTTCGGCAATACGTAGATGGAATAGTCGGTCCCCATCCTCCATGCCGAGATTTTTGGTATTCTGGTCCTCCATCATTTTAAAGGCATCTTCCAAGCCACTGAGTTCCTCATCTGTAATTCGAAGCGCCGCCATAGCAGCCGCTTCCCCTTCAATGGAACTCCGCGCGGTCAACATCTCGAATGGACCGGGGCCTGAATCCAGCTTTTGCTTAAAGTTCTTTGTGCGCTTTGTTTCGGGGACCACATAGATACCGGAACCTGTGCGGATCTCCACCATTCCGAAAATTTCAAGAGCAATCATCGCCTCCCGAACCGTCGGCCGCGAGACCCCCAAAAGTTTGGAGAGCTCCCGTTCAGCAGGCAAACGCTTGCCTGACTCAAATTCTCCACTGTTGATCAAGTCCGTCAACTGATCAGCAACTTTCTGGTAGAGGCGTTTGTGTTCTATCGTTTGTATGGGCATGATGAAATTCTAATAGACTCCCAATTGGAAATGTGGCTATATGTTCAGGTGGTCAGGCCAATTATAGATCATTTCATTAGTAAGGTCGATCATTTTTTAAGTCTGAGTTTTGAATAGTAGCAGTTGAAGATAAGCAAACAGTTTGGGAGCTTGTCACTTGAATTATGAGATCACTATTCATCAGAAGAATACGGTTTATGGAGATGTTATCGCGGCGGCTCAAGGGAGCTACAAAACCGCAACCTTGGAAACTGAGAAAGGAATTTGAGGGCTTATTATAACCTCAATCACTTGGTGTGCAGGAGAGACAAATAGGGCACTTTCTCCCGTTTCGGGGTGGAGTGCGAAATTGGCATAAAGCCAAAACTTTTGGGAGGAAGATTATGAAGAAATTTACTCGTCGTCATATGGTTGCAGGGGCCGCGCTTACTGCCGTTGCGTTTGCTGCTATGGGCACCAGTGCACAGGCTGGGAAAGTGCTCAAATGGGCCCATGTTTATGAATCTGGTTCAGCTTATCATACCACAGCAGAGTGGGCCGCAGAGGAAATCAAGAAACGCACCGATGGCCGTTATGAAATCAAAGTCTTTCCCGCGTCCTCATTGGGGAAAGAGGTTGATATCAATGAGGGCCTAAATATTGGATCGGTTGATATCATCTATACGGGGCCGGCCTTTGCGGCACAATCTTACGGACCATTGGCTATATCAGACTATCCATTTATCCTGCGCGATTATAACCACTGGAAGGCCTACCGTGACAGTGACCTGTTCACAGAAATGGGTGCCGGCTATAAGAAGGCAACAGGTAACACCATCACAGCATTGACTTATTACGGTGCCCGTCATGTGACAGCAAATAAACCCATCATGGTTCCAAAAGACATGACCGGTCTGAAGATCCGCGTGCCTAATGCTCCGGTTTACATGATGTTCCCCAAAGCTGTTGGCGCAAATCCAACCCCAATGGCCTTCTCCGAAGTGTATCTTGCCTTGCAGCAGGGAGTTGTTGACGCTCAGGAGAACCCGCTACCAACGATTAAATTCAAGAAGTTTTATGAAGTTCAGAGCAACATTAATCTGACCGGTCATATCACCAATTCTCTAGTAACCGTGATTTCCGGTGCTACTTTGGGTGGTATGAGCGATGCCGATGCTGCTGTACTCCGGGAAGTAACCAGGGCCGCTGCTGAGCGCGCTTCAAATGAAATTGATACTGCGGAACAGAACCTCGCTTCGTGGTTCCGTGACCAAGGCGTTACCGTCAATGTGGTTGACCGCAAACCTTTCATGAAAGCGGTTGAACCGGACCTGACATCAAGTGACGTGCCGTATACCATGGAGCAGTACGAACGCTTCAAGGCACTTTGATGCTGGCCTTGGTAACTGGTTACCTCAGATGACAGAGAACCATCATGGTAAGGGACGGCCCGCGAAAGCGGCGCCGTCCTTCCTCTCGCTAGAAGAGGCCGAAGTCGATATCTCGGATATTCGCTGGGTGGATGTGCCCGTCTTGTTGATCTTCTGGGTCCTCATGGCTGTCGTTTTCCTACAGTTTTTTACGCGTTATGTTCTGAATGACTCATTGGGATGGACCGAAGAGATCGCTCGCTTCCTCCTTATTCTGGTGGGTTTTATTGGAGCAATCACGGCGACGCGCAAAGGCTCCCACATTTTTCTGGAATTCTTCTACCGCTTTATTCCGGCGAAGTTTGGCAAGCTGTTGGCGGTCTTTGCCGAAGCCATCACCCTGACCTTCTACAGCATTGGTGCTTGGGTTACTGTGGAACTGGCGCAGAAAACCAAGCAGTCGATGATCTCCATCGATGTGCCCAAAAGCCTAATTTATTGGGCTGTTGCAGTGAGCTTTTCTGCCATGGCGCTCTATTCCCTAACTTGGCTTATTCGCAAAATTCGTCAGGACAGTAGTCAGGTTGTCGCCGAGTTAGAAGAACACGCTATTTCTGAATAGGAAGTTAAATGTCCATCTTGCTGCTTTTCGCCCTGTTGTTTGGGCTGTTGGTTATTGGCGTCCCCGTGGCCGTCTCGTTGGGTCTGTCATCTTTGGTCTTTATTGTCACCAACGGCATGCCCAGCCTTATTGTGTTGCATAATATGGTCAACGGCGTGAACTCTTTTCCGTTGATTGCCATCCCTTTTTTCATCCTAGCTGGTCACTTGATGAATACAGCCGGGATCACGACCAAAATATTCAATTTTGCCCGGGCAATGGTGGGCTGGATGCATGGCGGCCTGGGGCATGTGAATGTGGGCGCCTCAGTGGTTTTTGCTGGTATGTCCGGGGCCGCTGTTGCTGATGCTGGTGGATTGGGAAATATTGAAATCAAAGCCATGCGTGATGCTGGCTACGATACCGATTTTTCTGTTGGTATTACGGCTGCATCCTCGACTATTGGTCCGATTATCCCCCCTTCATTGCCGTTGGTGATTTATGGAGTAGTCTCGGATACATCCATCGGGCAGCTTTTTGCAGCGGGGCTGATCCCCGGCCTGTTGATGGCCTTTTCGTTGATGATTATGGTTGGCTGGTATGCTAAACGGCGAAACTACCCACGTGATGATCGTTTTCGCTTTTCAATTTTCTGGCGTGCGCTGATCGATGCGACCCTTCCGTTGATGACTCCTATCATTATTGTTGGCGGCATCGTTACCGGTATTTTTACACCAACAGAAGCCGCAGTTGCGGCGGTGGCCTATTCCATGTTCCTGGGCCTGGTGGTGTATCGGACACTCAACTGGAAATCTATGCTTCGCGTCTCCATGGATACCATCGAGATGACGGCATCTATCTTAATGATCGTTGCCGCCTCAGCTATTTTTGGCTGGATACTGACCGCCAATCAAGTAGCCAATGAATTTGCGGGTTTACTGCTCGGATTTACCGAAAACAAGATTGCCATTTTGCTGATTATCACGCTGCTGGTACTGGTCATCGGCTGTTTTATGGAAACCATCGCTGCGATCACCATTTTAGTGCCAGTGCTTTTGCCTGTCGCGGTTCAAATCGGCATCGATCCTGTGCATTTTGGGATAATTCTGATCCTTAATCTGATGTTAGGCTTGCTGACGCCGCCGGTGGGAATGGTGTTGTTTGTCTTATCCAAGGTCTCTGACGTGCCCTTTGAACGTTGCGTGGTGGCAACCGCGCCGTTCCTCATTCCCTTGGTCGCAGTGCTGTTGCTGCTAACTTTCGTGCCTGCCTTTTCCATGTGGCTGCCAACGTTGGTATATCGATGATCATCGTTATTAAACTGGAAAATTTCGAACCGCATTGGCCACAGGACTGGAGTATAAAATTATGAAAATAACGAATGCGCGCGTTATCGTCTGTAGCCCGGGACGCAATTTTGTGACGCTTAAAATAGAGACTGATGAAGGGCTGACCGGCATCGGCGACGCCACCCTCAATGGACGCGAGCTGGCGGTGGCCTCTTATCTGACAGAGCACATAATTCCCACACTGATCGGTCGGGATGCACACCAAATTGAGGATATCTGGCAATATCTATATCGCGGCGCCTACTGGCGGCGTGGCCCGGTGACAATGGCAGCCATCGCGGCGGTGGATACTGCTCTGTGGGATATTAAATCCAAGGCGGCAGGCTTACCCCTGTATCAGTTGCTTGGGGGTAAAAGCCGTGACGGGGTCATGGTTTACGGCCATGCAAACGGCAAAGACATCAGTGAAACAGAGGATGAAGTGGGGCGCTATATAGACATGGGATACAAGGCAATACGCGCACAAAGCGGTGTCCCAGGCCTCGCATCCACCTATGGTGTCGCCAAGGACAAGTTGTTCTATGAGCCAGCGGATGCGGATTTGCCGTCTGAAAATATCTGGTCAACAACGAAATATCTTGATCATACCCCGAAACTTTTTGAGCGCTTGCGCGAAAGCTATGGGTTTGATCCGCATTTATTACATGATGTACATCATCGGCTGACCCCCATTGAGGCAGCACGACTTGGCAAATCGCTGGAACCTTACCGTTTGTTCTGGTTGGAAGACGCGGTGCCAGCAGAAAATCAAGAAAGCTTCAAACTAATTCGCCAGCATACGGTAACGCCGCTTGCCGTTGGAGAGATTTTTAACTCTATCTGGGACTGCAAGGATTTGATCGAAAACCAGCTTATCGACTATATCCGAGCAACAGTGGTGCATGCGGGGGGGCTTACCCAGCTGCGCCGCATTGCCGACTTGGCTTCACTGTATCATGTTCGGACAGGCTGCCACGGTGCGACTGATTTGTCACCGGTCTGCATGGGAACAGCCCTGCATTTTGACAGCTGGGTTCCTAATTTCGGAATACAGGAATATATGCGCCACACGGAAGAGACGGATGCCGTCTTCCCACATGCGTATAGCTTTGCGGAAGGATACCTTTATCCCGGAGAAGTGCCAGGCCATGGGGTGGAGATTGACGAAAAACTCGCAGCAAAATATCCGTATCAGCGTGCCTATCTGCCGGTCAACAGGCTGGAAGACGGTAGCATGTGGCATTGGTGAGGGCTGGACTGTCATAAATTGGAAAGTAGACATTAAATATGGAACAAGACCTGTATGGAAAAGTTGCTCTGGTAACCGGGGCCGGCGGTGCTATCGGTTCCGCCATCTGCCATTTCTTGGCCGCACAAGGGGCTCATATCGCAGCGTGTGATTTGGCTGCCGATCCCCTTGAAAACCTGCGGCAGGCGTTGCCAACCTCGACGATAACAGTGCCTATGGATGTGGCCGATGAAGCCTCGGTTGTCGAGGGTGTCGCGGCCGTAAAAAAGCAGTTGGGAGAGGTTGATATCCTGGTAAATTGCGCAGGAATTCTTTCAAATAACAAGCTGATGCAGACATCTGCAGAAGAATGGCGGCGTATTCATGCAGTGAATCTAGACGGCCCTTTCTATCTTAGCCAGCAGGTATTGCCCGGTATGAAACTGGCTGGCTGGGGCCGAATTATCAATATTATCTCCTACGCATGGAAATCGGGCGGTAATACCTCTGGCACAGCCTATTCTGCGTCAAAGGCAGGTTTAGTCGGATTGACATTTACGGTTGCGAAAGAGGCGGCTGAATACGGCGTTACTGTCAACGGTATTGCCCCAGCATATGTGATGTCCCCCATGGTAACCGACCAGCTCACCGAGGCCGAGCGTCTGGCCCAGTTGGAGGCTATTCCAGTGAAGCGCTTTTCCCAGCCAGAAGAAGTCGCCCATGCGGTGCGCTTTCTGGCCTCGCCGTTGGCCGCTTTTATCACCGGTGAGGTGATCGATATGAACGGTGGTTTCCAGTTTGACTAACCTGATTAACGGAACCAGTGAAGCACAAAAAAGGCGGCCCAGATGACAGTGGTACAATTGAAACAAAAGAACCTTTTCCAGCTTGCGCCGACAGTTGTTAGATCACCTGTTGAAAAAGAAAAATTTGGTGCAGGCATTGTGCATCTCGGCATTGGTGCGTTCCACCGAGCTCATCAAGCCGTCTATACACAAGCCGCAATTGCTGCTGAAGCGGGGGATTGGGGTATTTTGGGCGTCAGTTTGCGGAGCTCACACGTGCGGGATCTTTTATCGGCGCAAGACAATCTTTATTCGGTTATCCATGTTTCAGATAAAGGTGAAAGCGTCCAGCTTGTTTCAGTGATCAAGGACGTGTTGTTTGCAGGCGCGGAACCGGATGCCGTGGTTGATGCCTTAGCGGATCACCGGATCAAAATTGTCACCCTGACCATCACCGAAAAGGGTTATCATCAGGACCCCGCCAGCGGAAATCTAAAGTTGGCCGATCCTGAAATCATCCATGATCTAGATTTGACTCTACCAGCACGTACAGCGCTGGGCTTCCTAGTGCGCGGCCTTAAGCGGCGGCAGGCCACGGGCGGCGGCCCGCTGACATTGATCTCTTGTGACAACCTGCCGGAGAACGGTCGGGTTCTAATGAGACTGCTGCAGCAATTTTGCACTGAGGCCGCCCCAGAGTTGTTGCCCTGGCTTGCGGAGCAGGTAACCTGTCCTTGTTCCATGGTGGACGGCATCGTGCCCGCCGCTACTTCGGCATCCTTGCAGCAAGCCACACAATTGCTGGGCCTAAATGATCACGCAGCGATTGTTTGTGAGGATTTTCGTCAGTGGGTCATTGAAGATAACTTTGCGGGCGACCGCCCTGCTTGGGAAGCCGCTGGCGTGGAACTGGTCGCGGATGTTCGTCCTTTTGAGAAAATGAAGCTGCGGTTGTTGAACGGTGGCCATTCGGCTTTGGCTTATCTCGGCTATTTGGGCGGGTATCAAACCATTGCAGAAGTTATGGCAGACCCTTCATACAAGGCGTTCGCTCTTCGCTTAATGTGCGATGAAGCAGGGCTCAGTATCCGCTTGCCTGAGGGCTATGATCTGGCAGTACAGGCACAAAGCGTGATCACCCGATTTTCTAACCCGGGCCTGGCCCATAGAACCTGGCAGATTTGCATGGATGGATCGCAAAAATTGCCACCGCGCTTGTTGACTAGCCTTTACAGTCAAATGGCAATCGGCCGGCCCATGCCTTGTATTCTGTTGGCTGTGGCGGCCTGGATGATTTATGTCGGCGGCCGGGACGAGCAAGGAGGTCCTATTGAAGTTTCCGACCCCCTTGCCGAGGAGATGATGCATTTGCACATGGCAGCAGATGGCGACGACCAAAAATTGGTGGTGGGTTTCCTCGCCATGGATAAGATATTTGGTGCGCCTGAGGAGCTACCCAAAGATCTTGCGGCACTCTTGACCGAGAACGTGACGGCATTACAGCGTGAGGGCGCGCGCAGCTGTGTTAAAAAACTGGAAATCAGGACACGTGATCAAATTGTTAATATTTTAAATAACTAATGAATAATATTATAAGGAGCGTGGTAAATGGGTGGGCGACTGGAAGGCAAAACAGCATTGATTACAGCTGCGGGGCAGGGGATTGGTCGTGCTTCGGCACTGGCAATGGCTTTAGAAGGCGCAACCGTTCTCGCGACGGACATCAACTTGGAAAATCTGACCAGCTTGGCAAAGGAGGCTGAGGGTATTTCAATCCGCCGGTTGGATGTCCTCGACAGCAAGGCAATTGCGGCCTGTGCGGAGGAGGTTGGTGCTGTGGACATCTTGTTCAACTGCGCTGGTTTTGTTGATAACGGATCAATTCTCAACTGTACGGAAAAAGCCTGGGATTTCTCCTTCAACCTCAATGTCAAAGC